>WQYM01000058.1 GCA_009781235.1 Bacillota bacterium
TATGGAGGACAAAAACAATGTCTAACGAAGCAAAGAACGAAAAGTACAAAGAGCGCCGCTGGCGGGCTCCGCATAAGCGCGCCACAAAGTACGCGACCGACCGCAAAGCCGGCGTACACACGGCGGGCCCCAAGGAAGGCAAAGAATTGACGGAATTCGAGAAGGGCATACGCTCCGGCTACCTGCAATGCCAAACCGACCATGCGAGTTTTTTCAAGTACAAGGACGCATTGGCGAGAGGCAAAACCAAGGAGCAAGCCAAAGAAGCGGCGATAAAGCCCTACGAAAAGCCCGCCAAAGACGCTCCGAAAGAAAAACCCGGCAAACCCCCAAAGGCATAACGCCGGACGCGCCGAAAGGCAAATCCGGCATTCATAAGGGGCAAGGCTCGTCCAAGCCGGTAAGCGGGATTCCGCACCAACTGCCCGGCATTATCTACCGTTGCAAGGGATGCGGCATTACCTCGGATAAGGCGTATATCAACTATCTGTATTTGTGCCCTAAGTGCTATAAAGCATTCAAGAGGGCGGAAGGACTGGATGATTACGACGATTACATAGTCGAGAAACGCGCCATCGAGGGCGAGCCTATTTGGTAACAAAACAATTCTATACACGCCGCCGCCGCTCTGCCGAATACGGCAAATTTATTTAGCGGCGGCGGTTTGAGGAGAAAGAAACACTATGAAAAAAATTGTTAGACACAAATTGAAGCTCGCCGCGCTCATGCTCGGCTTGGCTTTGATGATGACGGTAGCGTTCGCGCTGATGACGAGCGGCGGTGAAGTAAAACGCGCTCACGCTTATTTCAGCGATTTCGACGGCGATCCGATGACCGAGGAATGCTTGCGGTTTGAGTCCGTTAACGACGTTTCGACGTTGGCAGCGGTCACGGGTTGGGAAGTCAGTATAGGAACTTGCGGAGGCGGCGATGTCGTTCTCCCCGCCGTGTTCCAAGGTAAGCCTGTTATTCGGGTCGGGTATTTCGGAGACGCGTCGTTGACGAGCATCACCATCTCGCCCGGGATTCAAGAGATCACCGCCAACGCTATTTCGCAACAGTACGGTTTAACGAGCGTGTACATTCCGGCGTCCGTCGTAACCGTCGGCAGTAAAGCTATTTGGGATATGTACCCTGCGGACGTTGCCGGAATCACTATTTATTGCGAAGCGCCCTCAAAACCTGCGGGCTGGGCGTCGGATTGGAACCCGGCCAGCTATACGGTTGTTTGGGGACATAGCCTATATCCCGTCGTCCCGCTGCCGCCCGACCCCGAATTAGAGCATCACGATTTCGGCGGGTGGTTTATGGACGAAAATTTCACAATCCCTTACGCCGGACAGCTTATCTATGAAAATACGCCGCTGTATGCGAAATTTATCGTCAAAATTTATCACATTACCTATGTTACGGGCGTTACGGGCTTAACCGTTCCGCAAAAGAATGTTACCGCGCTCACCGCCGCCGGAACTCTGGCCGCGCCGAGCCGCACGGGGTTTACGTTTACGGGTTGGTTTTTGGACGAGCTGCGGACGGTAAGCTATGTGCCGATTACGTCTATGACGGGCAACGTAACGCTGTATGCGGGGTTCGAGCAAATAATCCTAACCGTAACTTTTTATGTAAACGGCTCGGTGTACACCACGGTCGAGGTGCCTTATGGCGCGTCCCTAAGCGAGGCCGTCGCCGCCGCCCAAACGGATAACGAAATCTTAACGGCGCTATTCTCCGATCCGTACTTGCACAACGCGTTGAGCGTCAACACCGTGCTTACGGGCAACATGAGCGTACACGCCGAATTGGGCACGGGCGCCGGTAGTCCACCGGGCTTTTTCGGGCGCGTCGGAAATTGGTTTGCGGCATATTGGATTTGGCTGTTGGTCTGCGTCGGGTTGGCGGGAATCGGCGTCGCTTCCGGCTTCATTATCCGGGCAAAAAGAGAGGGCTAAGGCATGAAAAAAAAGATTAAGAAGTTAGCGGCTCCCGCTATGGTCTGCCTGTTGGCGGTTGTCTTGGGGGCGACGGCGTTTATCGTCCGCTTTACCGCGAACCCTCAAACGGCTTCGGCATCAACGGCTGCGCCTATGGCGGCATCGGGTGCGGGTAACACCTTGTCGCTTGTCGAGATTAACAACGAATTTGACGTAATGGTGCTTCGGGCGACGCAAAACAAAACCTTGATATACGTTTCCCGCCTTTATTTCGATTATTCGCCGCTGTCTTCAAAGCGATTGGCGATTACCGAGAACGAGGACACGGATTACGTTATCATCGACCTTGTGAACGAGGCAAACGAGTGGGCGAAGCTGTGGGGATACGTCCGACAAGAGGAAGGAGTGCGCCCCGACGATCCGCAACAACGTATTATGACGCTGAACTACTTGGAAATTAACCAATATTTCGAGTGGCGCACGTTCACGAATGAAGAACGTTGGGCGGTTTCCGTGAATGACGGTTATAAAACGGTCGATATGACGTTTGATTTGGGCGACCGCAAAGACGGTGCAGTTTATCATATCGACGGCGTTTATGGTTTGCCGGAACACTACTATCCACAAATCGCATACTGGTGGGACTTAACTTCGGCTAACCCCGATTTAGTGGAAATACGCAATGATTATATGGCCCGCGCAGCCGAGGCCGCCACCGATACGCCCGAGGGTGAACCCTTGCGCCTTAACTCCGTAGAGTATTCGGGGAGCGGGATTCAAGCAAGCCCGGCTTCGTATCGTCACAACGCGGGTAATACGGGCGGCGCCGTTCCGATGGCGCACGGTAACGGTAATATGCGTGGCGTAGCGCCCTATGCGTATGGGGTTGTGCCTGCGGCATACGGTCAAGACGGCGAACAAATGGACGCGGAACAGACTTGGATTTGGCTTCCTATTCTCGCTATCGCAATGGTCGTCATTTTAGTTGCCTCCTTAATTGTGACGAGCTTTCAAAAAGACCCGCCGCCGTCCAATATCACGGACGCTTACGACCCCGCCCAACGGACGGACGACACGCCGCCCGCGCCTTCCGTCGAACAACAACAGGAATACAACGAAATTGTTGAGGAAATTTGGGCAGATATGACAGAAGAAGAACAAATGGAGTTGCGGGAAGAATTGGAGCGCAGGAAGGAGTTTTCGTTAGACCATGACGCGCCGGCAGGACAGAAAATAGTCAAATTAAAGGTAAAGGATATGGATGGAATTCTGCAACCCGTATACGATGAGGACGGTCAGGAAGTCTTCGTCAACCGGAAAACGCATGTCGTTGGGAACTCTACTTTTGCTTGCATCAACCGCGAAACATTGTTGCTGATTCGCTTCTATCCGGCGACGATGGAGTTACGCGACGTGGTGGGCAACCGTATTACGGTGAACGCCGATTCAAGGCTTATGAATCTCGACGGTGTGCAGCCGTATAGTCCAAAATCCAGGGATGACGTTTTGCGCAAGATGGGCGACATGGGGCATTACACTTCCGCAATCGACCCCGGGCGAATGCTTTTTAGGATGGATGACGAGGACCAGCTCCGGCGCGCTCTAAACCTTAAAGAAAACGACCCGTCGCTTGGGTTTTGGGGTACTATCGGCGCGGCGTTCAAAAACTTGTTCGGCGGGGGCGGCACGTCCAAAGGCTTTCTTTCTAACTTTTTGGACGTGCTTATCTTAGTCGGCGTCGTCCTCGCGGGCTTTCTGATGCTCTACTTCGTTATTAAGGGCGTATCCATGCTTAAACGTGCACGGCAGGTACGCGATATTAAATGATAACGGCGCTCGTGCTGATAATTGCGTTTTTGCTTAAATTAGCGTGGCTTCTGTTCAAAAAGCTTGCCTGCATCCTGTTTATGCCGTTTCGCTTACTGTTCCGGCTCATCTTCAAACGCAAAAAAATTAAGGAATAAGGAAAATTTGAAATCATGGAAAAGTATTTCATGTACGGCGGCGCGGGGTTAGTCCTACTAATCCTCGTCGCCGTGATTATCGTAATAACGCGGCGCTTTTGGCGGAAAGAGAATCTGGAAACACTGTATTGGTATTTTCAAGACGAGTGGCTGAAAAACGCTTTCGAGAATTTTGACGTCGCCGTTTACGGACTGCGCGGTACGGGAAAAGATGTAATTTTCGCGCACACCATCAATCTGCACGCCAAGAAACATTATAGCAATCTTCGCTATAATAGTCAAACGGAAGTGCGGGACATTCGGGAATTAAACGTCGGAGGAAATAGTTACGAGGACTTTATTAACGGCACAACGCAGAAATTTGTGCCGAACTTCGAGGAAAATTTTCACTTTTATATCTCGGACGCGGGGGTGTATCTCGGCGCCCAATTTAATAAGGAGTTGAACCACAACTACGGCGAACTCCCGATCCACTTAGCCTTGCGCCGCCACCTTTACGATTCTCATCTGCACACCAATTCGCAGGCGCTCAACCGTCCGTGGGACAAAATTAGAGAGCAACAAGGAGCCTTCATTCACACATTAGGAGTAGAAGACCACGGGGATTATCTTATCGTTTCAACCATTACATATACCAAGTATGAGAGCGCGTTGGAGTGTCTGCCGCCCCCGGAAAAACCCGACAAATACCACACCTTAAAATACGGCGAGATTGTAGAACGCCGCTTTAAGATACCCGTGAAGTCGTTAAAATACGATACGCGGCATTTTAAGAACGAACTATTGATTCAAAAGGAGGAAATCAAAACCTATGAGCGAGCAAAAATTATTATCTAAACACCAAGCCGGAAAACAACGCAAGCGGTTATTAAAGCGATTAAAACAAAGCTACAAAATAGCCCATATAGCGTGGACGGCGTTAAATTATTGGGATTTTTATTTCGACGAACGTATCGCAGAAAAACTCGGAATGACCTTTGACGAATTCGAGATTTTCCAAGAAAAAGTCGTCAATGCTCTTTCCCAATATTGCAAAATTCGGCAGGAAAGGATTTTAGAACTCGTCAATTCCGAAACCTTGTAAAAGCAAGGCGGCCGATCGGCCCGGTGCGCGGGGAGCGTGTGGCGCAGCCAGCCCC
The DNA here is from genome assembly GCA_009781235.1 of Bacillota bacterium. Classification (GTDB taxonomy): domain Bacteria; phylum Bacillota; class Clostridia; order Christensenellales; family Pumilibacteraceae; genus WRAP01. The sequence goes on from WQYM01000058.1 coordinate 5,035, forward strand.
CGCCACGCAGCCGACAGCCGCTTTTACCCAAAAATTCCGGGGTGGTAGGTATAATATTACCCTACCACCCTGTATCATTGTATCCTAAATTCAGCCCAAAACTACACCAAAATCTAACCACAAATCTAACCAAAAATCTAACCAAAAGGAGAACCATTTTATGGACAACACAACTACTACTGCGCCTGAACAACAGGACATCACCCAAGAAATCACCTCCAAGAAAGACACCCAAGGACGTGATTGGGTATTCACGGTTAATAATCCCAAGATGACGGAGGATGAGTTTTTCGCTTACCTCAAAACCCTCGTCAACGTCAAATACTTTTGCTTCGGGCGCGAAAAGGGCGACGGCACGGACGGCAACCCAGTCGGAACCGAGCATCACCAAGGGTATATCGAATTTTCGGCGCCCAAGCGGTTCAGCACGATAAAAGGCTATTTTTCCGATGCCACGATCGGCGTAAACGGGGCCATCTTTCACCGTAACGGCACCAAAACGCAGGCCCGCGATTACGTTTTCAAAATAGGCGCGCACGCCGACAAGGCGCACACGAAACTATCCAATACATACGAGCACGGCACCTTTGCCGAGAGCGGCGAGCGCTCCGACCTCACCGAAATCATGGACGATTTAGAGGGCGGCGCCTTGGACGAGATTGACCTTTCCCGCAAGCATCACGGCAAATATGCCCGTCACATGAGCTGGGCGGATAGGTTCCGTCAGCAAGTAGTCCTCAAAAAATTCGGCAGAATGCGCCGCGTCGATTTAGAAGTAACCTACATTTACGGAAAAGCCGGCGTCGGCAAAACACGTTTTGTGATGGATAAATACGGCGACGAAAACGTCTACCGCATCACGGACTACGACGGCAACGTATTTGATAATTACAACAACGAGGACGTAATCGTTTTCGAGGAGTTCCGGTCGCAAATCCGCATCGACATGATGCTGAATTTCCTCGATATTTACCCCATGCGCCTGCCGGCCCGCTACAACAACAAAATAGCTTGCTTTACAAAAATATTCATCATCACCAACCTGCCGCTTGTGGCGCAATATAAAAAGGTGCAAGAGCTCCACCCCGAAACATGGGCCGCCTTTCTGCGCCGCATCCACAAGGTTTTCAATTTCGACATTTCAAAAGATTCGCCTGTAAGCAAGATAACCGGTGTACTTTTAGGTGCGAAACAGTCCGCGTTTGAGCTTATCCCCATAGAGGACGACGGCAGTCTGCCTTTTTAGCGTAACAAACGACTTCATTCACGGTTTACTTCGTTTTGACCGAAATAATCCCCACGCGCAAAAGCGGTTACGTCAAGCCCCAAGGATTGCAGAACCGCACTCGCAATACTAAAGGACGAGGAAGTCAGCTTCCGGGTGCCGCTCTCAAATTTCTGATATTGATTTATATGAATTCTCGCTTTGTCTGCGACCTGCTGTTGCGTCAATCCTAGTTTTTTACGGGCTTCAAGCAAAATTTCCGTTTCATTCTTCATGACTCGAATTGGTTGCTTTGCGAAGAAACTCGTCCTCCCGCAAAGCTCTAAAACAATAATCGCCGTTTGCTAATGCGGTTGCATCAAGCTCTAATGCCGATAAAATCGCATTAGCTATTTTCCATGACGCGGTTGAAAGCTGGACATTATGCTTCTCATACCGCTGATATTGCTTGAGCGTAATTCCCGCCCTTTTTGCAATTTCCTCTTGCGTAATTCCGAGTTTTTCTCTTTGTCCCTTTAACAATCCGTTTTCAGGAACCACGACTTGCCAACCGTCCATAAAGTGTATCTCCTATCACTCAATTGAGTGGATTTCCTTATTATACACTCAATTGGCTGGGCTGTCAACAAAAATTAGGCAAGTAACAATTTTTTTCTTCTTTATTATTCGACATTAGATATGGCCATCCACAAAAAAACAACCGCCGCGCTTATTAAAGCGAAGCGGTTATATAACTAGAGATAAAGCTTAGGGACGTTTCGTTTTAGGCTTAAAAACCTTCTCTCGAATGGCGAATCCGAATTTTTTTGTGATTTCGCGCCTGTCTTCAAGTTTAATGAGCTTTGCTAAAAGTCTGTTAAATTTCAAGCAGTATTTGGCTGTTTCCGAAGATATATTAAAAGCGGCTATAATATCATCTTCTCCAAGCTTATACACGTCAAAGAGTGGAGCAGGACATAGCAAATTTATGGCATAAATATTTGCTTCGGTTTCTAAATGAGGCGCAATCTCTGGATTCACTATTGTGTTTAGGCTAAAATTGAGTCTGGTAACGGCAGGGTCACAGAAGTGTCCAAGTGTTATATGCCCGATTTCATGTGCTAAAGCCATATTTATTTCTTTAATCGAAAGCGTGTCGTTATAAAAGATCTTATACAGCGGGTAGTCCGGATTCGCATAATTACAAAAGGTAACTGACTCATTTGAATGGAAATACTTACAAACCTGCTGTATGCTCTGGCCTGATTCCAAGGCAACCTCGCTATACGTAAACACCTGCCATCCATGCTTGTGTATTAGTTCAAGCGGATCTATCGGCAACTTTCCTTCTATGTCAAGAATTGCAAGGTTTGTAGACTTCTTTATTGCTCGTATATAATTTGGATCTTGCAAGTACATATAGCATCTCCCTTTCGTAAAACAACGAATTATGTATTATGCATAACTGACGTCGGGCTTTTGCATAAAAATGAGGATAATTTTTTTCAATTTTTCGAATTCATCCGGCTCCTGATGTTTAAAAGAGTTCATATCCTTTGCCAGCATCCTGACATCGCTGGCTACCAAATCTTCATTTTTTGGTCTTCCTAATATGTAATCGACTGTCACATTGTAGTAATCCGCAAGGTGTTTCAATATGGTGCCGGGAGGGTAGATATCAAGACATTCGTATCTTGCATATGATTGTTGAGATATCTTCAACTCGTCGGCAATTTCTTTTTGAGTTTTGTCACGCAAAACCCTTAGTTCTTTGATTTTGTTCATCGGTTATGTACTCCTTAAGGTGTTTTCAATATCGTCATTATACACGCGAATTATGAAAAAATCAAGCATATTTTGTAGGTTTTTAAAAAATATTTGTTAAAAACAATTATATGTGTCGTTTACAAAATATTTTTTTGTTGAAAGTCAACGAATTTTGGATTTTAAAAAAATATTTTGTAAAATGCCTTTTTTTGGTTGACAACTATATGATTGTATGATATGCTATGCCGATAGCAGAGGACAACCCTTTTATGCTTGTGGAGTGAGCGTTATGGATAAGACTATTTTGAAGCTAAATGAAGAAGTCGCTTTTGTTTCTGGCGCAAAGGGCGGGGCGATTTATGACTTTAACTCCAAGATGGTATATTTGATTAGTAGTGGCGCGCAAGAATTATTGGGCAATATAGCAAACGGACAAAAGGATACTTTTGATGAAGCGGAAAAAAAATTCTTGAACGAACTTGAAAAAGCGTCTTTGATTTCTTCCGAGAAAAGTTTTTCGACATACGAATTCCCGTTACAGACGCCGCCCAGACTAAGCCATGTTTGGCTTGAATTAGCCGAGCGCTGTAACGAAAAATGTATACATTGCTATGTGGAGGCGGTTGGGCAAGCGCGAGCCGTAGATACGCTTGCAAAAGAAAAATGGAAGACACTGTTAGCGGAATTATCGTCAACAGGCTGTAAAAGCGTTCAGTTCATCGGCGGTGAGCCGCTGCTTTTTGACGGTGTATATGAGCTATTAGAATATGCGAAAATCCTTGATTTTGAAAGCATTGCGCTATTTACGAATGCCGTTCTGCTCAACGAGGAGAGGGTACAATTTCTTAAGAAAAATGGAATTCATGTCAGTGTTTCTCTGTACGGACATAACGCCGAGATTCACGATGCCATAACTCAAATCCAAGGAAGCTTTGATAAGACGGTCGAAAATTTAAAAATTTTAAAGCATTACGGCGTCCCCGTCAGTATTTCCGTCATCATCATGCAACAAAACCAAGACTATGTAACGGAAATAAAAAGCTTTATAAAAAGTATGGGATTTAAGTATAACGGCTACGATGTAATACGACCTTTGATAGGCGGGCCCCAGCAAGCGCACATTCCCACGAGCCGGCGCATAATAAATTCATGTTTTATTAAAAAAGCGGGGTTCCGTGCGGATAAGAAGTTTTTTGAAAATGCATTATCCAATAATACCTGTTGGTCGGGGAAATTTGCGATAACTTCATCCGGGAAGGTAATCCCGTGTATTTTTTCAAGAAATTTGCTTATTGGAGATGTTAATGAGCAGAGCATCGCAGATATCCTGAACTCCGACGAACTGTCAAAGTACTGGAAATTAACAAAAGAGTCAGTCAAAGAATGCAGCGATTGCGAGTACCGCTTTTGTTGCAAGGATTGCAGGCCGTTGGGCATGAGCGTCAAGGGCGATTTGTTTGGAAAAAGCAATAGGTGCGCTTACGATCCGAACAGCGGTAAGTGGAAACGGGGAGGTTATAAAAAAGAATGAGCAAAAAAAGTAAACAAACGAGCACGATAGAGCTATATAAAGCGCTTTGTGCCGGCGGCAGCATTGATTTAAAGAAAACTGCCGAACACCTAAAAAACATACGACTGGGAGAAGTGCTTACGTTCAATGAAAAAGAATATACAACCGCCCTAGGGGAAAATATCTATTATATATATAGAAAGGGAGCCGGGGCAGAGGCTGTACAAGAATTCGAACAATCGTTATCAAGTCTTTCGGAAATATTTAAAGCTCTTTTCGATCTTTCGGAAGAAGAGGATCCTAAAAAAGCGGCAATGTTGCTTTCGATTATTAAGAAAAATCTGGGCATCGCCAATATGCGAAAGGGCAAACGCGGGAAAATCGGGATTGGGGAAATAAAAAGGCTCGTGTCGGAAGAAATAAAGAGAGTCTTAGACCTACAAAAAGAACTATACCCGGGGTTACGATTCTCAAAAAATGAACTAAACGAGGCACGGATCGCGCTTGATCAGTCGGTGCTAGATAAGTTTATTTGTAACGACATTAAGAAATGCTGGTCTAAAATAGAAAACAATGACCGCTCTCTTAATTGCGATGAGCTGATAAAACTGGCTCTGCTGTGTGAATGCGGTATTTTAGATATTATTCTTTTAAACACAAAATCAGACGCCATCGCCGCAGAAATTGAGGAAATCATTTCCGCGAATTTGACAGACACTTATCATGTAAGAGAAATGCCGGCGGACGTCAAATTATTGGACGAAGATGCTGTTGCATCGCTTCCTAATATTTATCGCGAAATCGGCAGAAAAAAAACCTTATCAGATTAGGATTGTTTCGACGGCCTGCAACCGTAATTAGGAGCGCAGCCGGCTAGGTTTTTACTGTATTTTTTAGAAACGACTTTTAAAGTAAGCTTTTTTGTTATGCTTGTCCCATTCATAAGCTTTCTAACGTATTATAAACCTCATTCAACAAAAAATACATCATTCGCTAAATTAGTGAATGATGTATTTTTTATTGAATGTTATTTATTTTGCGGAGTGTTCACTAATTTCGTCTTTATACTCTAAATAAGTTACCTTTCACCAAAAAAGTGTGCCCAAAGACATTTTTCGGGCTTTTTGATAGAATGCAATTAAAAGCGGCAAGGGGCAGAGCCCTATATTGAAAACGCGAAGCGAGGAGGTAATCTCATGTTTACAATAGCAGATATCGTAGCAATAGTTTTAGGGGTTGCATCGCTCGCCGGTACATTTGTCAGCCATTATTTTTACATACGCGAGCAGCTACACAAATCTGTAGGGGGCGTAATCGATAGCGCGGAATCAATTTTTACGGAAGGCAAAGAGAAATTCGACTTTGCCGTAGAACGCTTGATGACACTGGTCCCTATGCTGTTCCGGCCCTTTATCCGTCGCGCATGGGTGGAATGCCTTGTACAATTTGCGTTTAATAAAATAGAAAATTACGCGAAAAAACAAATCGACAAAAAAGATAACAAAAAGAATTCGTAAAACATGGTTTCAAGGAGATTCCGAGGGTGAAAGGCAGCCAGCCCTTGGGTTTCTTAAAAACAATAAAAAACCAAAATGGCGCAACAGCGCCGAAAGGAGTAAAAAAATCATGAAAAAGAAAAAGAATAACGGCGGCATAAAAATAGACGCCGTAGCGGAAAACGGTTTGCCGGAAACGGAAAACATTACCGAAACGCCGGACAAAGCATCCGGAGAAATCCGCGAAGTGGAAAACTATTTTGCGGATGAAAAAGAAGCGGGCTCGTTGCTTCTGTACGAGGACAAAACCCGCCGCAAAGAATGCGCAAAGCATTTTAAAACCAGCAACGGCACGTACAAAGCGCGGTATTTCGAAACGCCGGTCCATTATTGGAACGAATCGGAACAAGCCTTCCGCGAAATTGACAACGAGCTTGTCGAATGCGCCGCCGTCAGCCCCGAAGACCCGTTCGACTTCGACGGCTACGCGAATAAATACGGTGCGGTCAAAGTAAAAATGGCGCGGGACTTATCCGGCGGCAAAATCGCGGTGTTAACCAAGGGCGAGCATACCCTTATGTTCGGTTTTAAGAACCGTAAAAACGCCGACGGCGGCGATTCCGAAGCAAGCACGGGCAAAGCGGTTGTTATCAACTATGCCCGGCCGGAATGCAAGCTGACCAGAAAACGGGCCGAGAACATTCACCTCGGCGGCAACCGCGCAGAGGTGCGTTACGACGAATTTGTGCCGGGCGCGGATTTGCAGTTTGCTTTGGACGGCGCGAAGCTGAAAGAAAGCATCATCGTAAAAAGCATCTCCGGTGGCTACGAATACGCCTTTACGCTAAAGACGAAAAACTTGCGGGCCGAATTGGCTTCGGACGGCAAAAGCGTACTGCTTTTCTCGCGGCTTGCCGAGGATGTGCAAGAACCGGTATTTACCCTGCCGGCGGCGGACATGACGGACAAAAGCGGCGCGTATAGCGACGCCGTAACGTATCGTCTGACGCAAGAGGCCGACGACGCATATGTCTTAGCTGTCCAGCCCGACGCCGAGTGGATTGAGAGCGCAGAGCGCGAGTTCCCGGTAATTATCGATCCGACAATCAAGTTTGGCTACTATTACAATAACGGATTAACCAGCCAAACCATCAGTGAATCGGGTACATTTCCCCAAATCATTGGCCACTCATTCGGGTATTATAATACTGGGAAATTACGGACGTGCGTTTTTGTGTCCAATATAGTACCAAACGAATTGGTTATACGCGCGGTTTATAATACGGGCCCGTTAGGCGGCTATTCGTGGGATAACCTGCATGTACAAGTCCGCAAAATTACGGGCAATATGCCCGTAAACATTAATTGGTCGTCCATGACGGCCTCCGGCATGGTTTCTGCCGATGTCCACGAGGCAATGCGGGCGCTCGGAACTTCCGGCAATTGCCCGGACGACGCAAAAAATACGTTCGGCGTCAACAGCTCTTATTACGATTTAAGAGACCCCAACAATAGAAGCATCACGCTCGACGTTACGGACATTTATAAGGCTTCCGACTTTAAGGGCTTCGAGTTGAGAGAATTAGTCGAAACGGTCGGAACTCCCCAGGGTTACCTTTACACGCAATATCCCGGCGCGGCCTCATATCTAGAGGTCGAATATCAATTCGAAAAAATCCGTGGCGGCGAAACGCTCACCCACAGCTTAAACCGCGCCGGGACGGGCACGCTGGACCTATTGATGGGCGATGTAAAAATCATCCATCACGACTTGACGCTGGAGCACCCGCTTTTGCCGATTACGCTGTCCCACGTATATAACTCAGCCTTAGAGGCGTCGGGAGCCGGGGCGTTGGAACCGTACAATCAAACATACTGCGGAAAATGCTGGCGCACGAATTTCCATCAATATATCGGATGGTCGAGCAAAACCGATTTGGATTCGAATCCACTTAGATCCTACATCGACGGCGACGGCGACGAGCACATAATTGTGCAGAACCAAGACAAAGGCGCGTATGTGTTAGAACAAGACGAAACAACGGTAGTAACCGGGAGCTACGGCTGGCATACGCTGACGGATAAGTACGGTAATCAAAAACACTTTAACCCCGACGGCTGGTTATATTCGCTGGTTGACGTGAACGGCTGCAGTATAAACATTGACTATGCGAGCCCCGGAAAAATTTTCCGTATTTACGATCCAAACTTCTTGGATCCCTATACCTATGATCCGATTCGTCAAATTAACTTTGCCTACGACGCCTACAACCGGCTGTCTTCCGTTAAGTCAACTGTCCCGAACGCGTCTGTGACCGCAAATCCTACGAACATTCAAAAGGACGTATACTTTAATTACCAAGGCAACTCGGATCACCGTCTGAAAAATATTTACTATGACATCAGCGGCGGCGTGGATAGAACGCAACTTCTTTCCGAAGCGTCAGGTTTGGTAACGGATATCGTAGACCCTACGGGAAGAAGGCTTGGATACCAGTATAGCGGTTCCACACCGAATGCGGTGTATGACTCCTCCGGCGACGCGGTCGCAATTAACTCGGTTACGCCGGACACGGCTCAAACTCGCATGTGGGCGATCGATTCCACCGGGGCACGGCGCCGTAAAGTTACCCATAACGGCATGAGCACGGTGTACGGCTTTGACCGGAACGGGGATTGCGTATATTCGTACGAAGAAACAGCCCCTCCGGTTTCCGGCGGCTGGAGCGGCGTAAACATAAAACCCGCGCTAAATTTTGTTAAAACCAACGGTGACGAGGATGTCTCGGCGACATTATGCGACACTGCGCGCAACAACGCGGCGGCGGTCGACTGGACGAGCGGGTGGACTATGGACAACGCAGCCACCGTCAATAGCACGGGCGTATCCGCCGGGAAGTGCTATAAGATTACGGGAGGAACGGGCGGAAGCATATCCAAGACTTTCACCGTTGCGGGCTCCGCCAAGTATCACAAGGGCTTTGTAATTTGCGCCTACGTGCGTTCCACGCACCGCATGGCGGTCTTACGCGCGAAAGTATTGGAGGTGAACACAACGCCCCCTGCGCCGCCCCCCAAACCCGCCCCA
>WQYM01000059.1 GCA_009781235.1 Bacillota bacterium
AGTAGTGCAGTAGTGCAGTAGTGCAGTAGTGCAGTAGTGCAGTAGTGCAGTAGTGCAGTAGTGCAGTAGTGCAGTAGTGCAGTAGTGCAGTAGTGCAGTAGTGCAGTAGTGCAGTAGTGCAAGAATTATGCGGGGGGGTTTCCGAAAATTACGGCTAAGGCGATCGCCGCCGCGACGAGCACCGTGGCAAGCCCCGCGACAATTCCGACGCGAACCGGCGATACGGGCGTTTTGCCGGATACCTTTCCGGTGGAGCCATTGACAAAGAAGTTGTACACCTTCTTGCGCCAATCGCAGTGGCCGATGTAAACGGGCAGCAACAGGTAGGAAAAATACAGGTTGTTGTACGACGTGTCGGCCCGGAACGACTGCACCGTCGTGTAGGTGTACTGCCGCAAAATCGCGGCCTTGATGCGGGCGTCGATTTGCTTTTTTGCCTCATCCCAGCAAACCCGGCCGTCTTTTTCATACTGGTTTGCGACAAACCCGAACAAGTAGTTATTAGAATAATGCTTAGAATGGGCCGTGTCGAACGGCTGGATTTTAGATAAATCTTTGGGCTTAACGACAGACGAGGCATGAATCAAAACGTCTCTAAAATCGCCCGCATACGTGCCGGAGATGTTGAAATATACCGTTTTGGTGCGCACGGACGGCTTGCCGTTGACCATAACCGTGTACGTTTCCGTTTTCCCTAAGCGCCCCTCGTAACGCGTCACGGTGGCCGTGTCGAACGTAAACGCCGGGTTGTATACGCCGTCCACGTCCTCGGGGGATACGTCGTTTTTAAACCGGCGCGGCGCGAAGAATTTGCGTTTGGTCCATTGAATCACGCGCTCGATTGCGCTTTCTTTGGTGAGTTTAAAGGGCAGTACGGCGTTTGGCTTTAAGCCCGAGAGCTCTTGCGTTTGAACGACATTCGAGGTTCCGCAAAAGCCGCAGGACTTGGCGATATCCGATCTTGACAGGATTTCTTTAGCGCCGCAATTGCTGCACTGAAACACGTGCGTATCCGTCCACTTGCCGACCTGCCCCGCCAAAAGCTGTGAAAACGGCAGCTTTACGCTCTGAAAGGAGGCAAACCCGACCTGGTTGCCGCAATGGCTGCACGAAAGGCACTCGGTATCCGGACGGTAGACAAGGTTTGCGCCGCACGCGCCGCATTTGGATATCGCCGTCGCTTTTTCCGCCTTGTCGTAGACGGTTTCGGAATCGTAGTTTTGGGGGGCATCTTGTGGCTTTTCGCTCATCCAAGCTCCTTCTTTTAAGTGATCAGTGACCTCACATCACTTATCACTAAATTTTCTCCCCGCATTCCGGGCAGAACTTGGTGCCCGCCGGGACGCCCTTGCCGCATTTGGGGCAGGACGCCTGCAGCGATGTGCCGCATTCGGGGCAGAACTTGGCGCCGGATTTTACGGGTGCTTTACACTTGGGGCAGACCTCGCCCGTTGCTTGCCCGCATTCGGGGCAGAACTTGGCGCCGGCATTGATTTGAGCACCGCATTTGGGGCACGGAACCTTTTGCGGCCCGCCGCCCATATTGCCGCCCGCCATGCCCTGCATCTGCCGCCCCATCATATTGCCCATCATGTTGCCCATGCCCATGCCCATGCCTACGCCCATCATCGGACCCATCATGGTGCCCGCGCCCGGGTTTCCGGCAGCCGTTTTTAAGGCGTCGGCCTGCGCGTGCGCCATATGGACGTCCAACGTCTCGCGCTCCATCGTCATGATGGTACGCTTGTTGATTGCCTTTTGAATCTCGTCGGGCAACGAAAAATTCTCAAAAATGAGCTTGGTAAGCGCAATCCCGAGCTTTTTAAATTCGGGGCGCATGTATTTTTCGACCATTTCCGCAAGCGCCATTAAATTGCCCGCCAAATCCAATACGGGAACCTTACTCTCGCCGATGGCGGTCGTGACGCACATCACGGCTTTAGAACGCAGGTAATCGGTAATCTCGCTCGTAGAAAAAGTGGAATGTGCGCCGGAAAGCTCCTGCATAAAGATATACGGGTCGTCTACTTTGAACGAATACGTCCCGAACCCGCGCACCTGCACCGCGCCGAAATCCTTGTCGCGCACCAAAATCGGATTGACGGTTCCCCACTTAAAATTGGTGAACTGATGCGTGTTGACGAAATAGATGTCGGATTTAAACGGGTTTTCGAACCCGTATTTCCAGCTCATCAATTTGGTCAAAATCGGGATGCTGTTGGTGTCGAGCTTATAAAAGCCCGGCAAAAACACGTCGGCCATCTTGCCCTTATGGCAAAAAATGGCGTTTTGCCCCTCGCGCACCGTCAGTACCGAACCCTTGGAAACATAATCGTTTTTTAAGTCCAGCTTGTAAACGATCGTGCTCTTGTTGGGGCTCATCCATTCGATATTTTTTAGTAATCCCACGTTTTTTGTCCTCGCTTTTCAAAATTAACTGATTGAGGCGGCGTTATAAAGCCGATCGCCGCTTATACCGATACTATAAGCCAAAAAGTGCGCTTTGTCAACCGCATTGCCCCCGATTATTTAAGATTTAACCGTATTTTAATATTTCTTAACCTATTTTAAGAAAACCGTCACGCCGGAACGATTTTTGCCGGCCTTCCGCCGTCCGGGATGATAAACACCTCGTCGGCGGGGGCGACGGCGGTGCTGAAGGCAGGGTTCGTCGTTACCGTCCCGTTGCAAAATTCGACGACGCGGTGCGGGCCTTGGGCATTGTTATGGTTAGAGCTTTCTCCCGTGCCGTTAATGACAAACTTTATGTCGCTTTGCGCCCGCTTGGCTCCAAGCCCCATCGTGCAGGCGTGTTGGATGCGTACGCCGGGCGCGTGCGGAACTTCGATTGCGTTTTGCACGTTTACGATTTCCGAATTGCCCCGCTCGGAGTCGGTGCGGTTAAAAACCTCGTAAATCCCGAGGCCCGCCGCAAAGTGGGTGGTAACACCGTTGCCCACCTTATACGCGGCAAAGCCCTTCACCGTTCCGTTGTGGCTCATGTACGCCGCTTGATTGGTGGGGTCGTAGGGCAATTCGCATTGATAAAAGTACGTGCGGCCGTTCTCCCCGAGCCACAGCGTTTGGTACTCCTGAAAGTGCTCGACAAATAAGCCGTACACCGTCACGTCGTCGCCGCTTACAAGCAGGCCGTATTTTGAGGTGTTCATCGTCCAGCCGACGGATTTTTGGCGATCGTTATTAATCGCCACGTAGGCGGGCGAATTTGACGTAATGCCGGACGTCCCGCCGAGTTTAAGCTCGGTTTTGCCGTGGTCGGCGCGCCAAATCCACGAATGATCCAAAACGACATCGGACGAGTTGATTTGGAGCGCGACATCCACGTTAGAGGCCACGCGGAAGCCGCCGTTCCTAAAAATTAAGTCGGACAGCACCGTCGGGTTGTCGGCGTGGGACTTATTGGCCCCGGGATCGCCGATGCGCGCCAAATACACCGAATCCTTGCCCGAATCGAACATGAGAGCCGCGACGGTTACGCCCGGCACGTCGTCGACCAGCAGCGCGCCGTAACGGTTTGAGTCGGAGGGAACCAGCGTCGCCATGCCGGTTCCCAGCACAACGGTGTCGGCACGGTTGACTTGAATCGGGGCGTCAAGCTCGTAGATGCCGGGCGTAAAGAAAACGTTTTTGCCGGCGCGCAAAGCTTCGTTAATCGTCGCCGCCGAATCTCTGCCCGCAATCGCCGTATAAAACTTATCGATGCCGACCGCCGTGCCCGCGCCGGGGTCGGTAAACGTCCACGACGGCCCTACCGCATCGCGCCGCAAAGCGGGTACAAAAACTTTATATTCGCCCTCGTCGAGGATTAAAAACGGCTTTTCACGGATGACGGGGGTGTTTGCGATGTTGGTGTCTTTGCCGGAGGTCGCGGTCCAGTTGGACGGCTGCGACCCGGTGCGCAGCGTGTTCCCCTGCAAAAAGTTGTTCCAATTGACGCCGTTAATCGGACGGTCCAGCCGGCAATTGCGCGTGTAATATTGTTGTTGGGGCCCGGAGCCCGCCGCCGCTTCGAAGTAGCTGTCGGCAACGTACCCGCCCGAGGCGTTGCCGCCGCTGTCGAATACCGCGCTGCCCGGAGAATAAATGCGGCGGGCGGGCGCGGCCTGACTAACCGCCCAGTTGAAGGTGTTGCTCCCGCCCGCAGCGCCCGCCTGCAGGTTCTCAATCGAACGCCAAAAGTTGCACAACGAACCGTTCGAGGGGCGCTCGGGCGGCGTTTTTACGGAACGGATTTTGACGTCGGTCGGCAATTTGCCGAGTCCCGTGACGTGCGTGTAATAGCCCACATTAACGTTGGCGCAAGCGGAATAATCGCCGGGCTTAAAATACAGCGCGTACCGGTCGGAAGAAAATTCGCCCGCGCCGAATTCCGCCGGGTCGGTGAAAATGCGGTAGACGCGCTCGATGTCGGCGTTGATTGCGGCCACTGAATCGTATTTAATGTCATAAAACAGCGTGTAATCGCCGAACAGCTTTTGTTCCAGCGACATCGTAAAGGTTTTTAGAGCCGTCGCCCCCGCTTTTGCCGTAATGCGGTAGTAATTTTCGTATTTATCGGCGTTCGGCGCAGCGTCGGCGAAAGTTACCTCATTACCGCTTCCGGAGGAAGTGCCCGCATCGAGCTGCCCGATTTGCGCGTATGTGCCCAAACGGCTGCCCGCCCGCTCTACCGTATAGCTGTCCGCACCCGCGACCGCGTCGAAAGCAAACGAAATTTTTCCGGCGGCCGCGTCATAGCCGATATTCATCGGCTTTGGCATAGCCACCGGAGCCGGGTTGCAAATCGGGCAGGCCGGATCCGTGCAAGCGTGCGCGGGGTTGCAAATCGGACAGCCTGGATCCGTGCAAGCATGCGCGGAGTTGCAAATCGGGCATGCCGGGTCGGTACAGCTATGCGCCGGGTTGCAAATCGTACAAGCGGGGTCGTCGCACTTGTGCGCGGGGTTGTCCGGTTTGCCGCAGCCAAACAGCATGGCCGCTGTAAGCAAGAGGGTAATGACGAGTAAGAGGGTTTTTGACGCGTTCTTCATGGTGAACTCCTTCTTGGAAAGTGATGAGTGATGAGTGATAAGTGATAAGTTTAGGATAAGTGCGTATGCAAATATGAGCGAATGTCTTTTGTTCCTTAGGAAAAGAAAAACATTTTTACTGTACCCAATCACAATTATCCCTAACTTATCACTTATCACTTATCACTTATCACTAAATCATACACTTCCCCGCAGTCTTTCACTCTGTGCGTCGGGCGGTACTTGTCAAACTCCCCTTCCGGCGCGGCGCCCCACAGGACGCCGATGGAGTCGATACCGCAAGCATCGGCAACCAAAATGTCTATGTAGCGGTCGCCGACCATTACCGCCGCCTTGTCGCAAATCGCGCGGCGGACGAGGGTTGCCTTGTCAGACGTTTTTTCGGATAAATCGGGGCCCGCGACAACGGCAAATCGGTCAAAGTACCCTTTCTCCCGCAGTATCCGGTCGATAAAAACTTGGGGCTTGTTGGTCGCGACGCACAAAATTTTACCGGCGGATTTTAGTTTGTCCAAGAGCTCCGGGATTCCGGGGTAAAAATCGCACATCGCATAGCCCCCGTCTCCGTAAAAATCGCGGTACAGGGCGACGGCCTTTTTGGTATCCTTAGCCGAAAACCCGAGCCGCATCGAAAACGTTTCCACGAGCGCCGGACCCATAAACGGTTTAACGTCCTCATGCGACAGCGGCGGACGGTTAAAGCGCTCCATCACGAGGTTAAAGCCCGCGTATATGCCGGGCAACGTGTCTAACAGCGTGCCGTCCGCGTCGAAAATGATGTTTTTGTACACGGTTACCTCCGAGTTTTTCCTCACTCCGTCGTCCTGAGCGAGGCCTTCCTATCCACATACACGACGAATCTTGTGGCCGAGTCGAAGGATCTCCACCTTAAAAAGGCGCCTTTTTCAAAAGGTTGAGATCCTTCGACTTCCCTTTTGACTCGCTACGCTCGCCGAAAGACCGCTCAGGACGACGGAGAGAGGTATACAGAGGCAAAAAGCTCTCTTCTGGCTCTCGTTTACTTTGGTTTCGCAGGCGCGCTGCCTTTCGACGCCTCGGATCCGGTTACTCACCCGTATAATTCCAGGTAACGGGGCGGCCGAGCGGATTCCAATTGGCGTCCCGAGTTTCTCGTCACATGTTGTTTTTCTTCACTCATGAGCGGTAGTATAGCGGTTACACACAAAAAAGTCAAGAAAATTTCACGCTTCTGCCCTAAACACCGTGATTTTTTTTCCGGCGGAGGCCTTGCAAAGATCAACTTCGCCGGTTCCGATGACGATGCTGCCGACTTTGACGCGCCATTCCCCTTTTTTTGCGGTGTTATCAATCGATATGTTAAAAACGCCGCCGTTGTGGCGCAGGGCAAACGAAATATCGGGGATGGCTGCCGGGAGGTTCGGGGCAACGGACAGCTTTTTGCCGCGTATTTTTACGCCCAAAAAGCCCTCTATAAGGCACTTATAGTACCACGCGGCCGCGCCCGTGTACCAGCTCCAGCCCCCTTGGCCCGTGTTGAGTGGGCCTGCGTACACGTCGGCAGAGAGAACGTAAGGCTCGTTGCCGTACCGCAGGGCTTTTTGAGGCGTGTCCGTGTGCGAAAGCGGGCTCAATAGGCTGAATATGCGCCACGCCGTCTCCGTTTGTCCGGTTTTTAACAGCGCCAGCACCAGCCACACGGCGGCGTGCGTGTATTGGCCGCCGTTTTCGCGCACGCCGGGCGGGTAGGAGGCGATGTAACCGGTTTTAGGGGATAGGGGATAGGGGATAGGGGTTAGGGAAGCAGATGAATTTTGGTTTCCGGGCTCAGGGATCGAAGCTCGGGACTTTTTTTCAACGCACAACGCACAGCGCACAGCGCACAATGCTTGATTTTCGGTCATTGTGACATCCTTCATTGTACATTGTGCATTGTGCGTTGTGCATTCGGTATACGGCGGGGTTAACAGCTTAACAATCCCACGCTCTTCATCCACAAGCCTTGCCAGCGCCGAGGATAGCGCAAGCGCGCACTTTTCCTCCTCACCCGCGCCGCTTAATACCGCCCAAACCTGCACCAGCAGGTCGATTTTACCCATGCTGCAATTTTTAGAGCCCAAAGCCCGCCCGTCGTCGTCAAAGGCGCGTAAAAACCACTCGCCGTCCCATGCGCGGTTGATTGCTTTTTTTAAGCCCTCGCACACATCTAAAAACGCGCCGCGCCGGGCGGTGTCTTTTAGGTGCGGCAGGAATTTTTGAATCGACGCATATAACAGCATACTCGTAAACACGCTGGTTCCGATCCCGCGCTCCCCCACCTTGTCCATGCCGTCGTTCCAATCCCCCGTACCCATTTTGCACAGGCCGTTTTCGCCGAGCGAATCGCACGATAATTTTAAGGCGCGCAAGATGTGCTCGTGCAGGGTTGCCGTGTGCTCGGTGGCTTTAAAGGCGGCGTACACTTCCTTGCCCCCCTCGGGAACGCCTGGCCCCGTTAAATACGGGACGCGGGCGCGCAAAATGGCGGCGTCCCCGGTGAATTCGATATATTCGCACACAACGTAGACAAGCCACAATCTATCGTCCGATATACGGGTGCGCACGCCGACAGCCGGAGGATGCCACCAATGCAGCACGTCGCCTTTTTCGAACTGCCGCGCCGCGCACGTCAGGATATGCCCGCGCACGAGCGCCGTATCGACGTATAAAAGCGCGAGACAATCCTGTAGCTGATCCCTAAAGCCGATCGCGCCGCCCGCCTGATAATACCCCGCGCGCGCCATAAAGCGGGAGGAGTACACTTGGTAAGGCAGCCAGCGGGAAAGGATGGCCAAATCGAGCGCGGGATCCGAGGGACGGGATTCGGGATTCGGGATTCGGGATTCGGGGTTCGGTGGACGGGATACAAATCCATCTTCTTTTTGCTGGCAACTGACAACTGTCAACTGACAACTGTCTCCGGGATTCGGGATTCGGGATTCGGGATTCGGGATGGTTACGTTCATTCCCGTAGGGGTCGATGCCCACGCCGGCCCGCGGGCTGCACACCGTGCAGCCCCTACGCTTGAGCCGATTGCATCCGTAGGGGTCGCCGTCCCCGGCGACCCGCCTGCCGTTGTGCGGGCGGTCATTTCCGTGCCGGGGGGAGGTGTCAGGGGGACGGGGACGCTGATTCCGAAAGGCAGGCTTTCGGAACCTCCTACGGAGGCACTTCGCTGCGCTCGTGTCATCGTAAACCCATCCCCGGGCAGAGCCGTAACCGAAGATTCCCGATTCCCCGTAGGGGTCGCAGTCCTCTGCGACCCGCCGAAACCGATTTCTCGGGGCTCGGGGTTCGGGGATGGATTGGTTACGTTCATTCCCGCAGGGGTCGATGCCCACGCTGGCCCGCCGATACCGACATCATTCATATGGTGCGGGGCGATGAAGGCATCGCCCCCTACGGATTGTGTATCATTTTCATCCGCATTTGTAATTTGTACATTGTAATTTGTAATTTGCTGCGCCTCAAGCCTCTGCATTTGGATAGAAGACAGATTGCCGAAAAACTCCTTTGCCTGTTTATATGCCGCGTCGCACGTCAAAAAATCGACGTCGCGCTCCTCCCCCAGCGCAAAAATAATGCGTTTCACTCCCTTGCCGGGGATGACTATCTTCGTCTTAACCGCCGGAAAAAACTCCGAACCCTCCGCTACCGGGTTGAGCGGCGTCAGATTCCCTCTCTCGTCCGTAAACGCCTCGCGCCACGGGGAGAAGCCGGTGAGCGGCTGTGAGCAACAGATGTACGTATCAAGACCGTTTAGGCGGTTCTCGATCTTGATTCGGGATTCGGGATTCGGGATTCGGGATACAAATCCATCCTCTTTTAACTGATCACTGAAAACTTCCCACTGACCACTGTTCACTGACCACTGACCACTGCTCACGCCCAACGCGTGCACCGTATTGTGCGGAAAGTCCCCAAGCACCATGTCGGCGGCAAACATTACCTCAACCGCCCTCTCCTCATCTTTGCAATTCTCCACCTCTATGTCATAAAACTTGATCGCCGCCTTTGGCGCAAGATACATCCTTTGACTCGTAAAAAACCCGTTATATTCGCATCTAAATTCCGAATACCCCAAACCGTGCACCACTGCATGACTTGTCGGGGGGACGGACTCATCGACAAGTTGCATTGAGGGAACTTGTCGGGGGGGCGGACTCATCGACAAGTTGTTGACATTCATTTTGCCATAGAACTTGTCGATGAGTCCGTCCCCCCGACAAGTTTTCCCATTTTCCGAGAATACGACGAGCTCGCTTGCCGAGTCTAGCACCGCGTCGTTTTGCATGCGCGTAATTTTTTCGGAATAGGAGTTTTTGTAAAACGTAAAGCCACCGCCCGCGCTTGTGATTACGGTTCCGATGCGGCCGTTCGAAATGACGTTGCTAAGTGGGCGCGGCGGAGCGACGGACGATACATCGAGCGCAAACGCATAATCGGACGTTATGCCGCCGATGCCACAGGGGCGGATTATAGTTGGCGGTGGACGGTTGCTTACGTGTGAATTGTTTTTTGTATGTGGATTGTGGATTGTGAATTGTGAATTGTAGGGCGGGGGCTTGCCCCTGCCGACTTGATGCCCAATGCCGCTTGCGGCAGAGAGGCTAGGCCCCCGCCCTACACCACCATCCTTTTCACAATTCACAACCCTCAATCCACAATCCACACTATTCCCGTCTTTTTCGCAACCCGCAATCCACAATCCACAATTTACATTATCATCCGCCTCGTTGACAAGGTACACGCCGTTCCCGCAGCGTGCAAGCTCCTGTTTGATGCCCGATTCGTCTAAAAGCGCATTCAGTGCCTCGTTAAGAGACAAAAAATAACCATGCCGTTCGGCATACAGGACGTATGCATTAAAACGAATGTCAAACCGGCACAGGGTTTTTAGGTGTCCGAGCTCGTTTTTTAAACGTGGAAGGCTGTCTAAATCCTTCACCTTCAAACAAACCGGCGGGCGCGACATATCGAATAATTTCGCCGCACGGCGGGTTTTTATGTTGCCGGCGGACGCGTATAGCAGCTTTGCGGCGGTTTCCTTAACGTGCTGCGGGATTTGGTTGCGCTTAGCCTCCGCGTATCTGCGCCCCTCGCCGCATGCAAAAAACCCTTGCTCGTGCGTGCTTTTTACCTCTTTTTTCAGCGCGTCTATGGCTTCGCCGCACACCGTAAAAACCGTGAATTCCGCGCTCGTGCCCGGCAAAAGCGTAAACTCCGTGTGCGAGCTTACTACAGGCTCGGTGGGGCGCCGCTCAAAAGAAAGCCCCGCACCGCACCGCCCGTAGTAGGCGCGGCGGCTGTTGTTGTAGGCGGTTTGGGATTCGGGATTCGGGACTCGGGATTCGGGATTCGGGACTCGGGGCTCGGGATTCGGGACTCGAGGCTCTTTTTCAACGCACAACGCACCGCTACAGCCGCACAATGATTGATTTTCGGTCATTGTGACGTCCTTCATTGAGCGGCTGTAGCGGTGCGTTGTGCGTTCTTCCGACTTATGCCCCCTGACCCCTGACTCCTGACCCCTGACCCCTAACCCCTGACCCCTGACCCCTGACCCCTGACCCCTGACCCCTGACCCCTGACCCCTGGCCCCCGGTCCCTGACCCCTGGCCACCGGCCACTGACAACCGGTGTCGCCCGACACCACATAATACGCCAACCAAAGCGGCCGTTCCGCGCCTATTCGACGCACAAAGACCGCCGCCGGATCGTCGTCGCGAATAAACTCCAAAAACATGTCCGAATACGCCCGGTGCGCCGCATCCCCCGCTTTATCGCGCAAAACGGGCTCAATTTTAGACGAAAGCCTGCACGCGACGGGGTACGCGGAGCGGTTGTAAAGCCGCACCCGGCGCATTTCCCCGTTGCCGGACGGCAGCGGCATTACCGTCACCTCCGACCGTACGCACCCGCACTCCCGCCTAAAAGTGCCCGAGTCGAACGCACAGGTAAACGGGGCATCGTATAGGTTGAAAGCGTCCGGGGCTCGGGGCTCGGGGCTCCGGGCTCGGGGCTCGGGATTCGGGGCTCGGGGTTCGGTTACGCTCATTCCCGTAGGGGGCGCAAGTCCTCTCTGCACCCCGCAGTTGTTGTGCGAAGAAAAAGCCGTGCCGGGGGGAAATGTCAGGGGGACGGGGGATGGGGAATGGGATTCAAATCCATCTTCTTTCAACCGTCCACTGTCCACCGTCCACTGTCCACGGTCTACCTCCAGCCACAGCTCCGGGCCATCGCTTCTTTGCAATTGCCGCGTCACCATTACCCCGTCATACACCGAATACCCGATTCCTCCTTGACCCAAAACCAGCGCGTAACGGCCGGTAGACAGCAAATTGATTCCGGGGATCACTTGCCTTTTATCGTATACGACGGGCGGCGGGAGCTCCGCTGCGGCAGCCGGGCGGCAGCGTTTGCGCTTTTTTCGGGCGATGAGGCGCTCGCTGCGCATAAGCTGCAAAGAGGCCGCGCGAATGCCCGGATGCCGCCTCAATCGGGCGGTAAGCGCGTTGCCGCTCAGATAATTGCATAAAGCTGCCAGCGACATCCCGAGGTGGTGGGACATAAAAGAGGTCATGATTTGTTGGGATTCGTGGCTAGAGGAATGGGGAGTGAGGAGTGAGGAGTGAGGAACGGCGGAGGGAACGCATCGTGCCGAATCCATTTTTTGACGCTCTAAGCCTTGAATTCCGGACATCTGATTTATCCATCGTTCCTCATTCCTCACTCCTAATTCCTCATTCCTTCTTACTTCCTCCTTCCTGCTTCCTACTTCCCCGCGCACCCGTCCACAATCCACAAAATCTGCGGACTCATAGAATCCGTACTCCCCGCACATCCCAAGCTTTTTTAAAATGCCGAGATTCTTTTGCGCCTTTTTCGGGAAAAACGGCAACGCCAAAAACGACGCGTACGGCGCGACGACCGTCGGGCAAGGGATAGCGGCAAGCGCGATTCCGGGCACGCCGAACGCCTTGTACTGAAAGTTGCCGTCTGCGTCCGTTTTGGCGTACTGGCTTTCGGAAATCCCGAACGCCGGAAGCCTTTGCTTTTTTGCGTACGCGATATGCGCGCGGACGGCATTCAGGGCGGAGGCTCTAAAAACCGAGCCGCGCGGAAAATCAAAAAACAGCGTCGGCATTAAATGCTCGAACATGCCGCCCGTCCACGACGCGAGCACCCTTCGCCGCCCGCTTAAAAAGGCTTGCAGGGAAAGGTTTTGTAAGACTTTTCCGTCAATTTTTTGATGCGCGGCAGCGACTAAATACATTAAAAGCGCCTCGCTTGCCGCTAAATCGTAGTGGCCCGCGTCATACTCGCCCGTATCCTCGTTGAACCCAATCCAAAAAAGCCCGCGCCCGTAGTCAAACAGCCGTTCGATTTCGGTGGCGCGAATCAGCCGCTCCGCCCGGTTTTTCAGCTCCCCTCCCGCGTAAACCGACAACAGTGTCAGCGCCGCTAAAAAGTTCCCGCTGTCTACCGCCGAAACGTAGACAGGCCGAAGCGTCTCAAGCGTCTTAATGTCCGTCCAGTTGTATAAATTCCCGTGCCACTTAGGCATTTTTTCGACCGTCGCAAGGATATTAGAGCAAGCGCATTCCATCGCCTCAAACGAAATTTCTCCCAATTCATAGGCGCAGACGTGCGCAATCAGCGAAAACCCGATGTTGGTGGGCGATGTGCGCTCTGCGGGCCGGAGACCCGCAAAATGAGGAATTAGGAGTGAGGAGTGAGGAATTTCGGAGAGATTGGATGTTTTGCATCCCGTATTTGTAATTTGTAATTTGTAATTTGTAATTTCGCGCTCCCCTTCTCCTGAAAGCTGACCCCTATCCGTCCTTCGCTGATCACTCCTCACTCCTAACTCCTCACTACCCTGACCCCTGAAAGCTGACCCCTGAAAGCTGGCTCCCGGCCCCTGAACATTGTCGCACGGCAAATACCCGAACTGTGCTCCTGCAAAGTCGGAAAAATAGCGGTACGCGGCGCGGAATTCCCCTAAAAGCTCCGCGCGAAATTCCGGGTTACGGTATGTTTTTTCTTTTCTTTGGCGGGAAAAAACGAGGTTCAAACCAAAGCCCGACGCAAAAATACCCGCAATTGTGTAATACACTGCCCGAACCGCGAATCCCGAGCCACGAACCGTAAGAACAGAATCCCAAACCGTGAGCCACGAAAACGGAGCCGCGAACATCACGGCAAGAATAATCGCCGCCGCCGCCAATAGTGAAACCCAAAACGGAGCGGAACCCTTCGCGTGCAAAAAAGTCTGCCACTCTAACAACCTCTTTCGCCGGATAAGCCGCCAAAGCGTCAGCAATATCGCGATAATAGAATACAGCGCAATCACCGGCATCGCGGCGATTAAAAAGAATTGCCGGGCAAATTCCGAAAAAAATCCGGCACTGCGGTGCTGCACGGACGCGCGCGCGCTTTTGATTAAGTACGCGCCGCAAAGGGCAAACGCTGTGACGAGGGGGACGATCGGTGCGGCGCAAAACAGCGACAGCACGATGAGGGCAAACGAACACACCGGCGCGAGCGGGCAAATAAGGTTGGAGAGGATACGCCATTTGCCGATGGGGGAAATCGGGTTTTTATAGGCCTTGCCGTCGCGCCCCCGCACCCTCGGCAACAAAAACGGGAGATTCTGCCAATCGCCCCTAAGCCAGCGCATTTGCCTGGTTAAAAAACGTGAAGCGGTGGGGGGGAATTCGTCGAACGCGGCAACGTCCGAATCCGCGCACCCGGCATACGCGCCCTCGGGGTAATCATGGCTTAAGACGCGGTTGTCCGGGAATTTTCCGGAAACGCTTTTGTGGAACTCCTTGACGCGGTAAATCCCCTTGCCTGTAAAATTCCCGCTGCCAAACCAGTCAAATTCGACGGACGCGGTGTGCGGCGCATAGCTCGAAAGGCCGGACGCGCCGCGAAAGAGCCCGGCGAATAGTGAATGGGGGTTAGGGGTTGGAGGTTGG
>WQYM01000060.1 GCA_009781235.1 Bacillota bacterium
CCTCCTCGGTTTTGTCGGCGTAGTCCTTTAAGGCTTCCTTAACCGTCTCGATGTCCGGATCTCGGTCGGATAGCCTTGAGAGCAGTATCACCTTATTTAAAAGGCTTTCCATGTCGCGCACGTTGGAGGACATACTTTCGGCCATAAACGCCAAAACATTTGCGGGAATATTGTATTTCTCCGTCTCCGCCTTTTTTTGCAGGATGGCGATGCGCGTTTCTAGATCCGGCTGCTGGACGTCCGCCATTAGCCCCC
The DNA here is from genome assembly GCA_009781235.1 of Bacillota bacterium. GTDB lineage: Bacteria > Bacillota > Clostridia > Christensenellales > Pumilibacteraceae > WRAP01. The sequence continues at coordinate 256 of WQYM01000060.1, forward strand.
ACTTAAAGCGGGAACGGAGGCGCTCCTCTAAATCCTGTATCTCGTCGGGCGGACGGTCGGAGGTGAACACCAGCTGCTTGTTGGCGCCGTGGAGCTCGTTAAAGGTATTAAACATTTCAACCTGCGTTTCGGGCTTACCCGCGATGAACTGTATGTCGTCGATCATCAAAACGTCCACGGCGCGGTATTTTTCCCTAAAATGGGTGCTCTTGGCCTTGCTGGTACGGATGTATTCAATGAACTCGTTTAAAAACTTCTCGCTTGCCGCGTACAACACCTTAAGATGCGGGTGCGACATGCGCAAGGAATTGCCGATGGCGTGCATGATGTGCGTTTTGCCAAGTCCCGCCCCGCCGTAAATAAAAAGTGGGTTGTACCGGATGCCGGGCTCGTTGCTGACGGCAATCGCCGCCGCATACATAAACTGGTTGCTCTTGCCTACGACAAAGTTCTCAAAATTATAGCGCGGATTGATGACATTGGCCACGGGTGGGGCGGGCTCGGGCTCCGGGGCGGCGGGTTCCTCATCCGTTTCGGTATAGGAATCACGGTTTGAGGGGTCGATAATCGCAATTTCCTTCATCGCGGGATTGACGTGAACCATCGCTTTAATCATAAGGCCCTTAAACTTGTCCGTAACAAAATTGCGGATGCCGGCGTTTGCGGCGCACAAAACAAGCTTCCCCTCGGCACTTTGCACAGGCTCTAAGGTTTTAATCCACACGTCAAAATTAACGGCGCTGATTTCCGTCTCCAGCCTTGTGAGCATTTTTTGCCATAATTCTTTTGTCGCCATAGGGCTCCTTTCAGTCACCGGTGAAAAGTGAAAAGTGAAAAGTGAAAAGTTAGGGATAAGTGACGGTGGGGTTAGAAAGTTCGTTTTTTTGCTCCGGGCGTTACAGGCTTTGCTTCCGAATAAGAAATAATCCGCAACTTTTCATTTTTCATTTTTAAGTTTTCACTAGAAGTAGTGTTTCCGGAGGAAATACTACTTGCGCGCGTCGATTCCGTAAAAATAAAACTTCATCGTCTTTAATACCATCGCCTGCATTTCGGCGCGGGGTAAATGCAAGCGCAGTATGTCAAACAAAGAACGCACAAACGCCCGCGCCATCAGCCGGCTCATCAGCCGGTTGAACGGCTGCTCGTCGTTATAAAGCCTGTCATACACAAGGTTCGCAACCTGTTCAATCGTCTTCTCGGAAAAATCCTCGTAGCGCGTCGTGCCGCACTTGTCGACCAAAATGATAATTTCTTTGCCCGAACTGTCAAAAATATCGGCCAATGACGAGGCAAGCCTTAAAAACGCTCCCTCCACCGAAAGGCCGTTTTGGGCGTCAAAGTTTGCAAGCCGTTCGACGGTTTTCGGAATCTCCGTGTATACGTTCTTTACCAGTGCGTCTAAAAGGCCGGATTTCCCGTCAAAGTAGCGATAAAGGTTTCCGACCGGGACGCCCGCATTTTGCGCGATGGCAGAAATATTCCCCTGCCTGTAGCCCTTTTCAAGGTACTCGGCTAATCCCGCCTCCAAAATTTTGTCGTTGATGTATTTCTTTTTGTACTGCATGTAGGCCTCCGGACAGGAATAATGAAAAATGTATTCGAAGAATCACGAAGTATAAATGTAAAAAAATTTTCGCGGAATTTTAGTATAGCGATTCTCATCCCGTTTGTCAACCCGATTTATACAGAAAAAAATAGAAATATTTTGGGAAAGTGAATTTGCCTTTTACTTTTTACTTCAACTCTCCGCCTCACCCGTCGCCGCATCCTGAAACAACAGCCAAAAGCCTTTTCCTTGGGGGCTTTGTGGATTTTCGGGCAGCCAACGACTCCCCTCTCCCAATTCCGCGGGCGGCGCGGGCGAATACTCGGCGGGCACACCGTAGCAAATATAATCGGGGCGCTTGCCGCCGTTAAGCGCCGAAGGTATTAGCCCCACGACATAAAATTTGGTCTCGTCAAAATTCACGCGCACCCAGCGCGTTTCGGGCATTAATTCCTCCAAAAGGGCAAACGGCTCGCAGGAAAGAAACAGCTCGTCTAATTGCGCCTTGACTTGCTCGTAAAAAACGGATCCGGGCTGCGCGGCGGCCGCAGACACCGACGCATGGTAAGTCGATGCCGGCGGAACGGTGAACGCCGCCTCGGGGTGGTGTAATTCGGGATTCGGGATTCGGGGTTCGGGATTCGTGATAGTTACGTTTTTCCCCGTTGGGAGCGGGGCCTGCACCGCCCCGCCGGAACCGATTTGTCGGGATTCGGGATTCGGCTTTTCATGCCCACAGGCTGTGCTTTGGATTGAATAATCCCGCGCATATTGCGAAACCTTCTGTAGATTGACCCCTACGGATTCGGGCGGAACATCCCCCGGCCCGCCATCCTCAAAAGTCTTACTTCCCGTGCCTTGCGTTTTACTCTCCATATCATTCATCCGCGATTCCTCACTCCTCACTCCTAACTCCCCTCGCCCCGAGCCCCGGCAAATCGGTTCCGGCGGGACGCCCAATGGGTCGCCCCCTACGGGAATGAATGTATCCAATCCATCCGCCATTCCTAATTCCTCACTCCTAATTCCTACTTCCTGATCCCTATCCCCAGACCCCTGCCCCCTTTCCTCCTCCAGCAAATACCGGTCCACAGGGTTTAATGTGTCAGAAGGCCTTACGGCGGAAAGCGTTGAATAAATCGGCGTCTTGACAAAATAGTTGACCTCCGCCAACGCCTGATCGTTGTAATCGCCCAAAATCGCCCGGACATTCGCTAAAAGATCCTCCGCCTCGCGCGCCGGATCCTGTACCGCCGCAACCGGATTCCCGGGGGCGTGTCCGGTGACCGGGTCACCGGACACGCCCCCACCCTCTATAGATTCCGCGTGATCTGCGATGTCCGTTAAATACCCGGGTAATTCGGCGGGAACCTCAATCCGCTCCCCGGGTTTTATGTCGAAGAAGTAATTCCTAATCTCACCCCGGCGGCCGCTGTACGCCGGGAGCGGAGACGGATTCGGCGTTTTAACAATTTCCTTTTGGGGTTCACTTTTTTTGCTCCTGAGCCCGTCCATCATGTTGCCCGCCCACAGCTTTTGAACGGCGCTCGTCCCGTATAACAGCGGGATTTCTTGCTCCGTCTCGAATACGACGCAATGCACGCGGGCAAGGTTTAAGGGCTCCGCCATGCCTCCCACGTCGCGCCCGTCCGGCATCTCGAGGCGGAATCTTGCGATGATGCGGCCAAAACTGCCCACATTATGTATAAACGCTTTTTCCTCCGTCTTTATGCCGACGCGGTACTCGCCGCGCTTTATGTCCGGCAGATGGTATACGCACAGCACGGCAAACAACCCGTAAGCGTTGCGCTCGAGCGACAGCGTGCCCTTGGCGTCCGCCGAGCCGGATAATATAATTAACTTTTTTTCGAATTGCATGGCAACACTCCGTTTGGTAGATAGTAGGCGTGTTGAGCAAATATAAAATGTAAAATATAAAATATAAATTTCGGATTTATTATTATGCTTGTATTGCGTACAAACCAACCAACAATAATTTATATTTTATATTTTACATTTTATATTTAAAACAAAACTCCCCTCCCTAATATACATACATATATATGACAAAACCCATACATCCTTGACGAATACTTTCGAATTAGCGCGAAAACAAAGAGGCTGCCCCACGTCAAAATCTCGTGAGACAGTCCCTCTACCCCCTATTCTCTAGCCTGTTGTAATTCGAGACTACCTAGCCGCATTTTTAGTGAATAGCGAATAGCGAATAGCGAATAGCTTCGGATAAGTGCGAGCGTGTTTATGGGCAAATTTCTTTTATGCCTTGGGAATAAAAGAACATTTCAATGATACTCAATCACAACTATCCCTAACTATTCACTATTCACTATTCACTATTCGCTATTCTCTAACATAGAGTAATTTCGCCTTGTAACTGTATTGTTTTGCGGTTGGTTTTTTGAGCGGTTGCCGTGCGGAGCGCAGAGATTAAGGCGCGACACACGATGCGGGGTGTGTGAGTTCGGGGGCGCGGCGTAAGAGCCGGCAGGGCGAGGAGTTCGGCACAGGGGCGCGGCATGGCGCGGGAGTTCGGGGGCGCGGCATGGCGCGGGAGTTCGGGGGCGCGGCTCGGAGTGTGGGCGCGAGTGCGGATGCGGAGCGCGCTACTTTCTAAGTGCGACAAAAAGCAATCATATCCCCAAACGGTTGACAAGTAAGCCAAAAAGTCACTATCCCTAATCGAAAAGACAGCCGCCCAAAATCAGAGCGACTATCTTATCGTTTGGCTATATCAGCCTATTAAGTTGTGTGCGACCACTACCCTAAAACACGTTCATTTTAGGTAGTCTTGAATTACTCTATTCTCTATTCTCTATTCTCTATTCACTTATCCCTGCCCCTGCCAAGCCACCGGCTCGCCCGCCACGCCCGTATAGTACTCGGTGATAAGCCGCAGCATCAGCGCGTTTAGGTACTCGACAACATAAGGCCCGCAGGTGGGCTCAAGGTGGCTCCCGCCGATGCCCGAATCGTCGGTGAGGAACGTATAGGTGCCGCCGGTCAGCATCGCCTCGCTGCGCAGCAAAAACTCCGTCAATTTATCAACGCCGCTGGAGGCGACCGGAATCATGCGGATGCCTAACTCCGCCGCCTTTAAAATGCTGCTTTTAAAAAGCGTCTTGTTTCCCTGCCCGTCGTGCGGGGGCGCGTCTAATACGTGGAAAATGAGCTTGGTCGTATTAGCGCTTGACCACTGCTTGGAGGCTGCCTCGCTGAGCGCGATGTCCACCGCTTCGGGGTAATCTCCGCCGCCGGACGCCTTAACGGAATTTAAAACCTTTTGCTGCGCGCTTAAATCGGTGGTAAAGTCGTAGTATTGTGTGACATAGACGTCGCCCTTGTCCTTGTAAAGCAGAATCGCCAGCTTGATTTGCGCGCCGGTCGCCTCGCTCGCGCGGCTAACTACATCCACGAGTTCCGCCCGCAGGTACGCGATTTCATCGCCCATCGAGCCCGTCGTGTCGATGACGAACATCAGCTCGATAATTTCCGGCTTGGCTCGGTTGCGCCAAAGTTCGATCTCAATCGGTTCCATGTCGGGCTCGTAGGTAAAGTCGACAGACTCCATGCAGAGGCTGCTCAAAAATATTTCGTCGGCGGAAGCCGTCACGCGGCAATCCCCGGGCTCGTCTTGGGGGAATAGATACGCTTCCCCCCTGGCGTCGGTCATCGCGCAGTAGAGCAACTTGTCTTTGTCACCAAAAAGCCGCACCTCGGCGCCGGAAACGGGAGCGCCCTCGCACGTTACCTTGACCGGAACCCTATAACGCGTCTCCAAATTCCACTGCTCCAAAAAATCCGAAAACACGCCCTTTTGCCGCTGCTGCTGCTCATCCGCAGGGCTTACGAGGCCTTGCCAAAAGTCGTAGTTTCGCAAATCGTTCCATTCCGCCGCAGTCAACTGGCCGGATTGAATCTGCGGGGGCTTTTTGCCGCTATCGGACGGGCTTTCACCCAGTCCTCCGTCCTCACCCGGCGCAAGCGGCGGAGCGGACGGGTCATAGCTTGAGCCGTCGGCCGCCGGGCTGTCGGCCGCGGAGCCTCCGCCCTTGTACGACCCTCCGCCCCCCGGCGCCCCATCCGGCGACGCGCCCTTAAGGTACGCGCCCGCCTCGCAACCGGCAAACAACACGGCGGCCAGCACGAGGATTAGCGTCAGCAATACTGCTTTTTTTACGGTTTTCATGATACAATACCTTCCTTTTTGATTTTTTACTACTTAAACTTCTTTTGCTTTCCGCTTACCAACGAAATGCGCGATTCCGAAGATGCCCGCAGCCAGCACAAACGCTATCGCGCCCACAGCCAGCACGGAAAGGGCTAGGAACACATATACCCAAACCAAAACGCCGGCAAACGCCGCCCAAAACGTTAGCGCGGCCAGCAGCGCGATAAACGCAATGAGCGCGATATGAAAGCCGAAAAGGAATTTGTTTCGCTTGCGCGGCGCTCCGGACTTTTTCTCTTTTTTGCGCCTTACAACCTCTACCGCAGCAAAAAGCGCAAGGTACGCAAACGCAAACGCCGCGATTCCGACGGCAAAGTTGAACAGAACCTCCGCATCCGCCGAACCGTACCCGACATACCCCATCAAGCTGCCCGCAGTAATTCTTAACTCGCTTTTTGGCAGGCTGTCGGATTCAAACTTGTACACGCCCTTTTTCTGCCTTTTAAAATCGAGCGAGGAAAATATTAAATATGGCTGAGCATCGTCTAAGGTAAGGTTTATCGTGAGCTTGCCGAAATCCTTCCAGTACTTTGCGGGCGTTAAAAAATAGTCCATTCGCGTGCGGTTAGCGCCGCCGTAATTATTGCCGTTTATGCCGCACACATAACTGACGCTAAGCTCTAACGTTTGAGCCGGTTTAAAGTCGAACGAATAACTGACCGCCGCCACATAACCGCCGTACCGCGCGTATTCATCCTCGGAGTCTGGGTCGGCGGCAGCCAAAATTTCTTCCCAATTCAACAAGTCCTCCGGCTGCAAATAATCATACCCGGACTTAAAATATTCAATCGCGTAGGCAAGCGGTACGCCGTCCGCCGTAACAGTGTACGCTCTGGAAGAAGGCGGGATTTGAGAGTATCCGGGCGAGAGGAACATCGCGTTCACGGCAACCGGCTCGTTTGTCGTGTTTGTCATCGTGTACACCGCCGAAATATACGCGCTTCCGCCACGGTATGCGGATGATTTCGGGGCGGTAGGCTTATTGAGTTTTATGTTCAAAACCTCCGAATCGACCTTGACCGACTGATGCTTGTCAAACACCACTCCGCTGCCGCGTTGCTCCGTAGGCTGCGCCATATTCGCCTGCGCCGAAACGGCTGGGTTAAAATACACGACGGCAAAGCATAAGAGGACGGCGCATAGAACGGCGTACTGAACGGGGGCGGGCTTGACTTTAAGGCTTTTCATAAGCGCACTCCTTTTTTTCCAGTATTGTCGGGGGGATGGTGGTATCGTATCCGAAGAATCACGCAATACAGTGTTGTCAAACACCACCGTCCCCCCGACAACTTACCGGTTGCTTAACTTGACCATCAGTTGTAAGAATTCGGCTTTATAGGGATCGTTGGCTAGGCTTTGAATCGATTGGAGGCGCGTAATGACGCTTTGGAGATTGGACGAGCCCTTATATTGCGAATTGCGCATCACGAGCGCCGCTTCGACCACCGAGGAGATAAACAATACGTCGTCGGACGGAGTGTCGGTAACCGAGGTGACGGGCACGGAGATTTCGCGGCCATCTTGGCCGTTTTGATCGGCGGGCGGAATATCATCCGCCCCTACGGCGGGGTCCTTGTACCGCACCGAAATCGTCGCATACGCGTCCACCGACGCCGCCAGCGACGCGATGGAAAAGCCCTGCCCTGCAACGGCGGGAGCAAGCCCCACGGCTTCCGTATCCGCATTCATCCGCAATTCCTCACTCCTAATTCCTAATTCCTCACTTAATACCATCTCGTACACCGCGGTTACCGTGTGCCCGGAGCCTACGTCGCCCGCGATTTTATCCGGGTTATCCCAGTCCTCTTTGGAGATTAATTTGTTCTCGTACCCGAGCAGCCGGTAGCTGTGCACTTTTTGGGGATTGAATTCCACCTGAGCCTTAACGTCCCGCGCCACGGTGACCAGCGTGCCGCCGATCTCGTCCACCAAAACTTTGCGCGCCTCTAAAATGCTGTCCACGTACGCATAGTTGCCCTCAAAGGCGTTATTCGCCAGCGTCTCTAACTTATTGTCCTTTAGATTACCGTAGCCAAAGCCCAAAATCGTTAAGCCTACCCTTGTTGAACGCTTCCCCTTAATGAAATTCTCTAATTCGCTTTGCGAGCTGATGCCGACGTTAAAATCGCCGTCGGTCGCGAGGATTATGCGGTTGTTGCCGCCCTCGATAAAGTTGGCCTGCGCCAGCTCGTACGCGGTTTTTATGCCCCCCGCACCGCCCGTAGAGCCGCCCGCCATCAAATCCTCGATAGCGTTTTGGATTTTTTTGCGGTTGATGCCGGGCTCGCCCGACAAAACCGTGTGGTTGCCGCCCGCGTACGTCACAATGGACACCACGTCGTCGTCGTTTAAGTTGTCGCTCAGCATACAAAACGCGGCCTGCATCAGCGCCATTTTGTCGGGAGAATTCATAGAACCCGAAATATCCATCAAAAACACGAGGTTGTTGCGGATGCCGCTAAACTCAATCTCCTTCGCCGCGACGCCCACCGTCAAAAGCATGGACTGATTATTCCACGGGCACGCACTAATCACACCGGATGCCGCCAACGCCTCGCCCGCTTCGGGCTTTTGGTAATCGTAGCTAAAGTAGTTTAGCAGCTCCTCGATGCGCACCTGATTGGGGTTAACGGTTCTGCCGTCGTTAATCGCGCGCCGCAAATTGGCATACGCCGCGGTGTTGGCATCCATCGAAAAACGGCTGGCGGGCTCAGCGGAAGTAAGGATAAACTTATTTTCGACGATTGTGTTGTACTCGTTGCCGGACGGCGGCTCCGGGGCTTCCGCATCCGGCGTGCCCCCCGGCGACGGATAGGACGGGTCCTCGCTAACCAGACTCGGTGCCTTGCCCGCGCTGTCGTAGGCGCCGCAAGCCGCAAAGGCAAGCGCCGCAAACATAACGGACATCAAAATCGCCGTTACCGCCAATAGTTTTTTGATTGATGTTTTTTTCATAGTTTTTTGTGCTCCTGTTGGTTTTACAGCACTATAACAATCGGGAATCATGTTTTGTCCGGAGATTTTAAAAAATATTTTATTGCCAGGGTTGTCAGGGGGACGGTGGTGTTTGACAACTTTGTTCAATGCGACACATTTCTACACCCAAGATAAAGTTGTCAAACACCACCGTCCCCCCGACAATATTTATCCCAGCAACAATCCCACGTAACGCTCCGCTACGTCGCGCATCGGCGAGGCAAGCTTTAGGTAATAATCTATGTCCCCGTGCCTAAAATACGCGTCCGTGTAAAATTCGCCATTTTCCTGCCGTTGCTTCAGCCTAACCTCCACTCCTTTTACCTCCGCCGTGTCGGAATAATTTTTAAAGCTTTTATAGTCCTTTAAACCCCCTTTCATGTCGGCAATCACCACAATTTCGTCTAAGCCCCCATCCCCCACCGTTTTATACAATACGGAAATCACCGTCGGACTTTCGGCATTATTTTTGGCATAGTACGCCCGGGCGTTTGCATACAGCTCTTCCAAACCGTTCTCCCCAATGCGCAAAGTAAGCACGGCGTTTTCGACTTCTTCTATAGACGTAACGTTGTAGGTAAGGCTCGATAACGCGTACGCGGGCGGCGGCGGATTGGAGGGCTCATCGGCGCCCTTGTTCGCATCCGGCAGCAGATTAACCATCAACACGCCGAAGAATATCAGCACGGCCGCAGCGGCGGAGAACAGCGCGGTAAAAGCCGCGACGCGCTTAGAGGAGAGGCGGAAGCGGCCTCGCGATTCGGGGCTCGGGGTTCGGGATTCGGGATTCGGGGCTCGGGGCTCGGGGCTCGGGTATAAAGTATCAGGGCATAAGGCACAAGGCACAGGTAATGGATTATGCATATCACCGATACCTGTGCCTTGTGCCTTGATACCTGTGTCTTTTTCGGAGTTCGGGATTCGGGATTCGGGGTTGTGGTTTTCCATCCCCTGACCCCTGATCCCTGACCCCTGACCCCTATTCTGACCCCTGTCCACTGACCCCTGACCCCTGGCCTCGCCGGGTACGCCAAAAGGGCGCATCGCCCGCAAAGCGGCGACGGCGGGGGCTATGAGCTCCTTGCCGGGCTTAACCGCCTCGGCGTACTCGTATAGGCGTTGTTCGATAAAAGGGTCTTTCATGATTCAATAACGCACAGCGCACAGCGCACAACGCACAACGCACAATGATTGATTTACAGTTTAAATAGAATCCGACATTGTGCGCTGTGCGTTATGCGCTGTGCATTGTGCGTAATTATAACAATCCTCTCCCGCGTTTTGTCCGGACTATTCCAAATATTCTTTCAGCTTTTTTTCCGCTTTCTTAATTAAGTCCTGTACGCTTGACTTAGAAATCCCGGATTCGGCCGCAATTTGCCGCACCGTAAAGTCGTTAAAATATTTGAGCCAAATGCACAGCCGCTCCTCTTTACTCAATTTTTTCAGCGCGTCCTCTACCATCACGGCCGTCTCGGAGCCCTTGGTAAAATCAAGGCCGCCAGACAAGCTAAAAAAGCCGTCAATGTCTGCCTCGCGGCGGAGGTTGCGGCTTTTAAGGATATTGAGCGCGGTGTTGCGAACAATCGTGCACAGCCACGCGTACCCGTTCCCGCCTCTAAACTGCCCGGCGCTTCTAACCAGCTTTATAAAGCTCTCACTGACGGCGTCCTCGGCAAGATGTATGTCTCGCGTAATTCCCATCGCCACCGACAAAAGGCGCCCGCCGACCGCATGGTATACGGCGACGAGCGCGGCCTCATCCCCCTGCGCTATGCGGGGGATGGAAGCGGAAACAAGGTCTTTTTCCGCGTCGGTAATAAGGGTAAAGAGCAGCATGGTAAGGACAGTGTAACACATATTTAGGAATAGTGCAATAGTGCGATAGTGCAATAGTGCAGTAGTTATTGATTATTTTACGATTATAATAAACACTACTGCACTACTTCACTACTTCACTACTGCACTACTTCACTACCGCACTACTGCACTACTGCACTAATAATATACCTTCGTGCTTCCCGTCACGCCGCTTAAATATTCTAATTCCAGTGTAAGCCCCCAATAGCGGATGTCGTCGGTCACCGCTACGATCTCGCCTTCCTGCACTCCCGGGAGGATGTGGCCGATGTCGATGTGCAATTCATTGTTTATCAGCTTTACGGATTTAACCCAAAAGCGGTACGAGCCGCTGCCCGCGCAAAAGTTGATATATACCTTGGTCGGCGGGTAGGGCCAAATATCGGGCACGAACTCGCGGTATGCGATATGCGGGGTTAAATCGCTCGTGTTCGTCGGCGCGCCGAACGTCGCCGTAAAGGCAAGCTCATTATAAGGCCAAGGCTCGGGCATATAATAATTCACCTCTATCCGCTTAATCGGGTCTTGATAGATAGAAGATATGACGCTTGTGGGCGTTAACATTTGATTAAGCTCTAATACCAGCATCATTTTTTTCTCGCCGCTAAGCATGTCGTACAAAGCGCCTTCTTGCGCCCCTTGCATAAAGTGCGTGACGCCGACGCTCAATGTGCCGTTTTTGTCAAGCAGCACTTGGTTCACCCTTTGGCTTTGCCAAACGTTTGCGTAAAAAAACGTGACGACCACCTGGTTATGCATAAAAAACGCGTCGTCGTATTTTTGCGCCAAAGCCTCTAAGGGCGCATTATACTCTTGCACAAATTGGCCCGAGCCGTCGGTTACCCAAATCGGCTGAAACGCCTTGTGCGCCCGCAAAGATTCCTTGTCGGTAAAGCGTACCGTTTCCGGCAGGTAATAAAACGAATCCAAAAAATGCGCCGTATGAAAGACGTTGGTGTAGCCATACTCCATAGGGGGTGCGGGCGGCACCGGCGTCACCTCTGTAGGCGGGACTTTAATAATCGGCGGTTGATTGCCCTTGTCAATCGGAGGGTCAGCAGGGTCACCGCCCGGCGTTTGTTGCGTACCCCCGCCTGTCGTCTCCTGCGTTTTTCCGCCCGTTTTACCCGAATCGAACCCGATGGTACAGGACGCGAAAATCGCGACGGCCAAAACAAGGATTGCGACGCATAGCAGGGCTTTTTTGCCTTCACGCAGTAGTTTGCGCTGTGTTTTTTTCATGGTTTGAACTCCTTAATATTTCTTCGAGGGGGGGTTGTCACGGGGACGGAAGTTTGACCACCCTAACTTTTCCGGGGGGAGGTGTCGGGGGGACGGGGACGTTGATTTCGGAAAGCAAGTTTCCGAAACCCCTGCGGGGCACATCGCGCTACGCGCTCGTGTCACCGTACCCGTCCCCGGGCAAGGCCGTAACCAAGGGATACGGGTTTCCCGTAGGGGTCGCAAGCTTCCCGAGCGACCCGCCGAAACAGACAATCCTTTTGCGGTGCGGGACGATGAGGGCATCGTCCCCTACGATTGCCGTTTTCGTAGACAAAACGCTTTCGTCCCACCCCCGTAGGGGTCGATGCCCACGCTGGCCCGCAAAGGGATAAGTGTTTGAAAGTTCAAAGTATTCTTTCTTTTGTTCCAAGCGTTTTAATTATTACTCTATCAGACCAATCCCGTCCAACGTTTTTCGTTTTTCATTTTTCGTTTTTCGTTAAAATCCCATCCGCCGTTTTTCGTTTTTCGTTTATCTTACCGCCGCGCCGCCCCACTCGACCACGGTGAAGCCGACACGCTCAAACGGCGATAATACTTGCTCCGGGATTTCGACGGGTGCGGAAAGCGGCTTATACGCCATAAATACCCGCAAAATGCTGTCGGGCGCAGGCGTTATGTCTAACATAGCGTGATCGGTGTATGTTTCTCCCTGAAAGGAAATAAGGTTGTAGGGGTTAGATTGCATCAACGGCAGCCAAAATACAATAAATTCGTTGTATTCTTTGGGCGTTAATCCCATGTAGGAGAGCGTTTCCCGTAAAAACGCCGCCGTGTCCGCGCCTCTTACGACAAAACCTTCGGAAAAATCATATTGCGTCGGCGAATGCGCTTCCCAATATAAGTATGAGTATTCGTAACCGTCGGCGTAGTTGATAAGGCACCCGTCGGGATACGCCTTAACGTGCCAGCCGTCGTTATAGTCGGGGTAAGTGCACAAAAACCCGCCGTTGCTAAATTGCAGCTTGACCGTAACGTCCGTCTCCTGTTCGGGGTAAAGATAAAGAACAGGTTTTAAATCAACCAAAACCGACCAGCTTGCATAAAGCGTAATGTCTTTTATAACCGGCGTGTTAAAGTCGAACAAATCGTAGTCGTCCTCGAGCGTATACCAAGCATTAAAGCAGTTGCCGTAGATCGGGTGGATCGGGTTATCCGGCATTTCTACCGTTTCGTTTGCATTAACCGTCACAGTGAAGTTCTCGCCCTCGTCCTCGCAAAGCACAAACGTGACGGTGTAAGTTATCGGAAAAACATCTATGTCCCCCCACATTGCATACAACGTAAGGTCCTCCGTAATCGGCGTATCAAAATCGAATGAGGCAATCGTCAGCTCACCTTGCGGGGACATATCCCTCGTGACCCAATCCAAAAAGATATGTTGCGGATAATCCGGGTCATTAGGCTTTGCTACCGTTTGGTTTTCTTTCACCGTGCGGGTAATGGTTTCGCCCGCGTCGTCCCAAATAACAAACGTGACGGTGAACTTTTTGGCGTCCTGCTCCCCGCCTCCCGCCGCCATAATACACGCAGGTAACACGAATATAGCGGAAACTAATAAGAGCACTAACAATTGTGCGGATTTTCTGTGCATAGCTTTTGTCCTTTGCCCCCAAAAAGGGGCGGTCGGCGCGATGCGCCGGGATGGATAGATGGATAGATGGATGGATGGATGGATGGATGGATGGATGGATGGATGGATGGATGGATGGATGGATGGATGGA
>WQYM01000061.1 GCA_009781235.1 Bacillota bacterium
AGCGGACGGGCAAAAAATCCCGGGCAGAGTGATGCTGACGTATTTTGACAACGGCGGCCAAAATGTCGCGTATAACGATTCCGGCCCCGCAAACGGCGGAGGCGGAGGAGGGGCGAACTCCTATATCAACAGCTTCCGCCGAAACAAAGCAAATCCCGAACCGGATATCGGCACGATTAAAAACGGTTGGGATTTCCCGCAGGGCGGCGCGCTGACCATCGACCCCGATTGTACCAGTATGCCTTATATCGGCTGGACAAACACGGGCGAGTGGCTTAGATACACCGTGCAAATCGAGACGACCGGCATTTACGAGGTGCAGATGTTTTATACCGCACCCAATACGGAAGCGGGAAAACGCTCCGCCGTTTCCCTCGAGTTTGACGCTGACAAGGCGTATAAGTGCGTGGTGACATCCACCGCAGAGCCCCCGTATAACGACCACAGCTACCACAGGTGGGGCAAGGAAGTTATCGTAGAGGAAATGCCGCTGCAAGAGGGTACGTATGTTTTAACGTTGCGCATCGTCGATTGGGGCAGCATGAACCTCGCGTATTTGGAGTTTGCGCTGAAGTAGGGATATTTTATGCTGCCTGAAAGGAAAAACGTTCGGTTAAAGGAGTACGATTATTCGGATGCGGGATATTATTTTGTTACAATTTGCACGGAAGGCAAAAAGAGTATTTTAGGCGAAGTTGTTATTCCGGATAATGCGACGAATAACGAAACAACCGTAGGGGCTGACCCATCGGGCAGCCCGAAAAACGGGGCGCCCAATGGGTCGCCCTCTACGGTGCATATCCTTAATCCCGGTGACCCGTGGGAGTATTCGGTCGGTTTGCCGTATACCAAATTATTCCGATGCGGCGAAATTGTTTTAGAAAATATTCAATATATTCAAAACAACGTTAAGAATTTCGGCGTAGATTGTTTTTGTATTATGCCAAATCACGTGCACATTATGTTGCATCGATTGGTGTCGGAAACCGTAGGGGGCGACCCATTGGGCGCCCCGCAAAATACGTCTGTTTTCGGGGCGCCCGATAGGTCGAATGGGGCGCCCGATAGGTCGAATGGGGCGCCCGATAGGTCGCCCCCTACGGGGATTCGCTCAATCCCGCAACTGATCAGCGCTTTCAAACGGTTTTCAAACAAACAAGCCGGCATCGCGTTATGGCAGCGCAATTATTATGAACACATCATCCGCAATGAACAGGATTTATTCGAAACGCGGAAATATATTTTAGAAAACCCGTTAAAATGGACGTTAGATAAATATTACGGCTTACCGTAGGGGGCGACCCATCGGACGCCCCGCAAGGCACCCCCGCAACCGTAGGGGGCGCACGGTGTGCGCCCCGCAAACAAGGAGAATTCTTTTATGAAAAAACGCACTTTTTTCTTATCCTTGCTGTTGGCGGCGTTGATTTGTGCGCCCGTGATGTTTGTGGCGTGCGGCGACCCTGAAAAAGGTAAGAAATGGGTGTCCTCGCCTGTCGGGTGGACCGCAGAACAGGTCGGCGGCACGAAAGATACGGCGACGACTGTCGCGATAAAAATCACGTTCGATCGCGAAGTGTATATACACGCCCATGATGTTGCAATCGGCGGCGCGGCAACCAAGTCCGACGGAGATTTCATCGGAGGCGACGGCTCACTTGAATTCATAGTCCCCGTAACCGTAACGGAAGCGGGAACGGCGACGGTCAGAATCATTGGCGGCGCGCCGGTTGGCAACGCGCCGTTTATCCATGACAATACAAAAAGCGTAGAAGTATTCGTTAAAAAAGATGATACCGTCAATCCCGGCGATGACAACCCCATAGACGGCGACTTTGCCAACGCTTCCGGCTTCCCGGCGGGCTATACGGGCACGCCGCTTTATAACCCCTCGTACCGGGGCGAGCCCGGGGAGCCCATGCCGGAGCCCTATGCGGACCAAGAGGGCGGGCAAAAAATTCCCGGCAAGGTGATGCTGGCCTACTACGACGAGGGCGGGACGGGCGTGTCGTTCAACGCAAAGGCGGGCGACTATAAGCACGTACTGGCGGGACTGCGCGACGACGGCGCCGCCCCCGTCGGCATGAAGCAGGTCAACACGCCCGACGATTTCGGCGGGCCCAAAAACATGGTGGACCCGACGCTCGGGATGACGTATTTCGGCTACACGCGGGTCGGCGAATGGATTAAGCTGACCGTGGACGTCTCTGAAACCGGTTTATATGATTTGGAGCTTTGCTATTCCTCTAATTTTAACGGCGCAAAGTTTTCGCTCCGGTTCGACGAGGACAAAAAAGAAGTCATTACCCCCACGTGGACCAAAAGCTGGCATTGCTGGAATCTCGAAGTTATAACGCAAATGAGCCTTAAAAAAGGAACATGCGTTTTGACGCTGGAAATCGAGGCGATCGGCGATTTTAATTTGTGTTATATCGATTTTAAAAAGGCGGCTGTTTAACTATGAAAAAACGTAAATTTTTCTTCCCCCTGGCTTTGGCGGCGGTACTTATGTGCGCCCCTATGCTTTTTGCCGCGTGCGCCGACGGGACAGACGGCGGCGGCGGTAAATCCACGGCGGAAATCAAATGGTATCCGGACCTTGTAGGCAATATGGACGAGGGACATACCGCTTTTTCCGTCACGTTCACCGGCGCGGTCGAAAATTTAACCGCGGCAGACGTTACCGTCGGCGGCGTGGCAGCCCTTTCGGGGGAAGCCTTTATTAAAAGCGCCGACTCGAAAGTGTGGACGATTCCCATTGCCGTTTCCGAAGAGGGGCATGCTTCGATAAAAATCAGCAAAGCCGGCATAAAAAGCCAAACCTTTAACGTCACGCAGGTGTGCCCGATTCCCAAGACGACCCCCTCGGGAGAAATCACGTGGACGCTCGGCCAGGTCGGCGGCGCGGCGGGTACGGCGACAACTACCGCGATAAAAATCACGTTCTCAGGCGACGTTGACAGTTTAACTGCGGCGGAAACCAGCATCGGCGGTGTCGCAACGATAAAAGCGGGGGCTCTGCCGACGGCGGATGCGGCCGATAAAAAGAATTGGACGATTCCCGTTACCGTAACGTCGGCCGGGGAAGCGACCGTAGCGGTCAATCAGCCGGGCGTACAGTTCATAACAAAAACCGTCGCGGTATTCTTTAAAAGCGGCGGCGACACACCCCCCGTTGACGGAGAATTCGCCAACGCGAACGGCTTCCCCGCAGGGTACGAGGGCACACCGTTTACCTCTACCGCCACCAATTTTCCCGCGCCGTACCCGAACCAACCCGAGGGGCAAAAAATTCCCGGCATCGTGATGTGCGCCTACTACGATAACGGCCCGTTAGGGGTCGCGTTCCAAGACGCGGGCGGCAATACCGGCGGGGCTTTGCGCACCGGAAACCCGTGCGTGGACGTCAAATTTTCCAACAACGGCGACGACGGTAACAACAACCATATCGTTCCTCCCGTCATCGGCCGCCCCTACGTCGGCTGGACGAACGGGGGAGAGTGGTTTCGCTTAACCACGGTCGTTGAAGAAGACGGGGTATACGAGGTTAAGCTGTGCTATGCCAAAAACGGCGCAAACGACAACCTTGTCATTTGGTTCGACGAAGACAAAAAGTTCCCCCTTAACCCCACGCGCACCGGCTACTACCATTACTGGAACACCGAAACGGTTATCGAGACTATGTCCCTAAAGGCGGGCAAGAGCGTTTTGACAGTAAAATTGGAGACGGGCGGGTTTAATATCATGTACTTTGAATTTGTACTAAAAGAATAATGCTCGTTCTCTTTCGGTTGACAAATCTGTTTTTTTGCGGTATACTACCCCTGTCATGAAAGCATGGAGAGTTTTTGAACCCGGAAAAGTCCGGCTTGAGAGCTTGCCCGCGCGGGAAGCCGAGGGGCGGCTCGTCAAGGTTAAAATTACGTATTCGGTGCTCAGTGAGACCGACCGGCTGATTTACACGGGCAAACTGACGCCCGCCGTTTTGCCGCTCACGCTCGGCCGCCAAGCCGTCGGGATGGTAAGCGAAACGGGGTCGGAGGTTCAAAGCGTCACGCGCGGCGACCGCGTCGTCATCGATCCCTACATTTATTGCGGAGCTTGTGCGCCGTGCAAGGACGGAAGGGTGAGCGAGTGCGTCGAGCTCAAAATGTACGGCGTGCAGGAAGACGGCTTTTTGTCGGACTTTGCACTGGTCAGCGCCGATCATTTGTTTAAGCTGCCGGATCGCGTCAAGGACACCGACGCGATTTTTGCGGGCCATATCGCGGCCGCTATGAATATCATCTCTAAGCTCTCCTTGCAAAAGGGGGAGCACCTCGTGATTGTGGGCGCGTCCGTCATCGGCATCACCTTGGCTCAAGCCGCGCTTTACTACCAAGCAATCCCGATTTTAGTCGACGCGCGCCAGGACCGGCTCGACATCGCCGAAAATTTAGGCGTGTATTATTGCGTCAACAGCGTTAACGAGGACGTTCATAAAAAGATTTTCGCCCTTACGGGGGGGAACATGGCCGAAGCGGTATGCTATATTGACGGCTCTTTAGCCCGAAGCCTTGAATTCGCCGCCACGGGCGGGCGCGTCGCAATTTTCGGCTGGCGCGGCACCAAGACAGAGCTTTCCGCGGCATTTTCGCCCATTTTTTCTAAGCAGCTTTCCGTGTTCGGCGTTTGCAACGGCGCAAAGCTGATGCCCGCCGCCATCAACATGCTCGCCAACAAAACGGTCAGCGTCGCCCCGTTGGTATCAACGGAAGCGCCCTTTAAGTCGGCCGGAGAGCTTTTGACCCAATCCGTCGAGCACCCGAACCTTTACATAAAAGCGCTGGTTAAGATGTAGGGGATAGGGATTAGGGGTTAGGGGTTAGGGAATAGAGGATAGAGATTAGAGATTAGAGAATAAGCTTGGGGTGCTGGAAAAAAATTCACAGCTAAAGTTGCCTCAAAACCCTTTACAAATCCCGCGTATTGTGGTATCCTTATTCAGAAATACAATTTAGAGGAGTTTTTCCTAATATGAACGATAAATTCAGAAGGCTGTGTCCCAAAGCTTTTTGGTTCATGCTCGTGGGCTTGCTCGGGTGCATACTTTTTGTGGGCGCTGAGTTTTTAATGGCGTTTTTTACGGCGAGCGCAACCGGCCATATGTGGACCAGCCTGTTCGACACAGGGTTCGAGGAGGGCGGCAACTACTTCATCTTAGACAACAGCAAGATGGCCACTATTTTCATTATCGCGATTCCGTCGGTTTTGCTGGCGGCGTATGTAGCGTTTATGGTGTTTACCATCATCAACAGCGCCAAGCGCACCAGCGGCGTCTATTCCATCATTGCGCTGTGCTTTTGTACGGCGATGGCCATCTACTGCGGCGTTTTGCTTGCCTATCACCTGGTGCAGGTGTACGAGATGCAGTCCCTGATACGAATTGAGAACTTAAAAGACTATCCGGAAATTCCGAGAGGCACGGACGAATTGCTCGGCAAAGCGCGGATCGGCGTTTTGATTTACGTTATCGGCATTTTGACCAACGCCGCGGTCGGCGTCGGTGTCGTCCTACAAAGGCTGTTCATCCGCAGCGGAAAACAATACTACGGCAAGAGCAAGGCATCGTAGTCAAATTACAAATTACAAATTACAAATGCGGACTGTTTTGGAGTTAAGTTCCTAAGCCGCCCGCTTTTTATGTTTTTGTGTTATTCTCTTGGTTTGAGCCTGCGGGCCGATGAGGGCATCGGCCCCTACGGAAAACCGGTAACCGGACGGCGGGCCGCCGTCCGGTCAGGGGGACGGATCCATCGGTCAGGTCGGTCAGGGGGACGGACCCATTGACCACGGCTTTTCGTGGTCAATGGGTCCGTCCCCCTGACATATCTTCCTTCGGTTATCTTTTATCTTCCTTGTCTTGCCAAGGCCTTGGTCAGCGGAAAAAACAAAAAACCCACCGTTGCAGCGCTTGAGGCAACATGGACGATATAAAAAGGGTACGGGACAAGCCCGCGCAGATAAATAATCGGGAAATAGGTTGCAAACCCGCGCGAGAACCCCCACATAAAAACACAGTCGACGGCGGTGGTCAACGCGCCGAATGCGGCGGTAAAGGCTACGGCAAGCAGCGTTGCAAGCACACAGCGCAGCGCCGTTTTTTTTATGCGCTTTGTGGACAGAGACGCAACGGCAAGCAGCGGCCAATAAATATAGTACGCGACGACCCAGTAACCGAACCCGTAAATAAGCCACTCCCCCGTGCAGAACACAAACGTTGCAAAAACGGAAACCTTCGGCGAAAAAGCGTACGCGGAAACAACCACAAGAACCGTCACAAGCTCAATATTCGGGATCGTCCACCGAAGCGCCTCCTTTACGCACAAAAGCATCGCTGCAATGACCGCCGTCAAAACCAGCTCCCGCGTCGTCATAAAAGCTTGCGGTTTTTGCCGTAAGCTTATTTTTCTTTCCGGTTGTTCCATTGCCGTTTTCATCTCAATATGCCGCAAGCATCAAGATATAGGACGCGCCCTCTCTCAGCGGCAGCAGGCTTACGCCGACGCCGCTATAAAAAAAATCTTTTTCGCTATGCACTAAATTAGGAATAAAAAAGTCTTTTAGCGTGTCGTCGTCCATGTCGTGATATACGGCGATGTAACGGCTCTCGACAAAATTTTCCTCGATTTTAGCGCTCTCGGAAAAATAAGAAAAATTTCCGAACTCGTTTTCATCCTCTATAATTTCGCCCACCGCTACGGAATGGACAAACGCGCCCAAAAAGCTTGAGGTGGCGCGCACTTGCAGCTCCTCAAACTCGTTGAACGCATCGTACAGCGAGGATTTATGCGAAAGGATTTCTTTTTCAAACAACGGCGTTTCGTCGAGATCCAGCACAATCAGCGTAAAGGTAACGCCTTCCTCGGAATTGTCGGGCAGCTTTTTGTCGAAACACGCGGAAAACATCACCGCACACGCGATAAGTATCCCGGCCGGCAACAAAACAGTCCACCGTCTTCGGGTTTTGTAAAACATATTAAAAAGCCTCCTTTTGGCTTAACCGTCGGGAGGATTAAAACAACAAAACATGCGCCGACAAAAACTAATTACGTTCTTGGCAGCGGTCATTTTTTTTGTTGTTAAGCAACCGTCCATCCCCGAACGATTTTTACATACTCAAACACGGCAGGTCTCCCGACTGGATAACAAACGTTGCGTTTGCCCGAAGCCTTCCCCGAGCGGGTGGCGTTATCGGCTTATGTATCCGACGGTAGCGGGGGCTGTGCGCTTTTTCGCGCGTTCCCTATTATCCGCGGGAAAAATCCTGCGGCACCGTATTTGTTATAGTATATCAACTTTGTGGGTAATAAGCAAGTAAAATAGCGCCTAACTTTTTCGTCAAAACGGACGGCTTTCAACGGCAGCGCCCTTTTCGGCGTATTTTTCCAGCAGCTGCTTGTTTTGCTCGCTTGGCCGCAGAATAATGTACCGCTTGTAGTTGTTGACGGGATACGCCGCCTCGGAGAGCGCGGGGTCGGATAGGGGATATACCACGGGCTTTTGCATCGATTTGCCGGTAAGGGTGCTGTGGATGAATTTATCGGCAAATTTTAGCTCGCCTTCTAGCACCGTAACGTTCCCCAGCGGCCTTACAAGGTGCGCCCCGGAGCGATCCAAGACCAGCTTTTTATACGTAGACAGCGCAAAATACACGCTCAGCACCCCCGGCATAAAAAGCGACGGGATAAAAATGCAAAAGAACATAAACCCGTCCATCCCCCCGAGTGCCAGCCACAGGGTAAGCGCCAGGGTAAACCCGCCCAAAAGCGTCGCGGCGGAAGCCGCCATAAACACAAACGCCGGGTTGTCGATTTGCATAACGATCGGGTCGCGCAACTTAAAATCCAGCCTTCTGCCGACGGGAGGCGCCGGCGCCTCTGCTTCCGCATACGGGTCGTTGCCCTTAACCGCTTCGCAGGCGTCAAAGATGAACGTATCGGATGCCGCAACCGCCGCTCTTTGTCCACCCGCAGCCGGTGCTCTTTGCCCCGCGATAGCCGTCTCCTTTATCCGCCCGACGGGCAACTCGGGGCGGGATGAGCCGGAGCAAAGGTTTCTAAACACCGCGCCGCCGCTCTGATCTACGCTGAACGGCTGGCCTTGGATTTGCGCGGCGTGGCAGGTCACAAAGGCGTATTTTTCCGAAAGCGCGTGCAGGCAAATCTGGCAGAGCGCCTCCGATTTTTCCAGCAACTCCGATTTATAAGAGCCGACCCGCATGATTTGCTCGTCCGTCACCTCTAAAAGCGGCAAAAAAATCAAAAGCTGAATTTCCTGCTTGGCCGCGCCGCCTATTTTTTCCATCACGGCCTTCCAAACCGCGTTCGAGCGCTCCAATAATTTATCCGCCGACTCCGTAAACTCGGATTTGTCCGCAAAGTAAAAGGCGCGGGGCATAAAGCCGGGGCGGTAAAACGTTTTTTCATCCAGCGAAACAAACCCCGTTTGTTTCAGCTTTTCGCGCACCTCCGCCTCTAAGCCCTCTAAGGTGAGCGACGTGTAAAGCGAATCGTACACCACAAAACCGTCCAGCATGTGCCCGTCGATAAAAATCCGCTTCCCGCGCGTCGCAATCATGGCGACCACCAGCCCGAACAGCCCGTACACCAGCGGCAAAATCGCCCCGTAACCCAGCAGCGAGACGGGCAAATTAATGTAGAGCGGCATATCCACGAGCGGCTTTTCCGGCGTGGTTAAAACGGCAATTAATACGCCGAACGCCGTAAACATCGCCGCGCCGAGCGCGACGCCCCCGAGCGGCAGCAGAAATTTTCGATAAGGGCGGTGAATTTTTCGCATAAATCAAAGTATACCGTATCGACGGGGAGTTGTCAACTACATTCAAAAAACGTTTGCTTTTTTTGCGCAAATTTGCTACACTGCCCCTATGACTTGGTTCATCATAAGCATCTTTATCTACGTGGCGGTACTTGCCTTACTGCTCGTTCTCATTCATCGCGGCGGGGAGAAGGCCATCCGGGATTTTGAAGGAAGGCCGGAGGAAGAGTTAGAAGCCGACCAAAAAGCGGAAAGGCTGGCGCGGCGCATGGGCTTACCCGCCAATGCGGCGCAAGGCCTAACCGTGGGCGATGACGGCAAACCCGCGTCCAAGGGCAAAGGGTGCCTTATGGGCTTTGTCTATATCGTTTGGCTGGCGGTGGCCGTCGGGCTGCCATGCTTGGCTACGCATCTTATCAACCTTGCCTCCGTGCCGCAGGGGTTTACGCGCCTTACGACGGACGCGCTTTTGGCCGTGTTCCTCGCCGCGGGGGCGTTCGGTTTTTGCGTGTTTTACATGCTGCCGCTGTGCTTTACTAAGGTCGCGGCGTTTTTAGAAAAAGCCGACAAATCCGCGCTAACCGGCAAAAGCGTTTCTAAAACCGTGCGGGCGGCGCGGATTGCGGTATTGTTTATGTTTGCCGTCACGTTTCCGTTTTTCTCGCTCGGGCTTAGTTTTAACGGCGCGTATAACGAGCGCGAGATCCGCTACAACGCGTTTTTTGCCATAACCGAATCCGTCACGCCGTACGCGGAGGTAAAGGAGGTCCGGCGGGCCTTTGACGTTAACTCCGATACCGACGAGGTCACCGGGATGCGCTACAAAATCACTTTGAACGGCGGGCACGTGATTGACCCTTTGTATGCCGGGCAGCCCACGATGCAGACCTACAAAATCCACGGCTACCTTAAGGCCGCGAAGCCCGCGTTGTTTTTAAACCAACCGGAATCCCCGCCGCTTGCTTCCATCATGAAGTTCCTCGAGGCCGAATACCAAGAGAAAGCGTGGGAGCGGGTATTGTTTATCTTTGATATACAATAGGGCGTGGAATTCGCCGCAGTTCGTTACTTTCCACCAAAAAATTTTACAAAATTGCGTGACATTCGACATATAATGTATTATAATACCCTCATAATATCGACTTTGTAAAATTGCCGCTACTATCGCAAAAGGAGGTAGTTTGTGTTTAAAAAAATTATTTGTATTGGCCTTACCCTGTTTATGGTTTTTTCGTTGTCCGCGTGTGTTACCGGGGACATATTTGACGAGGGTTACCAAAAGGGGTTGGAGGCGGGACGCAGTGAGGGCTATAATGACGGCTACGGTAAAGGTTTAGAAGACGGCTCCGCGGACGGTTACGAGAGCGGTTATGAAAAAGGCAACTCGGACGGCTACGAGCAAGGTGTGGACGACACATATAAGGCGCTGGGGTACGGCGTAAGACCCGCGGATTTAGACGACCCGATGCCGCAAATTTGGGAGCACGAATGGGATCGACCGATTCAAGGCGAGGCGGATCCGCTAAAAGAATTTTTAGTTGAAAATAGCGACTTGCTTTCGATTGATTTTGATCACGCATCGGAATATACGCTTGGGGCGGATGTTCTTGTGGTTCGTCCGGACCATTGGGAAAACTACGAAAACCTCGAAAATATCTATGTTGAGGAGGGAAATCCGGTATTTGTAAGCGAGGATGGTGTACTGTATTCAAAGAGTTACCAGACACTCTACAAATGGCCGCCAAAAAAGCCTGTGACACAACCAAAAGACTGCGTAAAATATTTTGCAAATAATTGCTACCGGGAATGCACAATGATGCCGGGCGACTTTGAGTTGCCGGACGGCACGATAAGTATCGGCGGGTATGCTTTTTGGGACAGCAACCTAACCGAACTGCATGTCAAACAAAACGTACGAACCATGGGGGTATATCACTTGTCAATTTTCCCCGCGACGATTAAAAAAGTGACGCTCAGCACACCCATTGTTTACGCAAATTTTGATGCTTTGTATATGGAAACGATTATTTTTTCCGAGGGTGTTAGGCAAATACGCAAACCCACGCTTGCGTATTCATGGCGTCCTCGAAACTTGCGAGAGGTTGTATTTCCGCAAACGTTAGAAGCAATAGGTGATATTATGTTTCCCTTCGATACGACGGTCGAACGTTACACGATACCCAAAAGTGTTAAATATCTAGACAAGGATGCTTTTTTTGATTATGGGGCAAGAATTGAAGGGCACAGCCCCCCGTACGATAGAGATTATACGACCGTATTTGAATGCAAAACTCCCTACGCGCAACAGCATATCGAGAGTATGCAAAAAGAGTGGGCAGAGTGGTGGAAAAAAATGAAAGAATCGAGCCCACTTGGTTTTTAAAAACCAACACGCAAAGTCCATAGGCCAAACAAATAAGTAATTATATCATACAAGAAGAAACTCAAATGTTAAACAAAATGAACCGACTGGCAAGGATTTTTTGTGCTATTGTCTTGGCGGCATCCTCGGTGCTCGCCTTAGCTGCGTGGACGCCGCCGATAGAGGAACACAGCGTAAGCGGTTACCAAAACAATTGTGGCATCTGTGGGCATGGCGGCTTTGATTTGGCGCAAATGGAGAACCTGCCAAAAGCCAAAGGGCCGATTACAAACGCGCATAGAACCATCGACCCGGGTGCTTACAGCATCTGCAAGATGTACCCCGGAATAAAATGCTCAGACACCAGCCTTTGTCAAAGCTACTGGTATAACGGATATCATTACGGTGAGTATTACATATATTATTGTATAGACAATACCGCTGTAGCTGCCGGGCTGGAGGCTTTGATTGAGCAGTGCGCCGACACGTGGAATAAGTCCGCCTTGCGCGACGGCTCGGGCAATATCGCCTATCTGGAAAGAGTGTCCAATGCTTACGTTAATGGATACGATGGAGCCGCTGTCTGCAATGTAACGTATGATAGTAAAGACGGCGGGACAACGCCGGGAACGTTTGACTACTATGATGCTTTTTCCGGTGATTTTGAAGTTAATAAACTTTTACAAATTACGATTTACAGCAACGGTAAAACCGTCAAAACCATTGCCCACGAATTTGGCCACTTGTTGGGCTTGGCCGATTTGGATACCTCGGCTTCACAATTAGAACCTAATCATAACTCTCTAATGGGCTACGGCACCGCTACAAAAATTGAATACCAAGACATTCAAGGCGCCTCGTTGTATAACTTGCGTCATACCAGCCATACTTTTACGAGATACGAGCCCGTTATTGAAAACGGTACTTATCAAAATAAGCATCTGTGTTTTTATTGCAACGGCTATGCATATGGCTCTTTAGGCGGTTCACCTATGGTAACCTCCACTCATACGTGCGATTATCAGCCCATGGCGACTTCCGGGGAGCGGTATTGGTCGCGATGCACCCTGTGTTATGAAGTTTTAGAGTGCCCGATTGGTGTTGTGGGGTCAAGTACCTATACGCAAAGCGTCACATGCGCATATTACAACGAGGTGTACATACAGTTTTTGACGGGCGGAGATAAACAGCTTTCGTTGACGGGCTCATACGACGTTTCCTTTACCATCTACGATAGCTGGGGCAACGTCTCCGGGTGGTGTTACGGGAACGATTCCCCGATTACGCTCTGGGGCGTCACGGCGGACGAAACCTACAGGCTCCGGCTGTACGGTGACAACGTATCCGCCGTGCTAACCGCACAAAATTTATAACGTTAAAGAGCAAAAATGTCTCCTCCAAAAGGGGCTGTCTCATCATCGATGCTGTAACCGTCGCGGATATCCTCGTTGAGACTACCGTCGTTTTCAGTATTCGCATTTACTTCGGCGATCCCGTAAATCATGCTGCCGGATAAAACCAACAGCAAAGCCGCAAAAACGGCTAAGAACAATACTTTTTTTCTGTTTTTCATGAGATTTGCTCCTTTAATGCTACTATTTTTGAAGATGTTATTCTTGAACTTCTTGTTCGGCTACATTGCCATCGGCATCCAATACCAAGTTAAAATATAGAGGTTCCGAGTCGGAACTTAATCGGATTGCATTTTCCCATACAAATGGTCCGCCTAGAAACGTAAGTCTCAACACATTAATGCCTTGCGTAAGATTAAGTCTATCGAAAAATACGTGCTCAAAATTTTGGCTATGTTCATGCACGGAATTGGTTTTCATTACGGCCGGCACAAAGTCTTGATCGTCGACGCGTTTAACCTCAACAAGGACGCCCATCAACGCACTACGCGGGAGACTATAATCCCAAGGGCCAAAATCATTCGAGTATTTTAACTCAAAAGATTTTTTCCAAAAATCAATATCTGTTAATGCGGGAGTGGGTAGTTTCAATGGTTCTTCTTCCGAAATTCCGATAGACGGGGCGCGCACGCATTTCATTTTTTTCAAGCCAAAGGCGTTTTGAAAGGTTAAATTATTGCCGACAAACTTAAACGATACCGATCCATATAAATCCACGCCCGTATAAAAATCTCCGGCATGGTGGAATCGAAAGACCCGCGCACTCCTACTACCCCCACCCGAACCGGAAACGGATATAAGGTTGTCATAAACAACGACCGTACACCAATAAGAGCCATCATCCCAAACGTATGCCCCGTTTTGCGCCGGTTCGGTAGGTTTTTCATCATCACCATTACACGATTTAACACACGCTGCAAAAGAAAAAACCATACTTAACAACACTCCAAAACAAAGAATTTTTTTTAACATGATATTAGTCTCCAAGATTCATATCTCAAATATAATTATGACAACATATAGTTCTTTTGTCAATTCTTAAACTGACAATTTTTAACGCTTGCTAAATAAACCCGCTTGTAAAAAAGGAGCCGGGAAGCGGAATCGGGTACAAAAATGGTCAACCCAATCGTAGGGGACGTCGTCCCCGGCGTCCCGCACCATAAAAAAACGCAATGGCTTTTAACTCATTGCGTTTTTTTGAATCTCTTTGCTTTATC
>WQYM01000062.1 GCA_009781235.1 Bacillota bacterium
CCGGCACGGTTTCAAACCTCCAAGCGGAGGTTAATAATGATGCCCAAATCGCCGAAAACATGGGCCATATCGGCGGCAACAAGGGCAAAAACCCCGCGCCGGGCGTCATCGAATATTGCGTCGTGACTTCACGCATCAGCGGGTACGGCATCATGGCGACGAGAGATTGGGCGTTGGATAACGAGCTCCTGCAGGAACCGAACGGCGGCATTGCGGTCGGGTACGTCACTTCACTAGGCGACTTGCCCGGCACGATTACGCACTGCTATTGGGATAAGCAAGCGGCCAACGCGAGCGGGACGCACCCGTCCGGCTGTGCCTTTGTGTCGCATACCTTCGGCGCATCGGTCTATTATCACGGCGCGTCGCTCCGCAGCCTCGATATTTTGGGCAAAACCACCGCCGAGATGAAGACGGTTTCCACCCTCTCGTCCGTCTTCAACCAAGGCATCCACGCCGGCACTTGGCTGTTAGCAAGCGGCCAATACCCGCAGTTGATTAAAAAAACCTGATTTTTTGCTTGACAAAGCCGGAATTTTAGAGTATAGTGCATGTAAACGCGACGATAGAAGACAGGAGCGTTGCCAAGTTTTAGACCAAAGAGAGCCGTGCAAGGTGAAAGACGGCGCTAAAACGGCAAGGCTTGTCCCTTCTTATGCGGATTGCCGAATGTGGCAGTGGCCAGTGGCCAGTGATCAGTGGTCAGATTTAAGAGGAATACTTTCTTACATCTGCTTACTAACCCCTAGCCCCTAATCCCTAGCCCCTATTAAGCGTATACGGTTCGGTTCCGTTATCAATCGAAAGAACCGCCAAAATTTGGCGGTTCTATAAAGCGGGCGCAAAACCTTTTGCGTCAAGTCGGGTGGTACCGCGGTTTTTAAACAAAAATCGTCCCTGCATCACATTTTTGATGCGGGGATTTTCTTTTTTAGTGCAGTAGTGCAGTAGTGCAGTAGTGCAGTAGTGAAGGATAAAGAATCGCAAAATGACAAACATGGTACATTCACGAGTGCAGCAGTGCAGCAGTGCAATAGTGAAGGATGAACGGCTATCGGCAATTAAGCTACGATACTCGATAGAAAACTATCAATAACTACTGCACTATTGCACTACTGCATTCGAAAAGGAGCTAACCATTATGAAATCACACCAATCGCCAGCCACCAATCAGCCATCGATCGCCGAGATTGCCGCGCGCATCAAGGAAATGCGCGGGATTTTCGGCTTGACGCCGGCCGAGATGGCCGAAAAAACGGAAGTCGCGCCCGCGCTTTACCAAAGCTTTGAGGAAGGGCGGGTGGATTTCCCGTTCTCGTTTATCCATAAGTGCGCGCTGGTGTTTGGCGTGGGGCTTACGGATTTATTGGAGGGAACCGGCGCGCTGCTTTCTTCCTATACCGTCACGCGCAAGGGGAAGGGCCGCCGCGCCGCCAAAGAGGACGGCATCGAGTTACTTGACCTCGCGCCGCAGTTCCGGGGCAAAATCGCCGAGCCCTTGTATGTCACGTACGAGTATTCGGACGAGCTTCAAGGCCGCCCGATTGCACTCGCCACGCACAGCGGCCAGGAGTTTGATTATGTCCTTAGCGGCAAACTTAAGGTGCAGGTCGGCGGCCATATCGAGGAGCTTTGTGCGGGCGACAGCATTTACTACAACAGCGCGACGCCGCACGGCATGATTGCCTCGGACGGCCAAGACTGCACGTTTTTGGCGATCGTTTTGGCGGGCGAGAGCAAGGAGGAACCAACCGTCCGCGAAGCGTCGGGTAAAACGGCCGCTCCCTTGATGCAAAGCTCCGTCGCGGACAAGTTCGTCGCTTGTGCCGAGGACGAAAAGGGCTCTTTAAAAGCCATCTCGTTTAAAAACGCAGACGAATTCAACTTTGCGTTCGACATTGTGGACGCACTCGGCGGGCAAAAGCCGGACGCAACGGCGATGGTGCATATTGCCCGCGACAAAACGGAACGCATTTTTACCTTCCGGGATTTTTTGCAAGGCTCTAGCCAGGCCGCCAACTACTTTAAATCGCTCGGCATAAAGCGGGGCGACAAGGTGATGCTGGTGCTAAAGCGGCATTACCAATACTGGTTTGCAATGCTGGGGTTGCATAAAATCGGCGCAATCGCAATCCCCGCGACGTATCTTTTGCAGGAGCGCGACCTGATTTACCGCATTGAGGCCGCCGGCGTTTCGGCGATTATCTGCACGGAAGAAAACGGCCTGCCGGCAAAGGTGGACGCCGTGCAAGGCGAGTGCCCGACGCTTACAACCAAAATCGTGGTGGGGGAGAATCGCGCGGGCTGGCACAACTTCGACGCGGAGAGCAAATTATTCAGCCGCACTTTCGCACGCGATAAGGGTGCACCCTGCGGAGACGACACGATGGTGATGATGTTCACCTCCGGCACCACCGGCTACCCAAAAATCTCCGAGCACACGTATCGTTACCCGCTCGGCCACTACCACACCGCCAAATACTGGCATTGCGCTGCGCCCGGGGGCTTGCACTTAACGATTTCCGATACCGGC
The DNA here is from genome assembly GCA_009781235.1 of Bacillota bacterium. Taxonomy (GTDB): domain Bacteria; phylum Bacillota; class Clostridia; order Christensenellales; family Pumilibacteraceae; genus WRAP01. The sequence continues at coordinate 2,534 of WQYM01000062.1, forward strand.
TGGGCAAAGTCGCTGTGGGGCAAAATCTATGGCGAGTGGATGTGTGAAAGCGGGATTTTTGTGTATGATTTTGAGCGTTTCGACGCTTCCGATATTTTGCCGATGTTTAAAAAGTACGGCATCACCACGTTCTGTGCGCCGCCCACGATGCTGCGCATGATGATTAAAGAAGATTTGTCGAAATTCGACCTATTTTCCGTCAAGCACATGACGACGGCGGGCGAGGCATTAAACCCGGAGGTGTACCAGCAGTTTGAGCGGCTTACGGGGCTTAAAATCATGGAAGGGTTCGGCCAAACCGAAACGACGCTGATGATCGGCAACCTTTATGGCGAGGACTATAAAATCGGATCGATGGGCAAGCCCGTCCCGCTATACGACATTGCGTTGCTTGACCCCGACGGTGCGGAGGTGGGCTCGGGTAAGTCCGGCGAGATTTGTATCCGGTTTGATAAGGTTTTCCCGTGCGGGCTTTTTAAGGGGTACTACAACGCACCCGAGACCAATGCCGAGGTAATGCGCGACGGTTATTACCACACCGGCGACATCGCCTGGCGCGACGAGGACGGCTTTTTGTGGTACCTTAGCCGCATTGACGACGTCATTAAGTCTTCCGGGTACCGTATCGGGCCGTTTGAAATCGAGTCCGTGATTATGGAACTGCCTTACGTGTTAGAATGCGGCGTTTCGGGCGTCCCGGATGAAGAAAGGGGTCAAATCGTAAAGGCGAGTATTGTTTTAACAAAAGGCACCGCCCCGACCGATGCGCTTAAAAAAGAAATCCAAAGCTACGTCAAATTAAAAACCGCCCCCTACAAATACCCGCGCGTGGTGGAATTTAGAGACGAGCTGCCTAAGACGATTAGCGGGAAGATTCAGCGCAACAAGTTATAAATTCCGCTGCGGTATTTACAACTTGTTAAGATAACAGATAACGGATTATTTTTAAGCACTACCTAAGGAAGAAAAGTGATAAGTGATGAAAGTGATAAGTGATGAGTGATAAGTGATAAGTTATGGGTAAGTGCGTGTGCGAATACAAACAAATTTCTCTTGTTCCTTAGGAAAAAAAGAACATTTCTACTGTTCTCAATCGCAATTATCCTTAACTTATCACTTATCACTTATCACTCATCACTTATCATTGCCGGACTATTTATGATTAACAAACGCACAAAACGCATCACCATCCTCTGCGGCCACTACGGCAGCGGCAAAACCTCCGTCGCGGTTTCTTACGCGATTGCGTTAGCGCGGGGCGGGCCGCCGGGGGCGGCGGCCCCTACGGACGTTGTCCGGATTTCTGCGTATCCGGTAGGGGACGACCCTTTGGGCGTCCCGCCTCTCGTAGGGACGGATGGCAATCCGCCCGAATTTGTAGGGGGCGCAAGCTTCCCGAGCGGCTCGCATGTCGCCCTCGTCGACCTCGACATCGTCAACCCGTATTTCCGCGCACATGACGCTTTGCAGCGCCTCAAAGCGGCGGGCATTCGGTTTATCGGGTCGCAGTTTGCCAATTCCAACCTCGATGTGCCCGCTCTGCCGCAGGAGCTGTACTCGATTATTGACGACCGTTCCTCCCGCTTTGTCTTAGACGTGGGCGGCGACGACCGGGGAGCGCTCGCGCTTGGCAGGCTTAGCGGCGCCATAAAGGCGGAAAACGATTACGAGATGCTGGCGGTGATAAATTGTTACCGCCCCTTAACGCGCACTCCCGCCGACGCGTTGGCCGTGATGCGCGAGATTGAAACCGCGTCCGGCATTAAGTTCACCGGAATCGTCAACAATTCAAACCTCGGCGGGCAAACTTCCGCGCAAACCGTATTAGACAGTATCGAATACGCCCATGAAGTTTCGCGCCTTTCCGGCTTGTCGATTGTTTTTACGTCGGTAAAAGCGGAGTTGTGCGACGCTCTATCCGTCCAAATCCCTAATGTATTTCCGTTGATTTTTGCTTGACATCCGCCCCCGTCGCGTGCTATCCTTTTTGTGCGGTTTCCGGAATCGTCTCTCTTCGGTGAGCGGGCCTTGTGTAAGCAAGGGCGTACAAGCTTTTTGAGCTAGAAAACTACACGACGAAATTTTTCGTCTGTAGTTTTGCGGAGACCGTTTTTTGTTTAAAAGCGGAGTATAAAACGTGAAAATATTCGGCCTAAAAATATTGTTAAATAGCGCGGACTTTTTAAAGCGTGACGAAAAAAGCCTGTACCGCGTCTATAAGGTTCCCAAAAAGAGCGGTGGAGAGCGCCTTTTGTGCGAGCCGTGCCCCGAATTAAAGGCGCTGCAAAGGGAGCTTGTCCCGTTTTTTAAGCAATTCCGCGTAACAAAATACGCCGCCGCGTACGAAAAAGGCTGTTCCGTCAAAAATAACGCGTTAAGCCACGCGGGAGCCCGGCACATCTTACATACCGACGTCCGCGATTTTTTTCCGTCGGTTTCGTTCGGGTTATTTAAAAAAACATTTTGCAAGGGGATGGACGAAAAAACGGTTGACCGCTTATGGCGCGCGGTGTCGTTTGCAAGGGGCTTGCCGATCGGCGCGCCGACGTCCCCGTTTATCGGCAATCGGGTTTTGTATAAAGCCGACAAAAAGCTCGGAAAATTAAAAATGCGCTATACCCGCTACGCCGACGATTTGATTTTTTCCGCTCAAAAGCCGATTGACGCAAAGGTTACCGGAAAAATCGCCAAGATTTTGGCGGCAAACGGCTTTTCTTTAAACCGCAAAAAAACGTACTTTATGGCGGGCAGGAAGCAGGTTACCGGAATTCTGCTGCATGGGGATGAATTATCCGTCGGCACCCCCTATAAAAAGCGGCTAAAACAAGAGTTATATAACTTTTTGACCAAAAGGGAAGGGCATCCGGACATTCTCCGCGGCAAACTCGCGCACTTAAAATACATAGAACCTGAATACGCCCAAAATCTAAAAAACAAATACCGCCCGCTTGATAAGGACGGCTTTTTAAGGTTTCTGTAAAAAATCCTCCGAAACTTTTCATTTTTCACTTTTCACTTTTCACTTTTAAAGCCATACTATCCCCGTGGGGGAAGAAAATTATAACGTAGGGGTCGATCCTGTAGGGGTCGATCTACAGATCGACCCGCCGTCAAGGGATTTCGGCGGGGGCAAGCCCCCGCCCTACAATAATATGGGAATCGGCGGGGGCAAGCCCCCGCCTTACGATAATGCGGGAATCGGCGGGGGCAAGCCCCCGCCCTATAAACCCGCGTCCGCAAAAAACAAAGTATTGACGGGCGCGGGGATTTTGGCCGTATGCGCGCTGGTGGCAAAGCTCATCGGCGCGATGTACCGCATCCCGCTTACCAATATTGTGGGCGCAGAAGGCATCGGGCTGTACCAAATGGTGTTCCCGCTCTATACCGTGCTATTAACGGTTTCAAGCGGGGGTTTGCCTGTTGCTATCTCGCGCGTGGTAGCGTCTCGTATCGCAAACGGGGACGAGCACGGCGCGCGCAAAGTGCTGTTTACGTCGCTTTTGTCGCTTTCGCTGATTGGGCTTGCGGCGAGTGCTCTCGTGTTCTTTTTCCGCGGGCAAATTGCGGCGGTGCAGGGCAACCCCGCCGCCGCGCTGCCGTACCTCGGAATCGCGCCGTCGATTACGTTTGTCGCCGTCATTTCCTGTTTTAGGGGGTACTATCAGGGCAAGCAAAACATGCTGCCGTCCGCGCTCAGCCAATTGTCCGAGCAGGCGATTAAGCTTGCCGCAGGATTGACGTTGGCACGGGTTATGCTGCCCCTCGGCGTCGAGTACGGCGTTTTGGGCGCGTTATTGGGCGTATCGGTTTCGGAGCTCGCGACGATGCTGCTGCTGCTCGGGCAGTTTTTCTTTACGAACCGGCAGTACAGGCGAAAAACGAGAATCCCGGTGGGAAGCGGGCAGTTGACGGCGGACGGTGGGCAGTTGGGAAGTAAAAACGAAAAACGAAAAACGAAAAACGAAAAACTACGGGGAAAGGAGAGGAGCGGGGATCGGGTATTAGAAAACGTAGGGTGCGATGCCCTCATCGCGCCGCAAGATATATCAAATCGCAGGGGGCACAGTCTCGTGCGCCCCGCACCGCTTGTAACAAACGCCGAAATTGCCGCCGATACTGCGATTAACGGAAATTTGTTGGGTGGGTCGCCTGCGGTCGGGATATCAATCGCCCCTACGGGACAATCCCGTCGAACCCCGAATCCCGAATCCTCTGTCGTTGCTCACTCCTCACTCCTCACTCCTCACTCCGTAAGCAAGCGCAGCTTGCTTGCGGAAATTTACCGCGTTGCCATCCCCGTAACCTTGGGCTCGCTCGTCATCCCGCTTACCCAAGTCGTGGACAGCATATTGGTGATCAACCTGCTCGTCGCGCGCGGGGTTGGGCGCACGGACGCCACCGGGCTGTTCGGCTTACTAACGGGGCCGGTCGGCACGCTTTTAAACATGCCCGCCGTTATTACGCTGTCGCTTGCGGTTGCGCTGCTGCCAAAAATTTCGGAGTGTATCACCAAAAAGGAATCCGTGTGCGGTTCGGTAGGGCTTAGCTTAAAATACAGCTTTGTGCTTGGCCTCTTTGCCTCGTTGTTGTTCGCGGTGTTCGGCGGCGCGCTGTTTTCCCTTTTGTATGCGGGCGGCCTCTCCGGTGAAGAGATCCGCGTCGGTACGACGCTTTTATGGGTCGGCAGCGTCTCCGTTTTGTACGTAAGCCTTTTGCAGGTGGCGACCGGCGTTTTGCAGGGCGCGAACAAAGCGCACAAGCCGGCGGTCAATTTATTGTGGGGCGCGGCCGTAAAAATCATCCTGACGGTTGCGTTATTGCCGGGCTTTGGGATGGCCGGCGTCATGGCGGCGTCCTGCGCCTGCTACGGCGTGACGTGCGTTTTGGATGTCCGCGATATGTTAAAGGTCGCGCCGATCCGGTTAAAAATCCGCGAATTTTTCTTAGGCCCTCTTTTGGCGGGCGGCGGGTTTGCCGCAGCGGGAGTGATACTTGTTAAGCTCTTTTCGCGTGTGTTACCGGGGCTTTGGGGCGTTACCGCGGCGTTTGTGATTGCGCTGGTTGTTTTTTGCGCGCTGCTGTTCCCGTTCGGCACCATTAAAGCCGACGAATTGCGGAGTTTGCCTGTGATAGGGAAATTGTTTAAAACGAACAACGAAAAACGAAAAACTCCGGACGGTTTCTCTCCCCCGAATCTCTAACCATATTTTAATGTTTATGCGCTTGCCTTTTTCTTTGCCGCATGGTATATTGTGTATATGAAAATCCAATTTGACGAAAAAGAGGCCGCACGCGAGCTTAATTGCTACCGCATCGAGTACAGCGAAAAGCCGGAATTGATGTCCGCGCCGCTCAACAACGATAAAACGCTGGTCGTCGTGGTCGATATGATCAACGGCTTTTGCAAAAAGGGCGCCTTGGCCTCGGAGCGGTGTTTGGCCGCCGCTGCACCGATTCGCGCACTTTTAGAAAAGCTGCCCGATGCTAAAAAGGCGTTTTTGCGCGATTGCCACTCCAAAAATTCTGCGGAGTTTAAGTGGTTCCCGCCCCATTGCGACACGGGAAAGGAAAGCGCCGTCATCTCGGAGCTCGCAGGCTTTGAGGATTTTGACATTCCAAAAAACAGCACAAACGGCTTTTTTGCACTCCAAAAAAAGATTTCTGGGCTGGGCGCCTTTAACAACATCCTCGTGGTGGGCGTCTGCACGGACATTTGCGTAATGCAACTATGTTTAACGCTGCGGGCGTACTTAAACGAAACGGACTCCGGTGCCAATGTCGTAACGTTTACCGATTGCGTCGAAACTTACGACGCGCCTACGCATGACGCGGAGCTGTCGAATTTATTCGCGCTCAAATTCCTAGAACAGGCCGGCGTGCAAGTGTTTAAGAATATCATTTGAATGATATTCTTAAACAGTGAAAAACGAAAAGTGAAAAGTGAAAAGTGTCGGATGGATTTGAAGTGAGGTTGCCGATGAAAATCACTCAATAAAAAAGATGTTTATTCTTACGGGAATTGTTAAGGTTTTATTAAAAATTCTAGGCGCGGCTTTGCAAATCGCCGTGTTTTTAATCGTTAAGCTGGGCTTGTGGGTTCCGGTGCTTTTTGCCACCGGATGGTTGTTTATTTGCCTTTTTAACCATATTCCGCTATCAGACCCTAAAGCTGTAAACGTGTTGGTGGTCGGCTTAATCGTTTCGGCGGCGGCGGGCGTTGCGGGAACCTCGTATTTCCGGTATCAAAAGCGCGAGAAAAAGAGGCGCGCAAAGGAAGCGCAAAAAAACGCCAAAAAAGAAGCCAAAATTGGGAATCGGCAGGAAAAAGAAAAAAAATATACCGGCTCGCGTAACGCGGGACGGGCAAAAAACAAAGCGGACGGCAGGCAGTGGACAGAGGATAGGAGCATTGAGGAGCCGGACGCAAAAAACGACGAACGGGGTTTGGAAGCGAATCGTCAGGACGCCGCGCAGGATTCAAGGGGTTATCGCGCACCGGAAGCCCCTTGCCCCCCGCCCCCGCCGCCGAATCCTACATACGACGCCGAGTATGAGAGGAAGTATTTTCCCTCGGCCGAAAGCCTGTCTCCGGCCGAAGACAGGCAAACGAATGAGGGCGCAGCCGCCGCTCCTTGCCCCCGCCCTCCCCGTATGCCGCCGCAGCCGCAAGACGAAACGCCGCTGGTGTTTGCGACACGCAAGGACCCCAACATTTTTATCGCCGAATACAGCGACCGGCTCGTATTTTTTAAAAAGCTTAAAAACGGCGAAACGGAGCTAATCGCTACGGAGTTTAAAAAATAGCGGCGGAGTTTTTGTGATTAGCGGCCGATGAGAGCCGCTAATCACTTTTTTTAAGCAGCTCCCGGATATCGCGCAAAATGTCCTCCGCGGTTTCAGGTTTTTCGGCTTCCACCGCTTCGACGACTTCAAGAATCTCCTCGGCGATGCTTTCAGGGTCGGCATCCAACTTTTCGGGATGCTTTTTCAGATTCTTCAACCGCTTCTTTTGGGCTTTGGTGAGTTTTTTGATGCCCTTATCGGCGTTCATCAGCATCCTGAGAATCATAAAGACGACAAATGCTACCAACAAAAAGGTGATGATGCTTTGCAAAAATACGCCGTACTTGACCACAACTCTCCCAACCAGAACCCCGGCCTCGTCGGGCTGTCCCTTGCGCAGCACCCATTCCATTCCGGCAAGCCCGCTTTGGCCGGGAATCAACGAAATGAACGGCATGATGATATCGCCGACGAGTGCGTTGACAATCGCCGTGAACGCGGCGCCGATGACCACCGCGACGGCGAGGTTCATAATATTGCCTTTTGAGATGAACGTTTTAAAGTCCGAAAAAAACGATCGGAAGCGTTTTTGGCTATGCTCGCGAAACTCCTTTAATTTACGTTCCCGCTCCGCTTTGCGATCCGGGGTGTCGCAGTCGCAAGTAGCCGCCGAAGGCGCCGCTTGCGGCGCGTCGGAGCCGGGCACGGTGCTTTTTGAGGCTGCTTCTTGTTTTTTGTTTGCCATACTAAATACTAAAACCTCGCTTTTGTGCTATGATAGCCGTATTATACTCCTTTGCACCCCGGCTTGTCAACAGAGGGTTGGGTAAAAAAACGAAAAAACCCGTATCAAACTGAAAACTGACAACTGAAAACCGACAACTCAACTTGACTTCTCTCCGGCGATGTGGTATCATTAGCGCATGGAACAAAAGCTGAGAACCCCGGCCCGCCAAATTTCCGGCGTAACGCTCTATAACGACCGCCTTTGCGAAAAGGTGAAGCAGGAATTCCGCGATTATGTCGGCATGGGCATGAGCGTCGCGGACGCCGAGGAACTGCTTACCACGTTTTTTGAGTGGGCCGAAGGCGAACCGTACGACAAGGCCGTTTGTTACCTTGCGCTTGCGGACACCGAATGGCACGCGGGCAGGCTTTCGGAGCACATAAAACAAAAGGCACTGGAGATTTTAGACTCCGGCCTTGCACAAGGCCCGTGGGAAGAGGCATGCCGCATCCCCAAAGAAGAGCGCAGCGGATTTTTCGACGTGTTGATGGAAGGCGGCGGCATGTCTCACAGTATGCCCTTCGGCTTTTGCTACGAGCAAGCGGCGGACAAGCAGGGAGAGGACTTTTTTAGGGACATGATTAAGGTCGCCGCGGAGGTGCCGGACCATCAGGAAATCTCTTTGTCGGTTCCTCAGCGTAATTATTCCTCCAACATCAAGCACATTTTCGCCTTAGATAAAAGCCCCGACAAAAAGCTCCAAATGCGGCGCGCGGTGCTTGAGGAACTAAAAGCGCGGTTGCTCTCACCGCAACCCCCGCCCAAAAAATTCCCCAGGCCCAAATTTGCGTACCCGTCCGATTTTACCGAGGGCGAGGTGCTGGTTTTCCGCGTGCCCGAGGGCGAATATGAGGGGCACTATTACGCGTTCCAGGTTATGGCTCGCAAGATGCAGCGGCATTTTTCCTCGAGCGACTACGGGCTGTATTACTACCCGTACGGCGCGTTGTACGACTATTTTTCGCCCGAATTGCCCGACCTCGAAGCACTGAAAAGCCGCGGCCTAAAGACGGTGGAAATCAATAAGAACAACGGCAAAATATACTATAGAACCGTTTTATGGCTTTGCTGTAACGAAAGAGACGTCGAAAACCACTTGGCGGCACGGTTTTTCAACGACGGCTTCACGCAGTTCCGCGAGATGCAGGAGGCACTGTGTAAATTGCAAAGCGGCGGCTTCGGCTGGAGCGCTATGTACGCCGACGGCAAAGACGCCGCAAAGCTCCTCACAACGGAGGCCAAATTTCACGATTACGACGCGACGGACGAGGAGGCGGCGGCGGACGAAAAAACGCAGGCCGAAAAAATCGCCGATAAAAACCGGGCCATCGTGGAAGCGGGTGCGCATCTATACGGCAAAACGGACATGACGTACGAGGATTTTAACGCGCTGGACGAGGAAGAATTTGTGGTTTTGGCACCCGCAGAGCTTGATTTGAGCGGCGGGATCATCACCTGCACCGAAATCGACCGTTTTTTTGCCTCTTACGGGCAAATTGAAAAGCTAACGGTGTTCGGGCTGCGCCAGGACACCTTTGAGTATTTCATCAAAAGCTACGGCGCTAATATCAAGTGCCTGAATCTCGCGCGCTGTAAGCTTGTCGAGGACTTTTCCGCGCTCGGCACTTTAGAAAACCTCGTGTACTTTTCGGCGGAATGGAACCAGCGCGTGACAAAGCTCTGGGACATGTCGCGCAACCGCAGCCTGCTGGGCCTGGGTTTAGGCGGCTTTACGCGGCTCGGCTCGCTCGAGGGGATTCAGTCGGCTCCCGCCTTAAAGCATTTCGGCATCGGCAGCTTCGGTATGCACAGCGACGGCTGCGCCCTAAAATCGCTTTCGCCGCTCGTTGGCACACGTTTAGAGAGCTTTGGCTTCGGGACAACGGCGATTGAAGAAAAGGACATCGACATTTATTCAAAGATAAAAACGCTCAAAAGGCTTGATTTTCACCCGCGTTTTTACACGACCGAGGAGATTGCCTACATCGTTGCGCGCAACCCGCACCTTTGCGGCGATTCGCTGCGCGCACACCAACCGTGGGGCGACAGCGTTTTTATCAGCGGCACCCGCAAGCCCCGGTTAGACCCAAAAAAAGACGCCGCGCGCATCCAAAAATATCAAGCGCAGTTTGACAAGCTGGTAGCTTTATGTAAGGAAAACAAATAGAAAATCGACTTTCAATCATCGAGGAGTATCACCATGGAAACTCAAGACGCAATCACCAAAAAAGTATTAAAAGCCGTCGCCGGGCTTAGCGGTACGCCGACGGGGGCGTATAACATCCGCGTAGACGGCCAATGCGCGGGACGCCGCAGCTCGCCTAACATTTCGATTACGGGCAAATCCGACGTCCCCGGCATCGACATTCGCATCAAAGACGGCACGGTAGGAGAGTCGTGCCACATCCCGGTCGTCGTAAAGGCCGCGATGGCCGACAAGGTTTTAAACGATTTTTACATCGGCGAAAACTGCCAAGTGACGATTATCGCGGGCTGCGGCATCCATAACGACGCGGCGGGTACGGCGGGGCACGACGGTGTCCACCGCTTTTTTGTCGGCAAAAACTCAAAAGTGAAATACGTCGAAAAGCATTACGGGACGGGCAAGGGCAGCGGCGCGCGGGTAATGAACCCCGAGACCGTCATCGAGCTTTCGGACGGCGCGGTGCTCGAGATTGAAACCGTGCAAATCGGCGGCGTGGACGAAACGGTGCGCAAAACGGCGGCAAAGCTTAGAGACGGCGCGAAGCTGCTGGTTAAGGAAAAACTGTTGACCGACGGCGCCCAAAAGGCGCGCACCGAATTTTCGGTAGATTTAGACGGCGCGGATTCTAAGGCGGACGTCGTGTCGCGCTCGGTGGCAAAGGGCGAATCGACGCAGGAATTTTTTGCTTCCCTGCGCGGCAACAACGCCTGCACGGGGCATTCGGAATGCGATGCCATCATCATGGATTCCGCGCGCGTGTCCGCCGTGCCCGAAATTTTGGCAAACCACGCCGACGCCACCTTAGTGCACGAGGCCGCCATCGGCAAAATCGCCGGCGAGCAGCTTACAAAGCTCATGAGCCTCGGGCTTAGCGAAAAAGAGGCCGAGCAAGAAATTATCAACGGATTTTTGAGATAAGCAGCCGCTGATTAAATACAAGGGGGTTCTAAATTTTCGTGACGTGAACCTACCGATTGTGTTGTAGGGGCGGATGGCAATCCGCCCGAATGTTTGGTTACAGACATGTTTTGAAGAAAAACGAAGCAATTTTACCATAATTTCGGGCGGATAACGAGGCCGCCCCTACGAGGGACTAACAAA
>WQYM01000063.1 GCA_009781235.1 Bacillota bacterium
CAAAAGCGGGCGCCAAAAGCGGAGGCTGCTGCGGCGGCGGGGGCACAATTGCGGATGCCGGCGGCACCATCGCGGGCGGCGGCTTGGCCTTGATTGCGTTCGGCCTGCTTCTGCTGATGACCTCGGCTTCCGGTAAGAAAAAGGCTCTTAAAGCCAAATAATTTGTACTTTGTAATCTGTAATTTGTAATTTGACTCAAAAATCCCCGGCCGGGGGTTGTCCCCGGCCGGAGATTTTCAAGAGAGTGTATGCATCTGCCCGCAAAAACCACATCCTAATCATTATTCTCTACTCACAATTCGTTCCTAACAATATCTCCCGAGGAGAAAAAATTATGAAGAAAAAAATCGCTCAAATTGCTGCATTCGCGCTTTGCTGTTTGCTGGTGCTCCCGTTTTTTGCATCGTGTGCATCATGTTCCGGCGCTAAAGGCGAGATTAGCTATGCCGCCCGCCCGCTTGACAACGCCAACGTAGGTCAAGAGTACTTCGGCGACGTCGCTTTTGCCGTCGGAACGGACAATTTTATTTCCTACCGGCTGGCGGAGGGCAGCTCCTTGCCCGACGGCTTGTCGTTAAAGCTCGACGGCTCTGTGGTCGGCGTCCCGAAAGCAAAGGCGTCCGGTAAAACCTTTACGGTCGTGGCCAGCGCCGACAAATGCACACCCGACGAGGCCGAGTTTACGTTGACCGTAGAGGAGGGCTGGCTAAGTTACGGAAAACCGGACACAGTAAATGAGTTAAGGCTTGCGGTGGGACGGAAATCCTTCCTGTCGATTGCATTTGCCACCGGCGCGGGCGGAGATATCAGCTACGACGTCATGGAAGGTGAGGTAAAAGACGCGGAGGGAGAGGTCGTAAAGGACAACGATGATAATCCCATCTGGCTGCCGACCGGATTAATGCTGATGGACGGTATAATTACCGATGCCAATTCAGCCGCGATTGAAACGCGGCTCGGTGAGGTCGCGGAGTTTAAGGTGCGCGCTATTTCTAAAGATTGTGCGCTGGCGACTGGGTCGTTTAAACTCAGCATCGTGCAACCATGGCTGGAGCTAAGTAAAGCGACGCTCCCTACGGGACGCGTCGGCGAGCCCTACGCCGCAGAATTGCCCGCCGTTACCGGTATTTACGAGCAGGACGACGACGTTGTCCCGATTTACGAATTAAAAGAAGAAGAGGGCAACGCGCTTCCCGAGGGCTTAACGCTGGAGCCGGACGGCTTGGTTTGGGGTGATGCTTTGGGCGGGGATGCCGGACGCAAGCAATTTAAGGTAGTCGTCAGTGCCCCCGGCTCCGATTACAGCTCCGCCGAGGCGACCTTTACGATGCCGGTTCGGAACTTAGGTGTCGAACTCGATGCAGAGGGAAACCCGATTCCGCCTGCCTCCGGAACCATTCAGTATAAAACCGACGACGTAACGGCGCTTCCGGACGCGTTTGTAGGCGAGCCGTACGGCATCACCAGAGAGATTGCGGACGCCGTAACGGATAACCTTGAAATCGTTCGCTACTACCCGGGTGAAAACTTCCCCGAGGAGTTCTTCACCATATACCCGAGCGGTCTTTTCCGCGTATCGGGAGCCGTGCCGGTCGGCGCGCTGAACGACAAAAAGCCGTTTGAATTCAAGATTGTTGCAAAAGCCAACGGCTGTCCGGACGTAACTGCAAGATTTACCTTAAAGGTGAATCCTGTCAAATTAAAGTATAAGGCGATGATTTTGGATTCGTGGGAGGTAGGCACTGCCCTGGAGGATGTCTCCGTCGGCACCGCGATTACGGGCGGCGGAGGGCTGGTAACATACAAACTGAAGCCAACCGAAGAGGGCGAGTTCCCGAACATCATGCCCGAGGGCTTAACTTTGAATCCGGACGGCTCCATTACCGGTACGCCCGCAAAATCCGCCAAAAGAGCGGTATTTACCGTGGTGGCAAGCGCGGAGAATTATTCGGACAACGAGGCCGAGATTTACGTCAGGATTTTAGACGCGATTACGGTGGTCGGCGCCAACGGCACCGGCGCGGTGTTCGAAGCGGAATACGTGAACTTAGAGGGCAAAAACGGATCCGGCTGGTCGGGCTCGGCGTCGGAAGAGGCCATGATTATGAACGACTCTTCTACCGCCAGCAACGGTATGTACGTCGGCTGGCTGAACTGCCCGATTTATCTCGACTTTGAAATTTACTCCGACAAGGCCGTGACCGGAGCGACGTTAATCGCACGGCTTGGCGATGAGTTTCCGGGTGCTAATTTCCGTGCCGGAGTAGAGCTCGATATTTTGGTCAACGGTGTAAAATTAAGCTTTAGCGAGCTTAAGCTGTCCTCTAACCGTTCCATGAGCGATTATACGATTGGCAACATAAATCTGGTGGAAGGCTTAAACGTCATCCGCTTCCAGGTGCTGGACAACGCCATTTGGGGCGACCGCGCCGGAGGCCCTGCTATCGACTGCATCAAGATCAACAATTACGGTGCAACCACCACGCTGTCGTGGCGGCCCTACACGTACAACACCGATTGGATCCATGACGGCGGCGAGGAAGATGACGAATAGAATCGACGCATTGGCTGATCAACACAAAAAAAACTCAGTGGAGCTGATTTAACATGAAAAAAGTTTTAGACGCGTTAAAATTTGTTTGGAAAAACAACAAGCTGTGGCTGCTGGTCACGGTGATTACGATGGTCATCGTATTTAGTGCGACGATGGTTGCCACGCAGCAGCCGTTTATCCGTAACACCCTAATCATCGTTTTGGGTGACGAACGCGAAACGCGCTCGGGCAACAAGGCTCCTCACATGCGCTATACGACCGCTGTGAGCGAGTTTAGGCAATATGAGCCTGTGCTTGCGGAAATCAAGACGAAGGAAGATTCGTTGGCCGAGGGTAAAAGGCTCAACGAAAAAATCGTCGAAGAGGGCGTAGTATTGCTCAAAAACGAGCTTATCGGCAATAAACGCGCGCTTCCGCTGGCTAAAAGCGCCAAGGTCAGCGTATTCGGCAAAAATTCCGCCAATTTTATTACGGGCGGATCGGGCTCAAGTGCGGGCGACGCAGGCGGCCCTACCGTTTTGTACGACAGCCTGGCAAACGCCGGTTTTGACGTGAACCCGACGCTGAAGGGTTTTTATTCCAGCTCCAATCAGTCGGGAACGGGGCGTCCCAAAAACCCCGCGATCGAGAGCTCCGGGCTTTACGGCTTTGCAACGGGCGAAACGCCGCAGTCTAAATATACCGATTCGGTGATAGATAGCTACGGGGCCTACAGCGACGCCGCAATTGTGGTGTTTTCGCGCATCGGCAGCGAGGGCAACGATATGCCGCGTACGATGCGGACCGGCGCCGCGGAGGCCTCGAGCGCCGTGACGGGCGCGGGCAGCCCTACCGACCACTACCTGCAGCTCGACCGCAACGAGCTCGCGCTGCTCCGCTCCGTCGCCGGTGCAAAAAAGGACGGGGAAGCAGTTTTTAAGAACATTATCGTTTTAATCAACGCCAGTACCTCGATGGAGCTTGGGTTTTTGGACGAGGCGCAGTATAACATTACGGGCGCGTTTTGGGTCGGTATGCCCGGCGGCGCGGTAAACGCGATCGGCAAGGTGATTTCGGGCGAGGTGAACCCCTCCGGCCGCTTGGTAGACACGTTCGCGCGCGATTTTACGCAAACTCCCAGCTACCATAACTTCGGCAACAATAACGTAGCGGGCGGCAACGACTACTTAAATGGCGCGGGCGTGGGCTGGAAAAAGTATTTTGTCGAATACGAGGAAGGCATCTACGTCGGTTACCGCTATTTCGAGACCCGCGCGTACGAGGAAAAAGAGAACAACGATAATCCGGATTGGTACGACGATAACGTTGTGTACCCGTTCGGCTACGGGCTTTCCTACGATACCGACTTTGCATGGGAAATCGCAGGTACGAGCGTTTTGCGTAACGGCCAAGCGGTTTCCGCAGCCGACCTTGCAAAGGACGGCCTGCTGGCTGACGATAAAGTTGAGATCAAGGTTAAGGTAACCAACAACGGGAATACGCCGGGCAAAGACGTGGTTCAGCTCTATTATTCGGCGCCGTACTATTACGAAATTGAAAAATCACACGTCGTTTTGGGCGATTTTGCCAAAACTAAAACACTCGCCAAGGGCGAGGATGACGAAGTAACGCTGACAGTATCCGCGTTTACCATGGCGTCCTACGACTACAGCAACATGGGTCGCGTACAGGGCTTTAAGGGCTACAAGTTAGACGAAGGCACGTACGACTTTTTTGTCGGGCGCAACGCGCACGACGCGTGGGCGGGCGCGGACGGCTTTAGGGATGCCGCAAGCGCAAAGTGTAACCTTTCCGTTCAATACGACGTTAAAAAGGTCATTGAATTCAAAACGGATCCCGCTACCGGAAAAACGATTGAGAACCGTTTCTCGGGCGGCAAATACTATGAAGATGTCAGCGGCCATATCAAGCAGTACTTGTCGCGTAATGACTTTGAAGGCACGTTCCCCAAAGCGCCCACAGAGGAAGAACGTATCGTGAGCGAGTCCTTTATTCTTTCGCTTGAATTTTTTGGAATCAACAACAATAAGAAGCCGTATTACGCGCCGCCCAAAGTCGGAAACTTCGACGAAGGTAAGCCGTGGGAATCCGGCGATGCAGTCAAGACGGGTGTCAAAAATTCCGCCATGCTGTACGATTTGATTAAGGTCGAGGGCGGCGTCGTTTCTGTAGACTATGAGGATCCGCGCTGGGACGCGATTTTAGACCAAATCACTGTGCGCGAGATGAAGCAGCTAATCGGAATGGGCGCCTTTAATACCCGCCAGATTTTGTCCATCGGCAAGCCCAAAACCATCGATCCCGACAGCCCCTCCGGATTTGTCAACTTTATGGGCGGTAGGGCCGTGTACGATACGGCGACCTATGCCAGCGGTTGTATTATCGCCGCGACCTATAATAAAGAATTGGCGTATGACTTTGGCGTGATGATTGGCATAGAGGGCTTAATCGGCGACAAAAAAGGCGACGGCCGTACCTACAGCGGTTGGTATGCGCCGGGCGCAAACATTCACCGTTCGCCGTTTGCCGGCAGAAACTTTGAGTATTATTCCGAAGACGGCTTGCTTTCCGGCAAAATTGCCGCCAATACCGTCGCGGGCGCCAAATCCAAGGGCGTGTACGCGTACATCAAGCACTTTGCCGTCAACGACCAAGAAACCAACCGCGACAGCTACGGTTTGATCACGTGGTTAAGCGAGCAGGCGATGCGCGAGATTTACCTAAAGCCGTTTGAGATTGCCGTAAAGGAAGGCGGCGCGATTGCCATGATGTCGTCGTTCAACCGCATCGGAACGGTTTGGGCGGGCGGAAGCTATCCGCTGCTGACCGAAATCCTGCGCGAGGAGTGGGGCTTTAGGGGGACGGTCATTTCCGACTTTAACCTACTTAAGCATTACCCCGCCGACCAGATGATCCGTGCCGGGGGCGATTTGAACCTGACGCAAAACGATCCCCCCGTGGGCGAGATGACTGCCACACAAGCCGTCGCAATGCGCCAAGCGACCAAAAACATCCTCTACACCGTGGCACAATCTAACGCGATGAACGGCCTCGGCCAGGGCGTCAAACTAAGCTACGCGCCGCCGATGTGGGTTATTTTGCTGATTGTTGCAAACCTCGTTCTGTTAGTCGGCTTTGCGGTGTGGGGCTTCTTTGATATCCGTAAAAAGCTTAAAAAGCAAAAGGCGGCAGCGGGAGATGGAAATGCGCCGGAGGCGCAAGCGCAAGAAAACGAATAGAGAATAGCGAATAGAGAATAGCTATGGATAAGTGTTTGTAAGTTCAAGTAATTTTTTCTTTTGTTCCCATAGGGGTCGCACACCGTTCGACCCCTACGGATTCGGGTGGATTGCGTGACTAGCACTGCTCCAAATCTATCCGACGCTATTCGCTATTCGTTATTCGCTAAACGGTTTTAATCACTAGCCACAAAAAGGGAGTTTATAAATAATGACAAAACACAAGCAGAAGAGTACCGTAAAAATCCTGTCCGCTTTGGCGGCGGTCTTGCTTGCCGTTGCCGTATTTTTTACGGCGGCTAGCTGGCTTAATTCGCTGCGCGCGTACGCAGCCCCGGCAGACCCCGTAATGGTCACGGTTACCTATTACGACGGGCCGCTTACGCGCGGCTTTACATGGCAGACCGAAACGGGTGTCACGGGCGGCAAGGTGCAGCTCGTTGAAAAAACGGGTGCTTTGACCAAATCGACCGTATCGGAAGCGGAATGGGCGGCCGGAACGCAGGTAACTGCCGTCAGTAGCTCCGTCAACTATGTAAATACCTCCGGCCAAGCCACCACTCCGGTTAAGGCTTACCTTACGTGGAAGGCGGCTCATACCTTTACTGCCGCCGACAGTGGCAAAACCTTCTTTTACCGCGTCGGGACGGAAGGGAACTGGAGCGATGTCGGCGAGCAAAAAATCGATAACGGCGCGGCAAAAGACGTAACCATGATCCATGTTACCGACCCCCAAGGCAGAGATCAAAACGTCTTTAACCTTTGGAGCACCACACTGACGGCGGCTAAAGACAAATTCCCCAACATGAGCAGCTTTGTCTTTACCGGCGACTTTACGCAAGAGGGGAGAGCCAACGGCCAGTGGGCTATGTCGCTCGACACCCCCAAGGCCGTTTTGATGGATACGGTGCTGATGCCGGCTCCGGGCAACCACGATTGGGAGGCGGGCGGTTACTGCGAGCCCGCGCAGTTTAAGGCACGTTTCCACATCAACGCGGAGGATAATTATTATTACTCCTACGACTACGGCAACGTCCACGTGACGGTGCTCAATACCAACACGCCCAGCTGGAAATCCGGGCGCATCGACACCGCGCAGGTAGACTGGCTTAAAGCGGATTTAGCGGCGGCGGAAGCAAATCCGGCTATCGAATGGAAGGTAGTCGCACAGCACCACCCGATGGTGTCGGTCGGCCGGTACGCCACCGAAACCAACGGGTCTAACGGAGACGTCAGAACCCACACCCGCAATCTGCGCCGCGATTTGATGCCGGTATTCGCCCAGTATAAGGTGGATTTGGTCATGCAAGGCCACGAGCACGTTTATACGCGTTCTAAGCCGATTAGTTGGACGGCTGCGCCCTCCGACTGGGGTATCCACAGCACCGACGCGGCCGCATCGACGGGCTTTGAGGCCAAAACGTATAACCTGTACGGCGAAAACCGCAAATACATGGAAGAGCCGAAAGGCACGGTGTACATCGATATGAGCCCTGCGGGCGGAAGCCGTCGCCAAGAGGTTCTTACTACAGCCACCGATATCAACGCGTTGATCGACACGGTTCCGCAGGGGCTTCCGAACGCCGACGGCAAGGCGGCGCTGCAGCCCGAGCAGTGGACGAATTCGGACGCAGGTCAAAAGGGCATGTTCGGCGCGCTTCGGATTAAGGGCGGCGTATTATTATACGAAACCTATTCCGTAGACGGCGGCACACCGGTTTTGATTGACTATGTCGGTATTGATAAAGACCCTACCGGCGACAAAACGCCGGTTGTCGACAATCCGGGCGGCAATACGGACGATGCCGTCGTAGCCGCCGTAATTGCGGCCATCAACGCGTTGCCCGGCACAATTACGTCGGCGAACGCTACTGCCGTTGCCGCAGCCAGGGCGTTATTTAACGCGTTGACCCCCGCGCAGCAGGCGCTTGTTACCAATCTTTCTAAATTAACGGCGGCAGAAGCGGCCTTAAATTCGGGCGGAAGCTTAACGGTGACCGGCATCACGATTACCGCGCAGCCCGACAAAACGAGGTACAAAATCGGGGAGGAGTTGGATTTGGCCGGGCTGGTGGTGACCGCCACGATGTCGGACGGATCCAGCAAGGTGCTGACGGCTTCCGATTATCAATTGTCTGCCTTTAATTCCAAAAGCTCCGGCAGCAAAAAAATAACGGTAACCTATGCGGATCAAACCGCGACCTTTACGGTAACGGTCGAAAAGAAAGGCGGAGGCTGCGGTTGCGGAACAGTTGCGGACGCGGGCGGAATCTTCCCGATGATTGGCGCGTCCATGCTGATTCTTTTTGTGTTGCCGCTCTTTGGACGCAAAAAGTTCAAAGAGAACAGATAAATCCCTTGACATATGCCTTATCATGGTGTACAATTTTTTTCGTATTTAATATTTTTTAGGAGTACATAAAATCATGACCAAACAAAGACAACAAAGCAAGGTGCGCATACTGTCCGCAGTTGCGGCCGTTCTGCTCGCCGTCGCCGTAGCATTTACGGCGGGAATGTGGCTGACGACGCAACGCGCATACGCGGCCGGCCCGGACCCGGATCTCATCACGGTTACCTACTACGACGGCCCCTATACGCGCGGCTTTACGTGGCAGACTGCGACCGGACAGACGGGAGGCAAGGTGCAAATCGTTGAAAAGACCGGTACTATGACTAAATCGTCTGTATCGGAATCCGACTGGGCGGCCGCTATCGAGAAGACGGCGGTAAGTACAACCGTTGCATACGGAACCAATAATAACTTTTTATCGTGGAAGGCCAACCATGACTTTACCCCGGCCGCAGAAGGAAAAACGTTTTTTTACCGCTTAGGCTCGGAGGGGCATTGGAGTCCTGTCGGCGAGCAGAAAATTGACGGCGGGGCAGCCGGCGTACGCATGGTGCACGTTTCGGATCCGCAGGGCAGCAACGAGGGGGTGTATAATCCGCTTTGGGTGGATACGCTGAGCGTGGCACAGCAAAAGCTCCCCGGGATGCAGAACTATCTCTTTACCGGCGACTTCCTTCAAAGCGCCTCTAACAATGCGCAGTGGGGGTATGCACTGAATACGCCGCAATCCATTTTGATGGACACGGTGTTGATGCCCTCTCAAGGCAACCATGACGGCGGTATCAACAATACGCAATACGGCCGCCAAGCGCACATCGACTCGCGTTTTAACATCAAAATGGCAGACGGCGCGGGCGATAAGTTCTACTACTCGTTTACCATCGGCGACGTCCACGTCGCGTGCATCAACACCAATAACCCCACCACCCCCTCGGCGTTGGCTGCGGACATGATTACTTGGCTCAAAGCGGATTTGGCGGCGGCAAAGGCAAGCACGGCTATCAAATGGACGGTGGTCATTCAGCATAGCCCGGTGTTCGGGTTTGGCCAATATTCCGCCGGATCGGACCAAAGCGGCGGTTCGGCCGGACAAAAGGCAGGCATGGATAACCAACGCGCGCAGTTAATGCCGATATATGCCGAGCACGAGGTCGATTTGGTATTGCAAGGCCACGAGCATATCTATGGCCGCTCCGTACCCGTTGCGTGGGATCCCAACATTGTCTCCAACTGGAAGAGCCCCGGCGGCGCGGCCGCGGCGACGGGCTTTGAGACCAAGACATACAACCTGTTCGGCGAGAACCGAAAATATTTTGAGGAGCCGAAGGGTACGGTATACGTCGACATCGGCCCTGCGGGCGGCAGCCGCCGTCAGGATTTCCGGAATGTTCCCGAGATAGAAGCGTTGCTCGGCACGGTTCCGGAGGGCTGCCCGGACGCGGGATCGCCGGCCAAATTGCAGCCGGAAAATCCCACCTGGCAGGACTACGGCCAAAAGGGTATGTTCGGCGCGATCCGGATTGTGCAGGGCGTATTACTGTATGAGACGTATTCCGTGGACGGCGGCACGCCGATTTTAATCGACTACTTCGGTATTGATAAAGACCCTACCGGCGACAAGACGCCGATTCCCGACCCGACGCCTAACCCTAATCCTAACCCCAATCCGAATCCCAATCCTAACCCTAATCCAAATCCGAATCCCAACCCAGACGCGACGGTGACAGGCATCGAGGTTACCTCGCAGCCCGACAAAACAAAGTACAAGCTCGGGGACGAGTTGGATTTGTACGGCTTAGAGATTACCGCCACCATGTCGGACGGCACGACCAAGCTGCTGACGGCCAATGAGTATCAATTATCGAATTTTAGCTCCAAAAACGCCGGCAACAAAAAAATTACGGTAACATACGAGGGGCAAACCGCAACCTTTACGGTAACGGTCGAGAAGAAAGGCGGGGGAGGCTGCGGCTGCGGAACAGTTGCGGACATCGGCGGGATTTTTACGCTCATCGGCGGCTTGATGATTATTGCGCTTGTTTTGCCGCTTGCCGGACGCAGAAAGGTAAAAGGAAACAAGTAACAACGCAACGTAATTGCCTCAAAGCGTTTCGCTTTGAGGCAATTTTTTTTCTCAGTTGTTTCTTAAAACCCTTGACATATGCATCATAATAGTGGTATAATTTATGTGTCGCAAGGAGGACAAGAACAAATGGCAAAGATTATTCCCATTCGGGATTTACGCAAAGGTGCCGAAATCAGCGAGTATGTGAAAAAGAGCGGCGAGCCGATTTATGTTACGCGCAACGGCTACGGAGATATGGTAATACTCAGTATGGATGCATATGAGAAACAGTTTGCCGAAGGCACGGCATACACACAGATTTTGGACTCACTGGAGGAAGTGCGGAATGGCGCAAGACCTATTCCGATTGATGACGCTTTTGCATGTATAGAGGCGAAATATGTCAAACAGTGATTACACAGTCGAATTGTATCCGGGCGCCTTAAAAGACCTTGATGGTATTTATGCGTACTATTATCGGGAATCTCAGGATCTTTCTGTTGCCGAAAAGGTAACGGGTAAAATTAAGTCTGCGATGTATAGCCTCAGCTTTATGCCGGCATCACACCCTGCGGCGCATGAAGCCCGTCTTCGTTTTACCGGTATCCGCAAATTGATATGCGGAGAGTTTGTTGTGCCGTTTATCATTGACGAGGAGAAAAAGGTCGTCTCAATAGTCCGTGTTTTTCACGGCAAGATGAATTATCAAAAGTACTTGTAAATGACAAAAATGTTTAATAGTCGCTCTATGTTTTCCGCCTTTTACTCGGTCGTGGCGCAAATCCCGAAAGGCAACGTTATGAATTACGGCGCGGTCGCGGAATTGGCCGGATTCAAAGGCTGTGCGCGGCAGGTCGGCTTTGCGCTCCATCTAAACCCGGATCCCGAAACAATTCCGTGCCACCGCGTGGTTTTTAAGGACGGAAGCCTTAGCTCCGCGTTCGCGTTCGGCGGGATTAACCGCCAGCGCGAACTCTTAGAGGGCGAGGGCGTGGGGTTTGACGGCGACAAGGTGGATATGGACAAGCATGGTATAAGATAACAGATAACAGATAACAGATAACAAAAAAGGTCACCTATGAAATTTGAAGAATTCGGATTCGATAAACGCATCTTAGACGCAATTAAGCGCGCGGGCTATGTGACGCCTACGCCCATACAGGTGCAGGCAATCCCGCCGGGGCTGGCGGGCCGCGACATTTTAGGCTGCGCGCAGACGGGCACGGGCAAAACCTGCGCGTTCGCCGTGCCGATTTTGCATTATTTGGGGAATAACAAGCCGATTGCAGGCTCCGGCGCTAAGCGCATCCGCGCGCTTATTCTGACGCCGACGCGGGAGCTTGCCATGCAAATAGACGAATCGTTTGCCACATACGGCGAATTTATGCCGCTTTCTAACACGCTGGTAATGGGCGGCGTCGGGCAAGAGAGCCAGGTGCGGGCGGTTAAAAACGGCGTCGACATCCTGACCGCCACGCCGGGGCGCTTTATCGACCTCGTTTGGCAGGGCTTCATCGACCCGTGCTTTGTGGAAATTTTCGTGCTGGATGAGGCGGACCGGATGCTGGATATGGGATTTTTCCCGGACGTAAAGCGCGTCGTCGAGATGCTGCCCAAAAAGCGCCAAACGATGTTTTTTTCCGCCACCATGCCCCCAGAGGTGCAAAAGCTGACCGAAACGCTGCTTTCTAACCCCGTGCGCGTCGCCGTAACCCCGGTTTCAAGTACGGTGGATAAAATCGACCAGTACGTTTTAATGACGGATAAAACCGCAAAGCCGGATTTGGCGGTGTGGCTGCTGCAACAGATGCCTAAAGAAGCCTCTGTGCTGATTTTTACGCGCACCAAGCACGGCGCGGATCGCCTTAGCCGCAAATTAACAAGCGCCGGTATCCGGTCAAAGGCGATACACGGTGACAAGTCGCAAAACGCCCGCGTGGACGCTTTGACGGATTTTAAGAGCGGGAAGTGCCGTGTGCTGGTGGCGACCGACATCGCCGCGCGGGGCTTAGACATCGACGACATCTCGTACGTTTTAAATTACGAGCTCTCTAACGAGCCGGAAACCTACGTGCACCGCATCGGCCGCACGGGCCGCGCGGGCAAGGACGGCACGGCGGTATCGTTATGTGATTTTGACGAGAAAAAGCTACTCGCCGACATCGAAAAGCTAATCAAAAAGAAAATCCCCGTCGAGGACGGCCACCCCTATCCGATGACATTTTTTGCTCCTACCCCAAAAAAACCCCGCCCGCCGAGAAGGCCGAGAGCTTGACGGCAAGTTGTCGGGGGGACGGACTCATCGACAAGTCCGTCCCCCCGACATAGCTAAGTTAAATGCAACGGTAAAAAATGCAACGGCAGTAAACCTCTTGACAAGTCTTCATTTATCCTATATAATATAGCTTACGGTTATGAGAAAGACAGTTTTTGTAGTGGACGACAGCGATACCAATTTGCTGGTGGCGGAGGAAGCGCTCGAGAAGCACTTCCGTGTTTTGCCGCTCCCTTCGGCGGAAAAGATGTTTTTTATGATGCAGCGAATCCGACCGGACCTTATCCTCTTAGATATTGATATGCCCGTTATGGACGGGTTTGAGGCCATAAAAATCTTAAAGATTGACAACGGATACAAAACCATCCCGGTAATGTTTTTGACCAGCTATAACGACGCCGTCACCGAGGTGCGCGGCTTTGAATTAGGCGCCGTTGATTTTATCAGCAAGCCTTTTTCGCCCCCGGTTTTGATTAACCGTATCCGGATGCACCTAGAAATCGGCGAGCTGATCAAGCGGCGCACCGAGGAACTTACCCGGCTCCAAAACGGCATCATTTTAACGCTGACCGACGTAATCGAAAGCCGCAACCAGGGCGCCGAAGTCCATGTGGAATACACGGCGGGTTACATTAAAATTTTGGTGGACGCTATGGTCGCGCGCGGTATTTATGCAGAGGAGACTAAAAAGATTAATTTTGACTCGGCACGCCTTCACGACGTCGGAAAAATCGCCATCCCGGACGTCATTTTAAATAAGCCCGGCCCGCTAACGGGCGACGAGTTTACTATCATGAAAACGCACGCTGCGGAGGGCGAAAAGATTATCGACCAAATCATCGATCGGATCGGTAGCGTCGATTTTTTGAGTTGCGCGCGGGTTTTTGCGGGCGCGCACCACGAACGCTTTG
>WQYM01000064.1 GCA_009781235.1 Bacillota bacterium
ATCGCAGATGCAATATCCAACCTACGCGCCACAATCGCAAACCTACTTCCCGAAACCATTCAATCAATTACTCAACGAGATTGGTTTATGAAAAAAATCAAATCAGACACGAAATAGTATAAGCAGTATTACCCCAATTTACCAGAATTTGACTGCATCTACGACAGCCCTATTCGCTACATAGTTTACGGCGTGTTCCCTTTTACCACCAGCATCTCAAACGGCGAGGCTACCATCACCGGCGTAAAGTCGGGAATCAATCTTACCGGAAGCCTTGAAATCCCGCCCACCGTTTATCACAACGGGACAACCTACCCGGTCACCGCCATCGGCGCCAATGCATTCCAAGCTACGCAATCATGCTATGAAATTAAAGTGCCAGATAGCGTGACCAGAATCGGCATAATTCAAGATTACCCAAAAACGTGTTCATTGGATAGTTGTGCATAAAGTCGGTACGGGTTATAAGCCCCTGCCGACTTTTTGTTTTCTGCCTTGCTTGCGACACTACGCCGCCCCCATCCGCGCCTAACTCCACCGCATAGCTGCCCTGCCGGACGCTCGGCATCCAACGCGGACGAGCACCCCGCGCTCTGCTTCACCGCGCCCGCGCTCGCCGCGCTCCCGTTCTTGCGCCCCGCGCTTTTGCGCCCGCGCCGCCCCTCAAACTCCCCGCACCGCGCTCGCATCGCACCGCGCCCACGCTCCGCACGGCGACCGCTCAAAAAAACAACCGCAAAACAATTCAGTTGCTCTCTGCCGCGCCACTCAACGCAGCACGGTAAAAAGCGACCGCAAGGGGGAAAATGACGGGGGGAACAGGGGCGTTTGGGGGCATTGGGGCCTATTGCCCCCAACCTGTTAAACAGTAATGTTGTAACGCCTGACCGCCGCTCTGCCTGACCGCTTGCACCCACACGGACAGAACAGGCAAACAGGCTCAAAAACGGCAATCGGCTTGGCAGAATTCTAACAGCGCGGAATCCGCACGGCGACAAACGGACTTTTCTCTTAGTAGACAGCCCACCGCACAGGCCGCCGAAAATGCACCACCCGCGCAAGCGTCTACCGACAACGGCGGCCTACAACCTCTTTCGTGGTTCAATTCCTACAAACTTATGCCGATTGCTTAAAAATTCATAAGCAATTATAAGCAATTATAAGCAATTAAATAAGCAATCATTTTTAATCGGATAGTAAAAACCATTTTGAGCCGTTTGTCTTTCCTGCCGAATAAATCTTCTTTTCATCCCGCAATTCACGAAGCAATGCTTGGATTTGGCTTCTCGAATGGCTGGGCAAAACTTGTTGCAGTTCTTTTAGCGGCGTTCCTTTCCCATTGTTCTTTTGGATATGCTTAAATAATAACGCCTTATTGGTTTCTTTGTCTAGCCCTTTAAGCCGCGTATGGACGCCCGATTTGCCCGTCGCCTCATACAGCTTTCTTGCCAAAACATATTTGCCGCGTCCCGCGTGTTCGACAATTCCCATGCCAATGAGGCGTTTTATGCGCGGCTTCAAATGGTCGGAAAGTTTTTGCTCGTAGAACAGCGCATTGATAACCAAGAAATCGTCGGTGGAAAAAATAGCAAGGTGTTCACTCCCGATTCGGTTAATTAACGACAGCATTTTTTTATCAAGAATCAATCCGTTTAACGTAATGCACACAAAAAATTCATCCGTGCCGTTAAAGTCCGGCAACGATTTTGCTTCCATGATGCACAATTCGTACATCAAATTCATGCCTTGCCCCGACCGCTCCACCAAACCGCACAATGCAAAAATTTCCGCGATACGGCGGTTTCTCGGCGACTGCTTATACAGCATATTTTCAAGCGTTATGCCTTTCGGAAGCCCGCCCGGATTTTCCATAACCAATCTGTCGTTATACTGCCGGACAAACACGCTCCCGCTCAACTGATAGTTGCGATGGCTTACGGCGTTCAGCAGAGCCTCGCGCACAATACGCTCGTTAAACGTCAAGATATCGAAAAGGAAAAGCCCCTCTTGATAATGCTGCTTGTTGTTCCGTAGATTGATAAGCTCCCAAATGCGGTCGTAACACGCGAAGAAACCGACGCGGAACTCAACCCTCTGTTGCGCGGGGCCGGAAGCCTCGTTCATACGGTATTCAAAAACAATTTCCGACTGCGGCAAATATTTCCCAAGTGCAGCGCGTGTTCCGAACAGAATCAACGCGGCAAAAGTCAGCTCGCCGTCTTTCATCGCCTCGCAATCAGTCAACAACTGCTCGACCGAGACGTTTAAAATGCGGTTGTTGCCGCTTTTTGCCGCCCAAATCGTGCGAAATGCCTCAATCGCTTGTGCGTCTAAATCCTGTAAGGTAGCGCCGACACATATATCGCCCGAAAAATCGTGGCCAATCTCCGCATAAATATCGCGCCGGATATTGTCGGGCATCGCAATATGGCTGTCGCCGTCGTACCACCACGCGATACCGTCAACTTGAATCACCAAGCCACGCGGGCGCGCCGCCACGTCGAAAACAAGAATACGCTTGCCCTCGTGTTCAAGAAGCTGAAAATCCACCTTGACGCGGAGCTTGTTAATCAGTCCCTCGCGGGTGCGCTCCGGCTGGTCGAACGCCGTACTGCCTACGACTTTTCGCGGTCGCTTATCGGAGATTCCGAGAACCAATTTGCCGCCGCCGCAATTCGATAGGGCGCAGCAACACTTAACCGCCTCGCCGAAATCAAAACGGTTTTTAGCTTCTTTGAACTGATAATGCTCGCCCTCCGGCGCGTTCAATAGTTCGTTAATGTTGTCATAATTCATATAGGTTTAGCTTCCTTAACGAGGTTTTTATTCCATGAAGAACGGAACTTATTATTTTGACCTTTTTTTCAATAAGGCTTAATCATTTTTCTACGTTCAGACTTGAAAAAACGGTTGAAAGAATTTTTTCTATGCAATAAAGTAAATCTTTTTTCACTTCTTTTTCTGTGAACCTTATAACGACCCAACCGGCCTCAGCCAATAAGCTGTTTACACGGATATCACGGGCTCTATTTTTTTCAAACTTCGGAAACCAATAATCATAGTTTTTTTTAGGGATGTGGGCTTTCCCATGCCAAAACTCCGAATCAATAAAAACTGCTATTTTCTTACGCTTAAAAACTATATCAGGCGTCCCAACAACGGATTTTTGATGTTTGGAATAGTAAATGCCTAGTTCCGTCAAAGCACGCATTAATATCCTTTCTGGCATGGTATTTTTGGACTTCACGCGCCGCATTAGTTTACTATGCTGTTCTGTTGTATCAAAATCAAATCTTTTAGACATAGATGTATTCTCTGCAATTATACTTTGGTTATTAAATATGAATTTGGCTCTAATATCCAATACTCTCTTGTAAGGTTTACATATGGGTTCTGAATTATCATAGGGGAATACCCATTTTCATGGATTTTTCTCATATCAATTAAATAGAGAAAATATTTTTCCTCTAAAACTTTCGCGACTTCCATTTCGTTGACTGACCAAAAAAATCGGACATTGTATTGAAAAGATTTAACTTCTATAAATCGGTCATATGAAGTTGAACTTAGGCTATTGAAAGAAACAATATCATATCCGGCGCTTACATCAATACTAGAAATCAATTTAGGTTCAAGTGAGTTGCTTAACCTTTGTTTCTCATAGCGCATAACAAAAGCTTCGGCTGTGGCTCCTCGCTCACGTTGGCTTTCTAACTGTTTAAGCAAGTGCTCTAAGCTTTTTTCGTTGTTTTTGAGCGAGTCAGAAAAGAAATTTTCATACGCCTCATCTAATTCCAATATCACGTCTGTTTTCGCAACCAAAACTTTTAGCGTAATTAAGAAATTTCTAAACGATGCAAAGTTTAAAGGGAAAGCGCTTGTTGATATTTCTATCCTATGCTCATGGTAATTGTACCGGATTGAGCTGTGTTTAATTATTTCTCTTTTGATTAAGGTATCAAGGCAACAACGGGCAAAAAAATCTAATAACCTTTCGTTATCAAGGTTGCAAGCACCTTCGCCCAAGTCAGTAATTTTAATTGATTTATTTTCGATTTTGATAATCCCAATGAAATCAAAAAAACAAATTGCCGCCGTGCAATTTAACTCAATTGCCGGGACAAAAGAACAACTTTTTTTCATATTGTCAATATTTGTAGGGATGCTTGCAAACAGCACTTTTGAAAAATAAAGCACCCCATCAATATTGCCAATTGAATTACACCGTTTTAATTCTTCTTGCATAATCCCTCAATACGGCTTTGACATCTTCATCCCCCTCGTTTTCAAGCACATTATCAAAAAGTGGGATTGGCATATCTTCCATGATTTCCATTAAACGCCTTTCCTTGATTTCAAGCCTATCATTGATAACGGTATCAATCGAGTTCTCCGATACTAAAAAATAATAATTTGTTACGGTATCTTTTTTTAGTCCGTAACGGTGAATCCTATCTTTTGACTGAATAAAATGGGCGGCATTAAACGACCGCTCTAAGTAAATTGCATTATGGCACGCTTTGTGTAACGATATCGATTCTGCTACTGCGAAAGGGTTGGCAATTATTACTTTCAAATCGGAGTCCTTGTCGTTGAAAGTTTTTACGATTGCTTCCCTAGTAAATTCATATTCCTCTTGTTCCGGCGTCATTTCGCTTGAGGCTATTGGCGTAGCACCGTATAGGATTCTGTTATTTATGCCCTCTCGCAATAGGTATTCGCTTAGCCCATCAATTGTTCTAATGTAACACGCCCAAATGATAACTTTCCCGCCGTTCTGAATGATTGGCTTTATTAAATCCCTTGCAACAACAAATTTATTTGGTGATTCGTCGATTTGGTAATCAAGGATAGTCTTGATTATTTCCGCATCCTCGACAATGCCGGAAAGGTCAATGCCCTCTATTTCTGCAAAATCCTGTAGCGGCTGTTTTAATAATTGTGGGTTAGTTGCGGCTTGCATTAGCCTAATAAGCCGTGCATTAATTAAATTGTCCCTAAATAATTTTTCATTAGTATTTGTGATTTCGTTGATGTATTTCCGTTCGATAAAGTCATATATCAATCTTTGCCGATCTGACATTGGGACAATAATGGGCGGGTGAGTAGTGGCAGGCGGTATCCCCAAATCAGATTTTTTAACCCTAATAAAATATGGCGATATTTGGTTTATTAATGTCCCTACCCGAGGGTCATCTTGTTGTTTTGACATGTCCCGTAATTGATTGATATGGAAGCGTATTATCTTTTTGGACGGCCAAATAAATTTAAAGAGGTTATATAAATCTTCATAACCATTGGGGGCGGGCGTCCCAGTTAAAACGACCCTTGCTTCCCCCAGTTGGGCAATCCCTAATGCCGACTGTGCAACTATCCCACCTTGGGTATTTTTAATTTTATGCGCCTCATCTAGGACAAGCATAACTCTGTTACTATTTAAAAAATATGCTAATTCTTCAGCAAGCGCTGCCACCGATGCGTACGATACCAAAATTAATTCTGCGGTTTCCTGTTCATACAAATATTGTTTTTTTTCTTCCAAGGGCATCTTCCCAACCAACCTCTTGGCTACTGGCTTCCTACCAAAGCATTCTTCGTATTCTAACTCCCAAGGCGCAAACGAACTCAATGGGCCAATGATTAATAATTTGTCAACTTTCTTGCTATCTGTTTCGGATAAGCTTTTTAAATAAGCATAGGCACCATAAACCACACTTGTCTTACCGGCGCCGGGAACAGAAAAGTT
Organism: Bacillota bacterium; assembly: GCA_009781235.1. Taxonomy (GTDB): domain Bacteria; phylum Bacillota; class Clostridia; order Christensenellales; family Pumilibacteraceae; genus WRAP01. The sequence continues at coordinate 5,747 of WQYM01000064.1, forward strand.
GCACGCATTTTGCGAAAATGCCAAATGGTAGGCTGACAACATTTGTAAATCATAAAGCGTCCGATTGGGCAACCTTTCTAATAAAACATCCTTAAACGCTCGAAGTTCGCCAATATCGCATTGATTGTCCCTTATGGTTAGAGCTTTCTTTGAAAATATAGCAAATTTTTCTTCTTCTGACTTATAGTGCTCTACCTCTTTGTTGGTTGACTCTGAGTAAACTAAATTACATTCGGTCAATTTTGCCACATGGCTAATTATATCCAAGCAACTTTGAAAATCTTGGACTTCTGAAACCCATATTTCGCCATCGGAAAAATTGTAACGTAGAGAGTCTTTTAATATCCTAACAGCCCTTCTGTTATGAAGGATTTTTGCTACGTCACCGGAAATGATGATTTCATTATTTAATTTTGTTTTTATCGTTAATTCACTCATTGTTTAATAATTCTTGGTACTCAGCAATTAGATTTTTGATTTTTTCCAAACAATCTGCTACATCCCTATTTTGCTTAAAGGAAGCCTGCGTTATATCTACGGACTTAAGTGCTTCCAAAGCTTTTTGCAGAAGTTTAATAGGGTTGTCCGCTGCCTGCTTATTGTTTAGTCTATCCTTGTTGGAAGCGTAATTATCTTGGAGGACTCCTTGGACTTGTTTTTTCCATGCGTTGTCCCTTGCTTTGAGTTTTCGGGTTATGTCGCCGGTTGGCACGTTCTCAATTAAATCTTCAACCGGCTCCTCATTAATCCCATCCGTTACAGAAAAATGACGATCCCGAAATCCCTCCCAAATATCTTTGGATGCAAAGAAACTCGAACTTTTATTTGCTGATGTGGGTTTCTTAATTATGTCCCTAAAATCAGTTTGGTCGAACCCTGACCTTATGTAGTCAAAAGCAATAAGTTTTAATGTTGGGACGTCAATCTGTGGGTCATAGTCCCACATATTCGGCACGCCGCCCGCATCATAGGCTTTAAGAGCTTGGTCTAATTTTTGGAAAGAGTCCTCATTCTTGTCTAATAGGGTATAAATCCCACTATACCCATATGTTTCAAGGTACTCATTCATTAAGGTTAAAACCCTTAAATACATTTTAATGTTAGTTTCAGAATCTCCCATAAGCTGGGCAATTTCTCGGTCTGTGAACCCCTCGTCTTTTAAATCTTGGCATTTCAAATATTTTTCAATGGGGTTGTAATCTACTTTTGCGTCTTCGCCCATCTGAAAAGAAGTTTCTAAACGCAGGATTTCTTTTTTATCGGCATCAATGGGCAAAATAATTGCTACAAAGTATTCGCAATGTTGCTTTTGATTAGGCGCGATAGAATCGTCATGGCGGATGCTGTTAAGCAAACAAGCCCTACGGTTCCCATCGATTATTATGCCATCGGCAGTTACAATGCCGTGTACCCGCTGATGGTCATCCAATAAACTTTGCCGGGTTTTTTTATTCGCGTCCGGCTTAGACTCCATCAAGAAGCTCTCAATCTTTTTAACGTCATTAGGCTCATTGGCGTCTAAAACATGGGATTGCCTTTCATACGATTTGACTAAACTCCCTATCCTGCCATTGTAAGGGTTATAGGTCAAATAATCCAATGGGATTTGGTATGCGTCAAAGGCTTTGCGTTCCCCGTGGTAAACAATAGGGATGCCCGTCCTTACGGGTTGCCTTGTAGCTACCAATTGTTCAAGAGCATTTTTTCTTTCTTGTGCGTTCATTTTTTATCCCTCAAAAGTATTTTTAATTATTGTTCCCAATAACCCGATATTGGCTAAATTTAAAGTATAATCAGAATTTCGGTATATTTCATTTAAGTCAGACTGCCGCCCTAACCATCCAGCACCATCAAGGACATTGACAGTAACAATTTCCTTGCCTTTTTCCGCAATAAGCTTTTTTGTAAGCGCAACCTTATTGTTGTATGATGTTTGTGTGCTAGATGTTGTAATAGCATAAGACACGTCTATTATTATTTTAGGGTCTTGCCCATTGGGAACAGCAAAACTCATTTCTCTTTGCAGGAAATCTACGGTTTTACCTTTGGAATAAGTTAGCCCCTCTAAATCGCAAGTCAATTTAACTGTTTCTTCTATTTTCTTTAATACCCTCGCGGATATCCCGCTATTATATTTTACTTCAAGGCTTCTTTTTGCTAACCCTCTCAAAGCATCAAGGTTTTTAAGCCTTGCTAAAGATGTTCCATCAATAAAAAAGTTATCACGATAGAAAGCGGGGATTTTTCTCTTGTATTTATCTGATTGAGCACCATTGGCAAGCAAATCACATACCAACTCCATAAAATTAGCGTTCTCTAACATGATAGACCGCGTTTTATCTAATGACTATTCTGTTGAAAACTTATAACCCATTTCTTGACGGAGCATAGAAACAATCCGCTTAAATTTTTCTTCGGAAATATCAAGCAAAATCAAAATGTTTTTGAGCGAATCTTTATCACTTCTAATGCACCCCATTAATCCTAAGCTTGTCCCAATGCAATGCAAATTTTTTAGCGCGGAAACCAATTCAGAAGTTTCTTTCTCAATTAGGGTTTCATAGTCATTGTCTATCAAAAACGTACAAAAAGACTTTATTAAATTATCGTAAACTAAATTTTCTGTTTTTCTCATCAGCATTTCTTCCTTTTTGAATAACTAATCGCTAATCGATTTGCTATGCTTTGTATAACTGGGACACAAACGGTATTCCCTAACAAGTCATAGCCCATGTCTTTTCCGCGCTCGGATTTATTAAAATTCTCTAATGTATACCACTCCGGGAAACCGAAAAGCCTTAAGCCTTCCCGTAATGAAAGATGCCTTAACCCCCCATTATCAAGGACACCTAAAGTTGCCATATCCATTGCAACTAGGGTTGGCGTTACGTTATTGGGGGACAATATTCTAGTGAAGTCAAAACTTAGTTTCCCTGTTACAATATTATAGCCTTTAGGTTTTGTCTTGTCCGGGACTCTTTCATACACATCATTTTCTTTTATTTTCTTTTTAGGGTGTTCATAAACTAAATAGCCTTTTTCAACCAAATCTTCTAGCATGTGTTCTAGCATTTCGCTATCATAAAATGTCCGGATTTGTTCAGTCGTTAAAGGCATTCCGTCCATCCAATCTATCCCTATTATCTCAGCCCAGCGTTTTTTTCTGCGTTCGCGCATTAGGCTATTTAAAAGCTCTTTTTCTTCATCTGTGACATGGCCACGCAACTCAACATCCCAACTATGTATATTTGAAATCCCGCCACGTTTATCTTTTATTGCTTTGCCATAGAGTTCTTGCGGTTTGTATTTTTCAAATAATTTTTCAGACAACTTATTTGGAATAGTCGGCAAACCTTGTTCCATTATGTCGCCGAAAGTTTTTTTGACAGGGATAAAATTATTAAGTGGTATTTCTGTATCTAAGGTGCCAATTATGTAAATGCGGTTCCTTTTTTGGGCTAACCCAAAACTTTGCGCATCAAGAACGCCCCAATTAACCTTATAACCTAATTTATCTTTTAAAATATGGAGTATTGTTTTTAATGTTTTGCCGATTTTGTCTTTTTCGCTTTCTTTATCATGCGTAACTAAACCTTCTACATTTTCAAGGATAAACCCATAAGGTTTTTTTTCTTCCAAAATTCTTTCGACATCAAAGAACAAGGTCCCCCTTGTATCTTGAAACCCTCGTTGTTTGCCCGCCACGCTAAAAGCTTGGCAAGGGAATCCGGCAAGCAAAAAATCAAAATTTGGGATAGTCGATGCATCTATGGTTGTTATATCGCCGCTGATAGGGTGTTGGCCAAAATTTTCGGTCAAAGCATTGATAGCAGCCGGTTTGATTTCGGAAGTTAGAACACATTGCGTTTCAAGCCCGGCATCCTTAAATGCTTGTTCAAACCCTAACCTTATTCCTCCTAGCCCGGCGAATAAGTCAATGAACTTTACTTTGTTATTACTCATGTATTTTTTCGTTGACCTTTCGACAGAACACTACATCATATAATATACAAAAAACCAGTTCACATGTCAAGGCTTTACTGGCTTGTTATGAAACTTTCTAAGAGTTCTTGAATAATTACTATTTTTGATATATAATTTAATTGGCTACTCTTGTATCAAAATCGAAAAAAATACAAGAATGACAAGCGAGTTTAGATTTTTCGTGTCCAAAAAAGCTCTCACGGTCGATGCTCATACCGTTAAAAGGTTGTTTACATTTGGGGTTTGTGGTAAAATACGTTTGCTCGGACTGCCCGAAACGACACCCCTTTCGCCGGCTAATTGAAAGTGCAAACGGGGCGGCGCGGTGATTCGGGGAGCGTGGGGCTCCGCCCAGCCCCCGATACGCGCCGCCCTCACGACTAGCGGCGACAGTCGGCTATAAGGCTCGCGCGCGCGCGTGCGCTAGTATTACTTTAAGCACGCCCCGTATCCGTATCCAAAACCATGATACTAATAGCTACGTCTTAGTATCATAGGACAAAGGACAAACGCAAAAACAGTCGGGTAAAATTTTCTTTTGGACACAATACCTAATATAAAGTACTACTTTTAGGTATTGTGTAAATTGTAAAAGTTTAGGGCTTTTTGAGTGCCTTTCTCGCTCCATTTTAAGCAGAAAAAAGAGCCGAAAACCCGCCCCGAAAAACAAAAAACTACCCCCTATATGGTAGACATTTTCGACGCTATTTGGTATAATAAAGGTACAACTTATCCAATGCGCGTTGTTCCAAGAGGAGGTAAAAAAATATGGAACAACAAGATTTTTCAGCAAAAAGTAAGACAACAGAAAGCACGGTTTTCAATCGCCAATACCGCGCCGCGCTCTATCTGCGGTTCTCCCGCGACGACGGCAAGACGGCAGATAATTCGAGTATCGAAACGCAAAAAATGATGCTTGAACGGTACTGCGAGGAAAACGGCTACACCGTCCACGACGTTTACAAGGACGACGGCTACACGGGCTTGAACTTCAACCGCCCCGACTTCCAACGGCTTTTGGCCGACATCGAAAGCGGCAAGGTCAATTTGGTTATCACAAAGGACTTGTCCCGCTTGGGCCGCGACTACATTCAAACAGGCTATTACACGGAAATTTTCTTTCCCGAACGGAGCGTCCGTTACATCGCCATTAACGACGGCGTGGATACGCTCAAAGCGGACAACGATATCGCCCCGTTCCGCAATATCCTAAACGATATGTACTCTAAGGATATTTCGCGCAAGGTAAAATCCGCGAAACGCCAACGGGCTATGAAAGGTTATTTTATTAACCCGCAAGCCCCCTACGGTTACCGTAAAGACCCCGCGAACAAAAACCGTTTGATTATCGACCCCGACGCCGCCGAAACAGTGCGCCTGATTTTCGCCCTCGCGTTAGAGGGGAGCGGCGCCGTCCTCATCGCCAAAGCATTGACCGACCGCCGCATTTTGATTCCCTCGGCGCTCAAAACGCAACAGGGGCTGCGGGGCTTCGGGCATTTCGACAACGGCAAGGACAATTACGTCTACAAGTGGAAATATACGACGGTGCGCCAAATCCTGCGCGACCGCGTGTATGTGGGCGATATGGTAAACCGCAAATACGAAACGCCGAATTACAAAGTCAAGAAGCTGGTCGCCGTCGCAAAGGAACTTCAAATCGTCGTCCGCGACACGCACGAACCGCTTGTCAGCCGCGACGACTTTGACAGGGTGCAACGGCTCATAGACGCAAGGCACACGCCCCAAAAGCACATCACGGATAACATCTTTCGCGGCATCCTGTTTTGCGCGGAGTGCGGCCGCCGTATGAGCCTATCGACGCAACGCACAAAGGCAAAGGGCGCCACGTTCGCCTACAAGTCGTTTTACCGCTGTATGAACCACTACCAAAACCCCGACGAGTGCGCCCATTACAATCACGTCTACTACGCCGACATCTACGCGCAAGTGTGGAAAGAGGTCAAAGGCATGATGTCAACGGTGCTAAGCGACGACGGGCTATTGGAAACGGTACTCAAACGCTCCAAGGGGATGAAAACCCGCCATGCGCAAACGGCGGCGGAAAAGGGCAAAATCGAAAAGCGGCTCTCGGCTCTTGCGGCAATCGTCCGCAGGCTTTACGAGGATTACGCGGCGGACGCTCTGGACGGCGACAATTACAAGTCCATGCTTGCGGACTACCAACGCGAACAGCAACAGCTCAAAGCGCGTCTTGCGGACATCGAAAGCGAACTCGGCAAAGCGGACGACATCGAGGAAGGTTTCAAGCAATTAAAGGCCTTTGCCGCCGCCTACTTCGAGTGTGCCGAACTCACCGCCGAAATGGTGAAGCTGCTCATAGAGCGCATCGAAATCTCTCACCCCGAAACGGTAAACGGCATCCCGACCCGAACCCTTAATATCGTTTATAGGTTCATAAAATCCAGCATAAATCAGTAAGAAAGTTAGTAAGTTAGGTAATCTTGAATTGCACCAATTCCAGCATCGGAGGTGGCGCTTTTTCCGGCTGTTCCAACTTAGTGAGCATCACCCTGCCTTTTGTAGGCAACACCTTAAACGGGTCAAGCAATACGAATTTCAGCTACATATTCGGCGGAACCGTCCCGTCGTCGTTAACGAACGTTGTTATTAGGGGCGGCGGAAGTATCGCGGCGAGCGCTTTCAGCGGTTGCAATAAGCTTGCGATGGTCACGATTCCAAGCAGCGTAATCAGCATCGGCAGCGGTGCTTTTTCCGGATGTTCGGGGCTGAAGTACCTCACGATACCTTTTGTCGGCAACAACTTGAATGGGGTAAGTAATACGCACTTTGGGTATATTTTCGGCACAAATCCGTCTTATTTAAACGGGAACGTCCCGTCGTCGCTCAAAGAAGTTGTGATTGAGGGTGGTAGCAGTATCGCGGATTATGCATTCCAAGGCTGCAAGTACCTTACCGAGGTCAGAATTCCTAACAGCGTGACAAGCGTCGGGCATGACGCGTTCGTCGGTTGCAGCAACCTTGAGGGCATCTTTATTCCGGATTCGGTGTCGAGTATCGGCCAGTGCGCGTTTTTAGGTTGTACTGGCCTCACTTCCATTATAGTGGGCAGTCAAAATCCGGTGTACAGGAGTGCGGGGAATTGCTTAATACAACGATTGGGTGAGGTTATTATCCAAGGTTGCAATACCAGTGTGATTCCTTCTACTGTCAACGCAATCGGCGGCTGGGGCGCGTTTTACGAGTGTTCTTTTACGCACATAACGATTCCGGCCGGCGTAAAAAGCATTGGCGCCCATGCGTTTTTTAACTGCCATGCCCTTTCGTCGGTGGTGTTTAGTCCAAACAGTCAACTGCAAACCATTGCCGCCGCCGCATTTTATGTTTGCGACGGCTTGGAGAGAATCACCATTCCGGCCTCGGTGCAGGAGATTAAGAGCTTTGCGTTTGCGAATTGCAGCAGTTTGGAAGAGGTGGTTTTTGAGCCGGTCAGCCAACTAAGGGAAATCGAGGATTTTGCGTTTACCGATTGCAACAGTTTAACGGAAATTACGATTCCCGAAAGCGTAGAAAAAATATGGAATGAGGCGTTTGCGTATTGCAGTGCCTTAGAGACAGTCATCGTTGAGCGGTACGAAGCCTCTCCCGTTCCGCCCGCGGCGCA
>WQYM01000065.1 GCA_009781235.1 Bacillota bacterium
TTACCCATAGATGTCCGTAAAAAATGCAATACTGGTAGTCGTTTTTATACGGACATATACACGTAAGCGTAATATCTGTTATTTTTTATCTCCCAACGTAAAGCTTGCGGCAAAAAAGCCGTCACAGTTGTCTATGTGGGGGTAGAGGCGCAAAAAGTCTTTCGTCTTAGAAAATTCCCTGTGCGCCTTTAAAAAACGCTCGCACACCTCGTCGTTTTCCGCTTTGAATACGGTGCAGGTGGAATAACACAACCGCCCGCCGGGTTTCACATAGGCGGCCGCAACGTTTAAGATTTTACTTTGCAATGCGGAAAGCTCCGCCACATCCTCTTCCTTACGGTTCCACAGGATTTCCGGCTTCTTGCCGGCGACACCGATTCCGCTGCAGGGCGCGTCGCAAACCACCAAGTCAAACTTGCCGGCAAAATCCGGATTAAATACCGTCGCGTCGTTTTGCACCACCGTAACGGAACTTGCCGCATCCTCGACGTATTTGCGGATAAGCTCGACGCGGTGCGCGTAGATATCGCACGCGACGATTTCCGCCTCGCCCAACAGCTCCTTTAGGTACACGGACTTCCCGCCCGGCGCGGCGCAAAGGTCTAAAATGTTTTTAGGGGCGATGCCGTCCAAGTAATACTGAACGGCGTCCATCGACGCAAAGCTTTGGACGATAAATTCGCGCTTGTCTAATTTATTCATTTGGGTATTTGTGGCATAGTACCCGTACTTTGAAGGGGTGCGCAAGATGAAGGGATATTTTTCTTCAAACTCCGCAACGCCGATGCGGTTGCGGTTGACTCGGATGTGCGTTTCCGTCGGCAATGTGCACATCAAAAAGTCGTGCGCAAACGCAAATCCGTAGTCGGCGGCGAGGCGCTTAACAATCCACTCCGGGTAGGAAGCAACGACGGCAAGCCCCGACGCCGTATCGGGTTTTGGAAGCCTGATTTCTTTCGATTTTTTTAAGACCGCGTTTATAAAGCCCTCCGCGCCCGTTTTTCCGGACTGTTTGGCGAGCTCGACCGTTTTACTGACCGCAGCATAGTCCGGCGTAGCGGTGTAGCGCAACAAATACAATCCAATCTTAATCAAAATAGCGACCGCATTCTGCGGCGGCTGCGCGGCGGCCTTTGCGATGATGTAATCGAACTGGACGCTCTTATCCAGCACGCCGTAAAACAGCTTGGTGATGTACGGCTTGTCGTTGACGGCGGAATTCTTTAGGGCGCGGTTTAACGCTTGCGTGCTGAACGCCCCGTCCGAATAAACGGAGCGCAGGGTTTCGTATACAGCTTTTTCCGAGGTGAGGTTCATGGGGATACTCCTTTACAAACAATTGGTCTAAATATGCAAATACCGAGCCAAGATAACAGATAACAGATAACAGATAACAGAAATTGGATGAATAGTTTGTGGGAAATATGGGATGTGGGCACAATTAAAAATCACATCCTTTTTCTGTTATCTTTTATCTTTTATCTGTTATCTGGTAAACTGGAAAGTACGGCCTTCATTCAAACTTTGCGCCCACCGCAATCCTGTATCCCCGCAAAAACTCGTTTACGGGCAGCACGCGCTTGCCGGGCGCTTGCAGAGATAGGATGCTGAGTATGCCGCTTCCGCATTGCACGCAAAGCCCCGCTTTTTCGGAGGCGCAGAGGATTGTGCCGGGTGCTACGTCACACAAAGTATCCATGTTGATCGTTTTGGCTTCAAAAATTTTGATGTTGTCCCTGTCAAAAAAGGTATACCCCGTCGGCCAAGGGTTGTAGGCGCGGATTTTTCGGGCAATCAAATCGGCACCCTCGCTCCAATCAATCCGGCCGTGCGATTTTACGATTTTTTGGGTATGGGTTGCCGACGCGTGGTTTTGCGAAGCGGGGCTCAATGACCCTTTTTCCGCCTTATCCAGCGCCTCCACAATCAATTTGGCGCCCAATTCCGCCAGCCGGCCGTGCAGGGAATAAAACGGCTCATCTTCGCCGATTGCAAGCTTTTCCTGCAACAAAATGTCGCCCGCGTCCAAGTCTTTAACCGTTTGCATGACGGTGACGCCAGTTTCCTTATCGCCGTTTAAAATGGCGGCTTGAATCGGCGAGCTTCCGCGGTATAGCGGCAGGAGCGAGGCGTGAACGTTATATACGGGCGCGATTGAAAGGAACTCGTCCGATAGTATTTGCCCGAACGCCGCCGTCACCATAACGTCAGGGTTAAGGGCCTTGACGGCTTCAATGCCCTCTTTGCTTACGCTGTCGAACTGCAAAACATATGGGGCGGGGTTCGGGGTTCGGGATTCGGGATTCGGGGTTTGAGACATAAATCCATCTTCTTTTATCTGTCCACTGGCCCCTGGCCACCGGCCACTGATAAAAGCCTTAACCGGCGTCGGCACTACCCTGCCCTTTTTATCCGTCTCGCGGTCGGGCTGAGAGACGACCGCCAATACGCGGTGAGACGAATTTAGTATTGCCGCAAGAGACGAAACCGCGAATTCCGGCGTCCCGAGAAATATTACATTCATGTTATCATACCTCCTTCCGGTAATTAGTGATAAGTGATGAGTGATAAGTTTAGGATAAGTGCATGTGTAAGTATGAGCAAATTTCTTTTGTTCCTTAGGAGAAAAAGAACATTTCTATTGAACCCAACCGCAATTATCCCTAACTTATCACTCATCACCTATCACTTATCACTGTTTTCCGGCGGTTTATACCCCTCAATCGCCTTGTCCGTATACAGCACTCCGTCCAGATGGTCGATTTCATGGCAAAAGACGATCGCCAAAAACGGGTCGCCCTCTTCTGTTTTGATTTTAATCGGTTTCCCAAAGCGGTCTTGCGCTTTGACGGCGACCGTTAGGGGACGCTCGACAAAACCCACGCGCCCGGGCACGCTCAAACAGCCTTCCTCTTCGATCTGGCTTCCCGCGCTTTTTACAATAACGGGATTCACCAGCTCGTAAACGGTTTTTCCGTCATCCGTCGAAACCACCGCGACGCGCTTTAAAATGCCCACCTGTGGCGCAGCCAGGCCTACGCCCTTGGCTAGAATCATCGTCTCGCGCATGTCGTCGAGCAGCGTCCAAAGCCGCTCGCTAAACTCGGTGACAATTTTCGCTTTTTCCCGCAGTACCTCGGCTCCGACGGTGACTATCTGCCTTGTTGCCATGAATTATGCTCACTCCAAAACCCGGACGCATCACAAAAAGCGCCTTGATTAGATACAAATAACTTGCCCGATTAAGAATTCTCAAAGAATTGTTTCTTCTTCCATGAGCTTTCTACGGTCATTATGCCATAAACCTATACCCAGCGTCAAGCAAATTAACTCAGATTATTCGGATTCTGTTCAACAAAACAAAGAATCTTAGGGTTACGGTGGAGTTCTGCGATGTCAAAGATGGCGGAGGTAATCTCGTCTTGCTTATCCACAATGCGCGTAAGGATCTGCATACGGAATTTGTTTTGGATACGCTTTACGGGCGAACGCATGGCCGAAAGGTAGGCAAAGCAGCCCGGATGTGCTTTTGAGAGCAAAGTAACGTCTAGAAATATCCGCTTTAAGGTATCCGACACGAGTTCCTCGGCCTCGCCGCTGACTAATACGCGCACGATGCGGCTAAAGGGGGGGTACTTGGTCACCTCGCGCAGGTTGCACTCTTTTTCAAAAAACGCCTTATAATCGTTATTCACCGCGTATTTGTAGACGTAGTGGCGCGGCGTGTAGGTTTGCAGGATGACCTTTCCCGCGATCTCGTCGCGTCCCGCCCGCCCGGAAACCTGAGTAATCAACTGAAATGTGCGCTCGATACTGCGGTAATCCGCAAAATACAGGCTTAAATCGGCGTCTATGATGCCCACTAAGGTTACATGCGGAAAATCGTGGCCTTTGGCGATCATTTGCGTGCCGACCAAAACGTCCGCCTCGCGCCGGGCAAACTGCTCTAAAATGTCGGCGTGCGCGCCATGGCCGCGCGTCGTGTCGTTGTCCATGCGCAAAACCGTTTTGTCGGGGAAGAGCTTAATAAGCTGCTCGGCGACGCGTTCCGTACCGATAAAGCCCTGGCGGATGTGCGGGCTGCCACACTGCGGGCAAGCGGCAAGCGGGGCGAACCGGGCTTGGCAGTAATGGCATTTTAGCGCGTTGTCCTCTTTGTGATACACCAAAGATACGTCGCACTGCGTGCATTTTGCCACGTAGCCGCACGCGTGGCATATCACATACGAGGAATACCCGCGGCGGTTGATAAACAACATCGCCTGATTGTTATTTTTAAAGCACTCGCGTAGCTCGGCCAAAAGCCGGCGCGAGAACATGCCGTTGTTGCCCTCTCTTAGCTCGCGGCACATATCGACGGTCTCAATAGCGGGTAAGGGCTTGCGGTTGACGCGGTTAGGGAGCTCGATAAGCTTAATTTCTCCCGTACGCGTCTTAAAGTACGTTTCAACCGACGGCGTCGCGCTGCCTAAAATCATCGTACAGTTATTGTAGGCTCGTCTAAATTCAGCGACTTCGGCCGTATGATAGCGCGGATTGGTTTCGGAAATGTAACTTGCATCGTGTTCCTCGTCGATGATAATCAGCCCGACGTTTTTAAGCGGCGCGAACACCGCGCTGCGGGGGCCCACCGCTACGGACGCCTCGCCCGTAAGCAACCGTCTCCATTCGTCGAACCGCTCCCCCGCGCTTAATTTGCTGTGCAAGAGCGCGACATTTTCGCCGAAGCGCAACCGGAAATTCTTTAAAACCTGCGGCGTGAGCGCGATTTCCGGCACCAACATAATCGCCGTTTTGCCACGGCGCAGCGCGTCGGAGATGGCGGCCATATAGACCTCGGTTTTGCCGCTGCCCGTCACGCCGTGCAGGAGGAAGGTTGAGGGTTGGGTAACACAAGGGGGCGGGGCACTTTGTGTAATTATATTCGACGATTCCAATTCACTGTTTACACAAAGTTCCCCGCCCCCTTGTGTAATTGTTGCAACTGCACGCCTCTGCTCGTCCGTCAACTCAAACTGTTTCTCCGTCGCCTCCAAACCCTCGTATGGCCTGCGGGAAACGCCGCGCTCGGTGGTGACGATTACGCCGCGGCCGACAAGGTTTCGGAGTGCGGAGGCGGAAAAGGTTTGGTTTAATTCGGTAACGGGCACCTCTCCCTGCGCCTTTATGTATTCAAATACTTCGAGCTGCGCCAAAGCGGAGGACTTAATGAACGATTCTGTGGGGAGCGAAAGATATTCCGGATTAACTTCGGCGTAGAGTTTTTTGAGCTCCTTGATTTTTCCGCCGCGCATCTGGGCGGGAATGAAAAGCCGCAGCGCGTTCGCCATCGTCAGCCGGTATGACCGAATCATAAACTTAGCGAGTGCAAACATTTCCGTTGAGATGACGGGCATCGGGTCGAGCGCCGAAATCACGGCTTTGATTTTTTTGGGGTCTAACCCGGACGTTTCTTTAAGCCCTATCACATACCCCTCGATGCTCCGGGGCCCGAACGGAACCATCACCCGCGCCCCGGGCACAACGCCCTCCGCCTCTCCGACGGCATAATCAAAAATCCGGTCTACCTCCGGATTTGAGATGTCTACTATTATTTCGGCGAAATTAGGCATGTTTATTTTTATGGCTACGCTATCTTGATTTTAATTTTTGCGCTTTTTTTACACTTTTACGTGCAACTTTATAAAGTACCCCAGCGCTAGAGTTCTTTTCTGGGCCTGACAAATATTTAATTATCTCGGCCTCACCCAACGCATCCGCCATCATAAAAGCGCTCTCAAAAGCCGTAGCACAAAGCGGCTTAGCTGCTTTTACATCTTTCACAAAACAAGTCGTGAGAACAATTCTTTTTGCTTTAACAAACCATGTACGCCAATCGTCGGGCATGAGACTAATTAAACAATCTGCGGCATCTTCATCATACTTAAATTGATTTAACTTATCAGTTCTATTGATAAGATAATTTATTATTTCGTTTTTTCCGCTTTGATCAGCTAATGTAAAGGCTTTCGTAAGCTTTTCTCTAAAAGTGCGCCCGTAACAACGCACTGCCACATTGAACCAATTACGCCATTCGTTAGGCCTTAATTGAGTTAAATATTCGTCGACAAAATCATTCAACACATGATTTTTTCTCATCTCAGTGAAAATAATTTCTTTCTCCGCATCGTCGGCAAGCTTTAATGCCGTTTTGAAAGCGGATAAGGGATCACAGTCCCCATCCTCGTCGTAGTCTCCGCCCGCTTTGGCATAGCCAAACCAAATTCTCCAATCGGAAGGGTTTGCTTCTAACGCTTTCTTGAACGCTTTACTAGCCTTTGTAAACTGCTCTAACTCTAAAAACTTCTCGCCGTCCGCCACCAATTCTTCGGCGTCTTTGCCGCCTTTGCCGTAAACGTGCTTTGTAACATTTTGCGTAATATGTTACGTCGTGTTGTATGTATTTTGAATCACGTCGCTTTTAATCAGAAGCTTGGTGCCGCAAAAATTGCAAAACCCGAATTCCCGCGAATCGTCCAAATTTACCTGCCCGCCGCATTGATTGCAAATTAGTGTTATTACTGCCATTTTGATTAGTCTCCTTGATTATGTTAATTTTTGAAATAGTTTGGTTCTTATTCAATTGGGTTGAATTACCGGTTCTCCAATATGTTTTTTCGTAGGGGACGCCGCCCTCGGCGTCCCGCGCCGCAAAAAAGGCGGTTTAAATATGGTGCGGGACGCCGAGGGCGGCGTCCCCTACGATTTGATTTTGTATAACAAGATGATTGAATCAACCTAATTGAATAAGAGCCAATAGTTTTCATTTTTTTGCGGGTGCAACGGCGTGCACATCTTACGATTGGGCAAGGCACGCCTTGCCCCTACGAGGTTTTGGCTGCCCTACAACTCGGTTACCCAATCTAATATGAGGTTGGCGACGGCGGCTTTGGGCATTTTGTCGTAGGAGACGGATTTTTTGCGGGAGATGAGGGTAACGATGTTGGTGTCTACCGAAAAACCCGCTCCCTCTTTCGTTATGTCGTTGGCAACGATTAAATCCGCGTTTTTGTTTTTGAGTTTTTGTTGCGCGTTCTTAATTAAGTCTTCGGTTTCGGCGGCGAATACGACGAGTTTTTTATCGCCCTTGATGCGGCCGACCTCCGCCGCGATGTCAACGTTTTTGACAAGGTTCAGCGTGAGGTTTTCCGATTTGATTTTTTGGGGGGATTGCGCTACGACCTTGTAATCGGACGGCGCGGCGGCTTTTATGACGATGTCGGATTCGGGCAGGTATTGCATGACGGCGCGGCACATTTCGTCGGTGGTTTCTACCTTTACTGCGGTGATTCGCGATTCTGAAAAAGTTGGCGGTTGACGGTTGACGGTTGACGGTTCAATAGGATTTTCATCCTCTTTTCTGTCCACTGTCCACTGTCCGCTGTCCACTTTAATTTCCCCGTGCACCAATATCACCCGTGCTCCCCTACGCGCGGCAGCCTCGGCAATCGCGATGCCCATCTTACCGGACGAACGATTAGTAATGTAGCGGACGGGGTCAATCGGCTCGCGGGTGGCGCCGGCGGTAACCAACACGGTTTTACCCGCTAAATCGCTCTTTTGCACGGACGGCGGGCTGCCGAGGGTTTCGGCTGAGCCGCCGGAGGTTATTGTTAGGCTGCCTGACGTTCCTGCCACCGGACACGCTGACGCGGCGGCGCGGCAGGCCTCGAAAATTTCCTCAATCCGCGCGGCGATTTCTTCGGGCTCGGCCATACGGCCTTTGCCCTCGTCGCCGCACGCCAAAACGCCGTCCGCCCCGTCGATAAAATGCACGCCGCGGCTCGCAAGCAGCGCCGTATTGGCTTGGTTTGCGGGGCTTTGCAGCATGACGGTGTTCATCGCGGGAGCGAGCAAAACGGGGCCCTGGTACGCCATTACCGTCGTCGACAAAAAGTCGTCCGCAATCCCGTGCGCGAATTTTGCAATAAAATTTGCCGTGGCGGGCGCAACGACAAAAATATCCGCTTTTTTGGCCAATGAAATATGTTGGACGTCAAATTCCGCCCGGCGGCGGAACGTGTCGGTGATTACGGGGTTTTTTGTGAGTGTTTCTAAAGTGAGCGGGCGCACAAACTCGCGGGCGTTTTTCGTCATCACGACGTGCACGTCCGCTCCGTTCTTTTTCAAAAGGCTGACCAAACTGCAAGCCTTATATGCGGCGATACCGCCCGTGACGCCCAACGCCACGGTTTTACCCTGTAGGCTCATAAAAACACGTTGTGTTTTTATAGCGAATAGCAAATAACGAATAGCGAATAGCTATGGTTTGATTCCGACCGAGGGTACCATACCCCGCTCGCCTTGCGGGCGGGAGCCGTCCGGAGAACGGCGGATCCAGGACGACCAAGCCGACAGCAAAGCCTAGAGAGGCGAGGTGCACTGGGGTACGATACCGGTCATTAGATAACCTGAATCCAATCAAAACGCACGGAACAAAAGAAACCTCTCTTTGAATCCGAGAACTCTTATCCTTAACTATTCGCTATTCGCTATTCGCTATTCGCTATTCGCTAAATCCAACGCTACTCCTCCAATCCGGCTTCTATCTCACCGGAAAAAATCTCGCGTAGCGCATACGTCACCGCATGCTCGCCGGTTTCTTCCAGCATGTCCGCCTTTTTCTCGAGGAGCGTGCGGACGCGCTTGGACGCAAGGCAAACCAGCGCGTACTTGCAGCCGGTTATTTCTAGCAATTTGTCTATGGGGGGGTCGATCATCATGGGAATGGGTTCTCCTTTTAGTGCAATAGTGCAATAATGCAGTAGTGCAGTAGTTGTCGTTTCTTCTTTAATAAGCGAACAGAGGCTATTTTTGCGAATACTAATACTATTACTTTGATTGCAGACTTCAATTCTTCCAACACTACTGCACTACTGCACTACTGCACTACTGCACTACTGCACTAACGTATTCACTATGTTAATTACTAAGCATTTTCTTTATGGCCGCCTCATTCGCCTTCACGCGGCTCTTTTCGGCACAAATTATGCCCAGTACGTCCGAAGCCGCCTGCTCCACCGTGTCGTTGAACACGATGTAGTCAAATAATTCGTATTGCGCCAATTCGTTTTTCGCGCTGGAAAGCCGGGTCTTAAGGCTGGCCGGGGTTTCTGTGCCGCGCTTTATGAGGCGCTCCTTTAAAACCTCGAAATCGCGGGTCATCAAAAAAATGAGGATGCTTTGCGGGTAGCGCGCCTTGATTTGGCGCGCCCCGTGGATGTCGATTTCGAACATTACGTCGCGCCCCTTTTCAATCAGGCCGAGCACCGCCGCTTTCGGGGTGCCGTAATAGTTGCTGTAAACGGAGGCAGTCTCTAAAAACTCGCCGTTTGCAATCATTTGTTGGTACTGGGTAAGCGTTTTAAAATAGTAATGTACGCCCTCCTGCTCGCCGGCTCTCGGAAGGCGTGTCGTGACGGAAACCGACTTTTGAATCTCCGGCGCGCGCTCCAAAATCCGGTCGTACACGGTTCCTTTGCCGGCGCCCGAAGGGCCTGATATGACAATGAGTAATCCTTTGTTTTTCATGGGTCACCTATTCCACGTTTCTTATCTGCTCTTTCAGTTTCTCGAGCTCGTTTTTCATAAGTATTACTAAGTTCGTTATTTCTAAATCGTTGGATTTTGAGCCAATGGTGTTGATTTCCCGGTTCATCTCCTGAGCGATAAAGTCAAGTTTGCGGCCTTGAGGCCCGCTCAACTCTATACATTTTAGAAACTGGCCGATATGGGAGGAAAGCCGCGAGAGCTCCTCGTGAATATCGGCCTTGTCGGCAAAAAACGCACATTCGTTCAACAGCTTTGCCTCGTCTAAAGCAACCGAATCTAAAATTTCCCGCATGCGCGCTTCGATTTTAGCCCGAAACTGTGCGACGACCTGCGGGGCGCGCAACGCAACGGAGGTATGCGCGGCCTGTATGCTACCGAGAATTGCCACTAAATCCGTCTTTATGCCCGCGCCCTCCGCCGCGCGCATTTTATCGAGTTCCGATACCGCTTTTTCCGCCGCCTCGGCCGCCAGCTTGCCGATTGCCTCCGGGTCTTCCTTAACGCTTTCGGTTATTATTACGTCCGGCGTGCGCATCAGCGCGGCGACGCCGAAGTCATCCTCTACGGGGAGCTCCTCGATGATGCTTTGAGACGCCCGCACGTACGCGCGCGCCAACGGCCAATCCACAACGACCGCCTTCCCTCCTTCCGTCCGGTTCTCATAACTAAAAAACATGTCCACGGTGCCACGGACTAAAACGGACTGCAAAATCTTTCGGATAATGTCGTCGCAAAATTGGAGAGCCCTCGGCAGGCGCGTGTTTATTTCTAAATACCGGTTATTCACCGATTTTAGTTCGATTGTTACTTTTCGGCCGCTCCCGTCCGCCGCTTCGCCCTTGCCGTAGCCCGTCATGCTTTTCATATAAAGCAGTATAACTTATTCGTAGGAAAAATGCAAGCGATTGTAACAGATAAAAGATGACGGATTATTTATCTTAACAAACCTCCAGCCCTCTTTCACAGCGGTTGCCAAAGGCGTCCAGTAAGGCTGACTCTTTATACACGCAAATGATTTCACAATGATTCGGGCAATGCGGGCACTCGATGCCTCTGGTTTTAAATTCCGTATCGGCCAAAGCAAAATCAAATTCCGTCCCTTCTTTCTCGCCCTTACACAGGATGGCGACGCCTAACGCGCCCATCAAATGCCCGCTTTTGTCCACTAACACCGGCAGCCCCAGTTCTCTTTCAAACTCCCTTGCCACCGCCGCATTTTTACTGACGCCGCCCTGAAATACGACGGGGGCTAGAATTTTCTTGCCCTTGCCGACGTTGTTTAAGTAATTGAGGACGACCGCGCGGCAAAGCCCCGCCACGATGTCCGCCTTTTGATAACCCATTTGCGCCTTGTGCACC
This sequence comes from Bacillota bacterium, assembly GCA_009781235.1. Taxonomy (GTDB): domain Bacteria; phylum Bacillota; class Clostridia; order Christensenellales; family Pumilibacteraceae; genus WRAP01. Next base: position 10,951 of record WQYM01000065.1, read on the forward strand.
AAATCCGATTCGGCAAACACCGTGCACCGCGCCGCTAATTTTGCGGGATTAGAGGAAGAGAGCGCGAGCGCGGCAAAATCCTCGTAATTTAAGTCAAGCCTTTTAGCTTGGCTGGACAAAAACGCGCCGGTGCCGGCCGCGCAGAGCGTGTTCATCGCGTAGTCCGAAACGACGCCGTTATTTATGAGGATGATTTTAGAATCCTGGCCGCCGATTTCTAAAATCGTTCTCGCCTCGGGGAAAACGGACAGCGTGCCGACGGCGTGGGCTGTAATTTCATTTTTAATTATGCGGGCGCCCAAAGCCGAGCCTATCAAATACCTTGCCGAACCCGTTGTGCCGACGTTTTCAATTTTGTATCCCACAGGAAGTGCGCGGCGCAATTCCTTTAAGACCGACGCTATGGCCTCTAAGGGGTTTCCTTGCGTCCATAGGTAGCTGCTTGCGAGAATATTGTTTTGCTCGTCAATGACAACCGCCTTAGTGGAAATCGACCCGATGTCGATGCCAAGATAGGCTTTTTTGAGGGGGATTGAGGGCTGCGGGGGACATGAGGCTTGCATAAGGCTATTCCTTTTCGCATTTACGATTTACAATTTACAATTTACGAATTATAGCCATGATTTTCCTTTTTATCCGTCGCTTTACAATGCAAAAAAATACCCGCAAAATGTTACGGGTATTTATGCTCGTTGCCGAATATATCCGACGTTTTCGTTTTTCGTTAAAACTATATCTCCATTAGCGCGCCCAAAAATATCGGCAGGCCCGTGGCGTTGTCGATGATGGCGTAAACAAACGGGCGGTCGAGAGAAGAATAACCTCTAAAAAGGTTTTTCAAGCTCAATCACCGTAACGTTGAATGCGCTATGGATGAAAAGCGAATAGCCTTGCGCGTTTTTGGCAGAGTATTGGTACGCGCCGAAATCCTGCGTTTGCGCATCAATCGTAAAGCCTTTTTCTTTTACCTGTTCCACGTATGCTCTGAGTTGCTCAAAACTTGCGCCCGCAAACGTGACGTTAAACCGTTCGCTATCGGTGCGGGAGGAAGCAACCTCAAACCCCGGAAACCCCGGCTTGGGGAGCAAGGCCGTAAATTCGTTATCGGGCCAATCTCCGCCGGTTTGCGCCGTCCAACCATCCCCGTAAGCCAGCGTCCACGAGCCGTCCGGCGCTTGAATGATAACTCTTCCCGTCAGCGCGTTTTCCATCTGCATCCCGCCGTCCGGGGCAAAAACGGGGTCAAAGCCCTCCTCCCTCGCCTCTTTAACAAAAGCCTCTATCGCTTTCTCGTCATAGCTACTGATAAGCTTAGAGCTGCCGTTGCCGCTCAAAATCGCGCTTAAACTAATCGCATCGACGCTTGGCACATCGGAGCCGCCGCCACCCCGCGAAGCCATCACAGGGATAAAGATTGCGCAGAATACGAAAACGGCCGCCATCGACGCCGCGATAAGGGTGAGGCGTTTATTCCAACGAAAACGCGGTTTTTCTTTCGAGGTACGGCGCGTACTTTGCGAGGCGGCAACTCCTACAACGGACTCGGCCTCGCGCATTTTGTCTTTCAGTTCTTGCTTTTTTTCTTCGCCGACCGTGAAAGGGTCGAACGTTTCTTTAAATAAGTTTTGCATGGTCAAAAACTCCTTTTTTTAAGTAATAAGGTTATAGCGTTAGTAATTTTTTCAATTCGTTACGCGCTCGATTCAAACGAATGAAAACCGCATTTTCGCTTTTACCGAAAATTTTTGCGATTTCCTTTGCCGAATAGCCCTCGTAATAATGCAAATATAGGATTTCTCGGTCAAATTCATGCAGTTTTTGTAGAGCGGCAACTAAATCGATATGTTCCTCTTTGATAGGTTCAGTGCCGGCGTGGCTGTAAGCTTCCTCCAGTGGAACGGTTCTCTTTCTTCTTTGGGACTTTAGGAGATTTTTGCATTTGTTAATCGTTGCGCGGATAATCCATGCCTTTAGGTGTTCTTCGTCGTTTAAAACGGGCGGGTTTAGCATTGAGAGAAACACCTCTTGCAGGATGTCTTCGGCATCGGAACGAGAGCGGGTATGCAAAAAGGATATGCGGAAAACGGTGTCCGCATAGGCTTCGACTATATGGTCGATAAAACCGTCTTTTGTCAAAGGAATATCCCCTTCTAATAATAACACAACCGAAAAGGCTAAAACCTTTCAAAAA
>WQYM01000066.1 GCA_009781235.1 Bacillota bacterium
AAAAAAATCACGCAATTGGCGGTTATAAGGCGCGAAAGATACACGCCGATCGAGCTGTACAGCGTCGGGCTGAATTTGCGCAACAGGACATCTAAGGTTTGGATAATCGTGGCGTTCACCAGTAAAAAAACGATAAGCCGCAAATACTCCACTTCAAACGCCATCAGCAGCTTATACGCCGCAAAGCACGCGACGGCGGAAACGGTGTTGATGAATATGACCGCCAAGCCCATCTCAATCGCGGAGCGCATTTTTTTAGTGGTGCCCAGCATCGGGCAGATGCCGACGGATTTTGCGAACACAACGTTGTCCGTCAGCGTTGCGGTCAGGATAATACCGAGGAGCGCGAGGGTTAGCTGCATGGCGTCACCTCTCTGTGAAATTCTTCCAAAAACTGAAAACTGAAAACTGAAAACTGAAAGCTCATAACGTGCCCTCCTTCAGCATTCTGCCCTTGCGTGACTTTTTATACTGCGCGAGCAGAAAGTTGACAAGGCCCGTCAAAAGTCCCAGCAGGATGAGCCCGCCGGCAGGGGTTGCGAGCATTAAAAGCCCCGCCATGCTCAGCAATTGCCGCAACGCGCCCATCAGTGTAATCGCCAAAATAAACCCGACGCCCATCGAAAATGCGTCCAGCACCGCATAGCCCACCTTGTTTTTGGCGGCGAAATCCATACGCGCGAGTACGACGCAGGATACGGCAATCAGCGGGATAAACACGCCGAGCGAGCTGTACAACGTATCGTAAAAAAAGGCGCGTAAAAACAGTTCGACCACCGTGGTAAACGCCGCGATAATCACAAAATACGCGTGCAGGCGCACAGACTGTGGGACGAGTTTTTTGGTGAGCGAGATAAAGAGGCCGGAGCAAACCAGCACGAATGCCGTTGCGACGCCGAGCCCGAACGCGTCAGGAATGTTCGTGCTTTTTGCGATGGTCGGGCAAATGCCTATCATCATCACAAAAACGGGGTTATTGAAAATGCCGCCGAACGCGGTTTCGCGGAAAGACTTTTTATCCATTATCCTGCCACCTCCTTATAAAAGGCGGCGGCCAGTTCAATCGCGTAGGCAAAGGCGTTGGTGGTAATGGTGGCGCCCGCCCGGCCTTTTAGGTAGGCGTCGGCGGTTACCCTCTTTTTTAAATTTAAGTCGTTCACCAAAGAGACGGAGACATCCGCTTGACTTAGATACTCGTTGATGCTGCCTATCCCGTCGATTTTTCCCGAATACCAGTCGTTGGCGGCGGGCATATCGCGGATGTAAACGGGTTTGTCTTTTAGGAGGAATCCGTCTTTATCGACGGCGATGATTAATCTGACATCGCTAAGATACCCGGCGGTTTCGGTTTCGACAAAAAGGGTTCCCGTAGCCGTCCCCTTTACGGCGGTATATGCGGCCAAAACTTTGCGCGTAGGCGAACCGTTTGCTTTGTTCCACGCTTCCAGCTCGGCCGCTTTCATCGCGGGTTCAAAAAAACCGAGCAAATCCGTTTCTCCCTCGGGCGCCGTTTGCGACATTTCGTTTAAAATCGCGGCGGTTTCCGCGTCGAGCTTTGGGGTGTACTTGGGCAAAAAAGCGTTCGAAAACGCCAGCATCAACACGGACAGCAACGTGACCGCGCCGAGCGCCGCTGCGGACTTTAGCGCGTTTTTCCAAAAGGGACTCATACGCTCACCCCCTTTGTACAGTGGTCAGTGGCCAGTGTACAGTGGTCAGTAGACGGGGAGTTGTCAGTTTTTAGTTGGCAGTTTTCAGTTGATGAAGAGTTGTCAGTTTTTAGTTTGTAGTTTTCAGCTAAAGCAGAAGGATTTTCATCTTCTTTTAACTGACCACTGACCACTGACCACTGACAACTATGCTTGCGCTCGCGCAAGCGCAACAGCGGAGCCGTTAGATTCATCGCGAGCAGGGCAAAAATCGCGCCCTCGCTCCATACGGAGAACGCGCGGAGCAGCGCCGTCAGTAGGCCAAAGCCCGCGACAAAAATCACGCCGCCCCAAAAGGTACTGGGCGTCGTGGCCTTGTCGGAGGCCATAAACACCAAACAAAAAACAAACCCGCCCGAAAGCACGTTGGCAAATACGTTGTTGGCAAGCCTTTGCGGCGTATCGGCCCAAAACAGCAGGCTTTGCGCAATCATTCCGTCAAAGATTAGGATAAACAACATAAAGCAGCCGAGCCCGATGAGCGGCAACCTAAAATCAATCACCCGGCGGACGGAGAGGTATATGTAGCCGATTATAATGGCAATCATTGAGGTTTCGCCGGCTCCCGCCGCGCCCCGGTTGCCTAAAAACAGTTGCATCAGTGCGGCGGGCTCGTCCGTCGCCTTGTCGCCCGAAAGCCATGTTGCGCCGGAGGTCGCCGTCAGGCCGGGCACGGCAGCCTGAACGGCCGTTAAGGCAAAGCAAACAAACAAAAACAGGCGTGCCGCTCCTGCCGGATTTAAGAGGTTTTGGGCGATGCCGCCGAACAGCATTTTGACGAGGCCGATTGCAAAAATACTCCCCAAAATACAAAGGATTAGGATATCGAATGAAAAGAGGATATTATTTACTCCGCCGCCCGTCCTAAAGCCGTCCGCGTAAAAGTTTAAATCCCAGCCCTTCACCGCCGCTTTTGCCGGCAAAAGCAGCGCGAGCACGGCTGCCGTTACCAAGCACGAAAAATCCGTGCAGCTTGACTTTTTGACGTTTTCCTTTTTGAAGCCCTTTACAATGAGGTTAAATAAAAGCTCCGCGCCAAAGCAAGCCCCCGCGCACACGACTAAATTGACGGCGACATGATAGCCGAAAAACAAAACCGCCGCGGCCGCACAGGGGGCAAGCGCGATTAAAACGTCAATCATAATCCGCCGCGTCGCGGCCGGATTATCGCCGAGGCTTTTCATTTTTGGCAGTGCGGGGAGCTTCATTTTTAGTTCATCATTACTATCGTTGCCGTGTAGTTGTCGTTAAATTTATCGACGCGTTTTAGCAGGCGCGCTTCCATTTTTTGCAGCGCCTCCCCGGGCGTTTTTGAAGAGGCAAGGTCATGCTCCATTTCGTCCTCTAACACGTATTCCCAAAAGCCGTCCGTGCACAGGATGATTGCGTCGCCCGGGGCGAGCGGTTCGGACACGGTTTCGACGTCGGGTTGGCCGTAATACTCCGAGCCTATCACGCGGGTCAGCTTGTTTTGATCCTTGTGGGTGCGGATTTGCGCCGTGGTGATGTGCCCCATCTCGACGGCCAATTGGCTTAATGAGTGGTCTTTACTCTGGTAGGCGAGCTTAAATTTTTTAAAAAAGTAAATGCGCGTGTCGCCGATGTGCGCAAACGTCGTCGTTTTTCCGTCCGTTGCCGCTACCGCAGCGGTCGTGCAGCTACTAGCGATTTTAGGATTTCGCTCCTTGTAGCTTACCACATAATGGTGGGCGTTCTCTAAATAGCTTTTGCAAAAATTGCGCTTGGCCGCGCGTGAGGGGTCGTACTCCGCCACGCGGTTAAAGTCCCCGACGATTTTTGTAGCGCAAATTTTGGACGCTACCTCGCTGCCTGCGTAGCTGCCGAGGCCGTCGCACACGACAAAACAGCCCAAAACTCCGTTTAGGCTTTGCGCGGCGTAGTCTTGGTTGTAGTCGCGCCCGCCGATTTTGCAGATGGTGGAGGAGAGTAAAACCATCGAAAGGATTATATCACATTTTTTAGAGAAAGTAAAATATTAAATATAAAATATAAAATACAAATTATGGATATTTGTTGGTATGCGCTGCAAATTCATCCGTAATTTATATTTTATATTTTACATTTTAAATTTTATATTTTTTTACCTCGTCACCTTGACAGAGCTCGGAATAAATGTTACAATCACACTAGAAAGGAGAGGCGTATGCAAGTAAAGATAATAAAGCCAAAGGCCGCGGTTTTAATGGGCTCAAAGTCCGATTTTGAGGTGGTAAGGCCCGCTTTGGCGGTACTAAAAAAATTCGGCGTGGAGTTTGAGGCTAGGGTCATCAGCGCGCACCGCACGCCCGCAGCGGCGCACGATTTTGCGGTGAATGCCAAGAAAAACGGCTTCGGCGTAATCATCGGCGTGGCGGGCAAGGCGGCGCATTTGGCGGGCGTTTTGGCGGCGTATACCACGCTTCCCGTTATCGCGCTGCCCGTTAAGACCTCGATGATGGGGGGGCTGGACTCTTTATTGTCGATGGTGCAGATGCCCTCCGGAATCCCGGTGGCGTGCGTCGGCGTGGACGGCGGCGAGAACGCCGGGCTTTTGGCGGTGCAGATTTTAAGTCTCGCCGACGAAACACTTTCGGACAAGCTTTCCGCCTTTAAAAAGGAAATGGCAGAGAAGATTGCCAAAGACGACGAGGCGGTTGTCGAAGCCGCGAAAAACATCTGATTTTTTTTTCAACGAATAGCGGATAGCGAATAGCGAATAGCGATGGATGGAATGGTTCATTGAGCATAACGAAAGAAACTTGGAGTAAAAGAAAGGGCTTTTTAACCATCAAATACTTATCCGTCGCTATTCGCTATTCGCTATTCGTTGGCACTCCAAAATCGTAGTTAAAGAGGAGATATGCCAATGTCAATCTCATACAAAGATGCCGGTGTCGACGTTCACGCCGGGTACAAAGCCGTGGAGCTTATGAAAAAGCACGTTAAGTCCACGTTTGATAAAAACGTGCTGGGGGATTTAGGGTCGTTCGGCGGGTTTTACAGTTTGGGCGACTTTAAAGGCTTTTCCGAGCCCGTGCTGGTGTCCGGCACCGACGGCGTGGGGACAAAATTAAAATACGCGTTTTTGGCGGGCATTCACAATACGGTCGGCATCGATTGTGTGGCGATGTGCGCCAACGACGTGGTGTGTCAAGGCGCTAAGCCCTTGTTTTTTCTCGACTATTTTGCCGTTGGCAAGCTTGACCCGCTGCAGGCAGAGCAAGTTGTTTCGGGCGTCGCGGAGGGCTGCCGGCAGGCGAGCTGCGCTTTAATCGGCGGCGAAACGGCGGAAATGCCGGGTTTCTACACCGCGGGCGAATACGATTTGGCGGGTTTTTGCGTCGGCATCGTCGATAAGGGCAAAATCATTAACGGCCAAGCGATTCGGGAGGGTGACGTCCTTATTGGGCTGGCATCGAGCGGCATTCATTCGAACGGCTTTTCGCTGGTGCGCAAGTTATTCGGCGAGGATTTAGAAAAACTCAATCAATTCGAGCCGGCATTGGGCAAAACCTTTTTGGAGGAGTTTTTAACGCCTACCCGCATTTATGTAAAAACGGTTCTCGCGCTCAAAGACAAATTCCCCCTAAAAGGCGTCGCGCACATCACGGGCGGCGGTTTTATCGAAAATATCCCGCGCATTTTTCCCTCCGGCATCGGCGCGGCAATCAACACGGACGCCTACCCTCTGCCGCCGGTATTTAAAATGCTGGCGGAAAAATCCTCTCTTAAAAAAGGGCAGCTCTACAACACCTTCAACATGGGCATCGGCATGGTGCTGTGCGTAGGGAAAGAGAATGCGGCCGGCGTATTGGCTGCGGCAAAGGAACTGGGTGAGAATGCGTATTTGATTGGGGAGACGATTGCGGGCGAGGGCGTCACCTTGCGGTGACGCGTCACCGCAAGGTGACAACGAAAAACGAGAAACGAGAAACGAGAAACGTCGGATGATTTATAGAAGCCGCAAAAGCATGGGCGCCTCTCAAACCCAATCGTAGGGGTCGCACTCCCGTGCGACCCGCACCGCCAAAAAAAATCTGTTCCGACGGGTCGCACAGGAGTGCGACCCCTACGGGAACAAAAGGAAGAATATTTGAACCCCAAAACACTTATCCATAGCTATTCGCTATTCGCTATTCGCTATTCGCTATTCGCTATTCGCTATTCGCTATTCGCTATTCGCTATTCGCTATTCGCTATTCGCTATTCGCTATTCGTTAATAATCGGAGACAAATTATATTGCGACACCCTAAAAAACTAGGCATCCTCGTATCCGGCGGCGGGTCTAACCTGCAAGCCGTGTTGGACGCGTGCGCGGCAGGCGAAATTAACGGCAAAGTCGTCGCCGTTATTTCGTCAAACCCCGAGGCGTACGCTTTGACGCGCACAAAAAATAGCGGCGTACCCGCGTACATCGCTGCGCTAAAAAATTACGCGTCTCGTGAGGCGCGGGACGCGTATATTTTGGAAATCCTCAAAAAACACGAAGTCGATTATGTGGTTTTGGCGGGATATCTCGGTATTTTAACGGAGCCGCTGGTCAAAGCGTTCGAGCGGCGTATGATTAACATCCATCCCGCGCTGCTCCCTAAATTCGGAGGCGCGGGCTTGCACGGCTTGAACGTACATAAGGCGGTTATTGCGGCGGGCGAAAAAAAGAGCGGCGCAACGGTGCATTTTGTGGATTTAGGCATCGACTCGGGAGAAATTATCGCGCAAGAGTCTTTAGATGTTTTACCTTCCGATACTCCCGAAACCTTGCAGGCGCGGATTTTAAGTGAGATTGAGCACAAGTTGTTGGTTTGCGTAGTAAAAGGCTTGTGCGAGGGGAGCACGGTTGAATGAAAAAAGAAGGAATGAATTCAAAGCCGTTGACACAAAGACTGACACAAAAGCGGAAAACAATTGTTTACGCTTCTTGCATGGTTGTGCTCGTTGCTTGCTGCTTTACTTTTTTCGGACTTGGCATATGGTTCCTCTCGCCTTTGAGCGAGCCGAAAGTAACGGAGGTTCGTGGAACGGTAACAAAGGTGACGTTTTCCACAATAACCGCAAAGTATTCCTCTTCTTACGTCAATATAGTAGTGGATGGGGTTGCATATAGCGCGCGCGATGGGGCTTTCCGCGCTCTAGACAAAGACGAAATACGAAAAGTTAAGGTCGGCGATTCCGCAATTCTTTCGTACGAAGCAATTTGGCCAGGCGGCAAAGAAATCAGGATCTTGGAGATTAACGGCGTTTCTTATTTGACGATGGGAGACTACATAAAAGGCGAGCAAGCATATTTGTCGGCGTATGGGATTATGCTTTTGGTGTTTGGAGCTGTCACTGTCGCGCTTGCGGTTTTCCTGATTTGGATTCTTATAAGTCACGCACGGTGTAAGGCTCGCGACAAAATTGAGGGATAAAAAATGCGGATGTGGTTATTATAATTCACATCCGCATTTTTTTATCCTCTAATATTCAAGCTTTGTTTCGAAATACGCTCTCAATTCCGCAATCGGCAATCGCACCTGCGCCATGCTGTCGCGTTCGCGCACCGTTACGGTGCCGTTTTCCAGCGTATCAAAGTCTATCGTGACGCAAAAGGGGGTGCCGATTTCGTCCTGGCGGCGGTAACGCTTACCGATGGAGCCCGTCACGTCGTAGGTGGCACTAAAGTGCTTTCTTAAATCGGCGTAGATTTTATCCGCTTTTTCACTTAAATTCTTTTGTAGCGGCAACACGGCAACCTTATAAGGGGCTAAAACGGGAGCTAGGCGCAGCACGACGCGCGTATCGTTTTCGCCGACCTGCTCCTCCTCGTAGGCATTTGTCAGCACCGCCAAAAACAGCCGCTCGACGCCGAGTGAGGGCTCGATGACGTAGGGGACGTATTTTTCGCCCTTGACGACGGCCTTTGTGACGGGGTCGATGCCGTCGGGCTCGACGTACTCCATGCTCTCGCCCGACACGCTTTGGTGGCATTTTAAATCAAAGTCCGTGCGGTCGGCGATGCCCCAAAGCTCGCCCCACTCCTTTTTCTCGAACGGAAATCTAAATTCAAAATCGGTTGTCGCCTTAGAGTAGTGGGAGAGCTCCTCTTTTTCGTGGTCGCGCAGTTTAAGGTTTTCGGGCTTAATCCCCAAATCCAGCAGCCAGTTTTTGCAGAATTCTTTCCAGTACGCAAACCATTCTAAATCCGTGCCTGGTTTACAGAAAAACTCCAGCTCCATCTGCTCGAACTCGCGCACGCGGAAAATAAAATTACCGGGCGTGATTTCGTTTCTAAACGATTTGCCGATTTGCGCCACGCCGAACGGTACGCGGCAGCGCGAGGAACGAACAATGTTTTTAAAATTGACAAAAATGCCTTGCGCGGTTTCGGGGCGCAAAAACACGGTGTTGGCCGAATCCTCGGTCACGCCCTGAAACGTTTTAAACATCAGGTTGAACTGCTTAATTCCCGTAAAATCCGACTTGCCGCAAATCGGGCAGGGGATGGCGTTTTCTTTAATGTATGCTTCAAATTCGGCGTTGCTTCATCTCGCGACGGCAAAATCTTTCTTTTTGCGCGCGACAAAATCCTCAATCAGCTGGTCGGCGCGGTGGCGCGTCCGACAGCTTTTACAGTCCATTAAGGGATCTGAAAAGCCCGCAAGATGCCCGCTGGCCTCCCAGGTTTTCGGGTTCATTAAAATCGCGCAGTCAAGCCCGACGTTATACTCGGACTCGGTGACGAATTTTTTCCACCAAGCGGCTTTGATGTTGTTTTTCAGCAGCACGCCCAGCGGCCCGTAGTCCCACGTGTTGGCGAGCCCGCCGTAAATTTCGCTGCCCGGGAACACAAAGCCCCGGCCTTTGCACAGCGCGACCAATTTGTCCATGGTTAATTTTGTTTTAATTGCTTCACTCATGGGGATATTGTAGCGGGTTGACGGGAGTTTGTCAAGAAAAAAACTGAATAACGAGCAGAATAACCAGGGGTTGCCGCATGAGAAAATGGTGATAAATCGCTTGATTTTTTTATTTTTTTATTTTTACTCTTTCGCTTGCTGAAAAGATTGCTTTTCGCGATGAAAGTTGCTATAATTTAGGATGAATAATATTCGGAGTGAGATTCATTATGAAAAAAAAATGCTTGGCGTACGTACTCATTATCCTAACCCTCACGGCGGGCGCGTTTATCATGGCGGCGTGTGACGGAGGCGATGCAGACGAAAATCCGGTCAAGACAAGTTACGGCAAAAACGAAACCGCTTCCGTCGAGTCCATCGAGATTAAATTCACCGTCGTCAAAACCTCGTCGGGCGACGGATTTTTTATGGCACCGGACGAAGGCAATATTTTTGTCGGCGTACAATTCTCCGTTAAAAACAATCAAGCCGACGAGTACGCGCTAAGCTCGATTTTTTGTTTTTCTGCTAAAATGAACGGCGCAGATCTCGATTACGCGTGGTTCGGCGTCGGATTATTCGGCAATTCCTTAGACGGAACCATCGCTGCCGGGCAAACTCTGACCGGCTGGTACGCGGTGGAGTTAACCGAAAACTGGAGCGGCGAATTATCCATCAACTTCAGACCCGAATTATTGTCCTCGGCAAGCGTTGATTTTGTCGTCAAATTATCCGATGTGACGGCAACCGTTCCGGGCGACAACACCGACCCGGTTAAAGTCACGCTTTCGTTTGATACGAACGGCGGGTCTGCCATCCCGTCCGTGGCATACGATAAAGACGCAATCGCCAGTATTCCGCAGCTGATTCCGACAAAAGCGGAATACACTTTTTTGGCTTGGTATTATGACGGCGCACTTACCGAAATGGCTCCCATGGCTTGGCAAATAACTAAAGATACTACGCTGTACGCCAAATGGTTGGCGCGATTCACGCTGGCCTTTAATACGAACGGCGGATCAATCCAGCCTTCCGTTACCGACGACGAGGGCACTTTGGTCGGTGAGCCCCTCATGGATCCGACAAAGAGCGGATTTACCTTTGAAGGCTGGTATACAGACGTTGCATTAACGGCCGCGGCGGTTTTTCCGATACAACTGATGCAAAACATCACGGTTTACGCTAAATGGGCGGTGGTGCCGAAATATACGCTGACTTTTAATACGAACGGCGGTTCAATCCAGCCTTCCGTTACCGATGACGAGGGCACTTTGGTCGGTGAGCCCCTCATGGATCCGACAAAGAGCGGATTTACCTTTGAAGGCTGGTATGCAGACGTTGCATTAACGGCCGCAGCGGTTTTTCCGATACAACTGACGCAAAACATCACGGTTTACGCTAAATGGGCCGCAATACCGAGGGTTACGCTGACTTTCAATTCGAACGGCGGATCGGAGATTCCGTCTGTGACATACGATGAAGGCGATTTTGCAAGCATTCCGTTAACCTTTCCGACCAGAAGAGGATATTCCTTTGATGATTGGTATTTGGACGCGGCGTTTACGAACGCGGCACCCTATTTTTGGACAATCAATCAAGATACCACGCTGTATGCTAAATGGACGGCTCTTACGAGCTATACCGTGCGGTTTGAAACCAACGGCGGTTCTGTGATTCCGTCCGAGATATATTACATCGGAGAATCTGTGACTGCGCCGATTCCGCCCACGAGAGCCGGATACCGCTTTGACGGTTGGTTTTTTGACGAAGAACTTATCGTTCCCGTGTCGTTCCCGTGGTTTGCGTCGAACAGGACATTATATGCCAAATGGACGGCATCATGCATTGTAATCTTTAATACCAACGGCGGTTCTGTGATTCCGTCCGGAACCTATTACATCGGGGATTCTGTAGCTGCGCCGATTTCGCCCACGAGAGCCGGATACCGCTTTGACGGCTGGTTTTTTGACGAAGATCTCACCGTTTCGGTGTCGTTCCCGTGGCTTGCGTCGAACAGAACACTTTATGCCAAATGGACGGCATTATTCACCGCAACCTTTAGTACAAACGGCGGTTCGGGCGTAAGCTCTGTTTCCGGCATCGGAATTTTGGTAGAAAGGCCCCCTAACCCGACTAAGGACGGTTCCGTTTTTCTCGGATGGTATACCGATCCGGGGTTAACAACCTCAGTGGCCTTTCCCTTTACGCTAACACAGAATCTCACTTTGTACGCAAAATGGGTTAGGCTGTCCGCAATAAATGCCGGAAGGTCGTACAACTTAGCTTTAGACGAGGATGGGTGGCTGTGTGTTTGGGGAGAAAACCGCGGACAATTAGGCGACGGCACTACCACAGACAGAAATGCGCCCGTATCTGTTAAGCAAAGCGTCGAATTTGAGCAGATTTCCGCCGGAAACGAGCATTCATTGGCATTGGACAAGGATGGTAATTTATGGGCATGGGGATATAACTATTGGTGGCTGGTGGGGGACGACACAAGGATAAACCGGGAAACGCCCGTTCAAATCGCGCAAGGTACAACATTTAACGCGATTTCCGCCGGATACAATCATTCCTTAGCAATAGATGCGGACGGGAACATTTGGGCTTGGGGTTTTAATACTTACGGGCAGTTAGGCGACGGTACAACGGATCGGAAAAATACGCCCGTACAGATTACGCAAGGCACCGAGTTTATTAAGGTTGCTGCGGGAATGTATTTTAGCTTAGCCATAGATAAGGCAGGGAACGTATGGGCTTGGGGAGACAATGCGTACGGGCAATTGGGCGACGGTACAACGGATCGAAGAAATGCGCCCGTACAAATAACGCAAGGAAAGGAGTTTAAACAGGTTTCCGCCGGATCCGACCATTCTTTAGCTTTGGAAAAGGGCGGCAACGTATGGGCTTGGGGACGTAATACTAGCGGGCAAATCGGAGACGGCTCGACGACGCACAGAAGCGCGCCCGTACAGATTACGCAAGGCACGGAGTTTAAAGAGATTGTTGCCGGAGGAACCCATAATTTAGCCATAGATGCGGACGGCAACTTATGGGCATGGGGAGCAGGCGGCTCCGGCCAACTGGGCGATGGCGCGACGGCGCAGAGGAATACGCCGACAGCGGTCATGCAAGGCACAAAAATTATGCAAATTTCTGCCGGAGGTTATCACAGCATAGTTATGGATACGAACAGCAATGTTTGGGTTTTCGGGCTAAATAACTTAGGACAGTTAGGCGACGGCACCACGACAAACAGACCAGCGCCGTTCCGGCTATAGGCTTTATTCTCACTCAGCATAACCGAGCTAGCAATCTGCTAAGTTTAAAGCTTAACAGCACCTACCGCGAAATCGTACGCGACCTTGACGAGCGCGGGATTAAAGCGCCGAGAGCAAGCAAAAGCGGTCTATGGCAAGTCTATTGATATAAGCGAGAATACATTGGGAGCAAAAATTGTTCTCTTTGCCTTTGGAATCGCGGCTTTCTTTATCATTGCCGTGATATTTGTTTTATGGATAATGGGTATGTCGGACAGAAGATAGCCTTAGGCGGCGCTTTGATAAAACTTCGTACAAAAGTCTTTAAACCCCGAATCACGAACCACGAATGAAAAACCGCGGAGGCGCTATTTAGCGTCCCGCGGCCTTTTTTTTGTTACACGGGTTTTTTAACCCGAACCGTTGCAATTACTTGCAGCAGGTGTCTTTACCGCCGCAGAAGCAGCTAAGTAAGATAAGTAAAATGAAGATTTCGCAGCAATCGATGCCGCAGCCTTTGCGTTCGCCGCAGCCTCCGCCAAAGCTTCCGCCGCCGCAGAGTAAGAGCAGGATGATGATCCACCACCAATCAAACCCGCCTCCGCCGCCGCATCCGCAGCCGTTGCCGCCGTTGTCGTTTCTGAAGAACATTTTCGCGTGTTTCCTCCTTTTAAGTGTAAAGCACGAAAAAAATGCGGTTGCCGGCCGGCCGGCCGAACCGGCCGCAACCGCCGCGCCGCAGCGCTTTTGACGCCGCGTTTTATCCTATCGTGCTTCCGGGTGGTTCTTTTGTCCGCCATGGCCAAAAAGGTACCTAATCCATACTATGAAGTTTTTATAAAATGGTGCGCGGGAAGAAAAAATTGTTGTTCGAATACCCAATCGGTTTCAAGACCGATCTGTCTAGCTTTTTTACGCTGTAATTGTTGCGCTTGGAATTGTTCGCCCGAATCTTGGTACCGTCTATCGCGACAAGCTCACCCTTGATGTAGCCGTTCTTAGCCAAAAACTGTACGTACTCATTAAAAAACCTCGGAATGTGCGTCGCGTTCTCACGCCGAAAATTACGTATCGTTTTATTCTCCGGCTGCAACTCGCTAAGCAACCACATGGTCTCTATACTATACTTGCACTCATGTTCCAGCTTACGCGAAGAAAGAATGCCCTTATCCATGCCGTATAAGTACAGCTTGAGCATATCTTTAGGGTCGTACGGCGGACGGCCAACCTCTTTTACCGTAGCCTTAACAAA
>WQYM01000067.1 GCA_009781235.1 Bacillota bacterium
GGTCGCAAGCGGAAAAACATGATAGCGTCATGGCAAATAGCACTCCTAAAGCGATAAGTTTTTTTAACATGGGTTAAAATCCTCCAAGATTTTTTTGCGGCGCGAAAAAGACGCCGCGCCCTATTTAACCCTTCAAGTACTTACGCAGCGTTGCTATCACCTCGCCGATCACCAGCGGCTTGCCGATGTGGCCGTTCATGCCGGCGGCCAAACAGTTTTCGATGTCCTCTTTGAATACGTTCGCCGTCATCGCCACAATCGGCACGGCTTTGGCGGCGGGGTGGAGGAGCGCGCGGATGCGGCGCGTCGCCTCAAAGCCGTCCATGACGGGCATCTGCAAATCCATAAAAATCATGTCGTATTTTTCGGGCGAGTCGTTATAGAGCCGGACGGCTTCCTCGCCGTCGCGGGCGCAGTCAATCGCCAAAAGTGACGGTTCCAGCAGCGCCAGCACGATTTCGCGGTTGATTTCCACGTCTTCGGCAAGCAAGATGCACCGCCCGTCAAAGAGCCCGTCGATATCCGTCGCCGCGTCCTCGGTTTGCCGCCGCCCGGCGCAGGTATCGCTGCCCCGTCTAAGCTGCACCGTAAAGGTAAATGCGGAACCCGTGCCCAATACGGAATCCACCCAAATTCTCCCGCCCATCATCTCTACGATGCTCTTCGATATTGCAAGCCCGAGCCCGGTGCCCCCGAATTTCCGCGTCGTATTGCTCTCCGCCTGCATAAAGGATTGGAACACGCGGGTTTGCTGCTCCTCACTTATGCCGATGCCCGTGTCGGAAACTTTGATTTGGACGGTGCTGACGCCGTCGTGCTCATTCAAAAGCGCCGCCTCAAGCGTCACGGCGCCGTGCTCCGGCGTGAATTTCACCGCGTTGGCCAATAAATTCGTAATAACCTGCGCAAGGCGGTGGTCGTCTCCGATTAAGGTTGCCGGGATCGCTTTGTCGGCGATTACGTCGAGCCGTTGTGATTTTTCCTCCGCTTTAAAGCGGATGACGTCCACAACCCGCCCGAGCATGCCCTCAAAATTGAATTCCGCTTCCGAGAGCTCCAGCTTGCCCGCCTCGATTTTGGACATATCCAAAATGTCGTTAATGACGCCCAACAGATGCTTGGAGGCATCCTCTATTTTTTGAAAGCTGTACGTCATTTTTTCCGCGTTGCCCGCGCCCTTTCCGATGGCCGTCATGCCGATAATGGCGTTCATGGGCGTTCGGATTTCGTGGCTCATATTAGCCAAAAAATCGCTTTTGGCGCGGTTTGCGGATTCGGCCGCCGCTTTTAGCTGCAGGGAGCGTTCGTTTTGCGTGTGAATTTCACGAATCATCTCGCGATAGCTGCTTACGTCGACAAACACCAAGATATATCCGGACTTACGGTTCCTCTCTAATATGGCGCGCCCGGTCAGGGTATAGGTTTGCTTTTGGTCCTCCGAAACGGCCAACGCGCATTCACCGCTGATATCCGCCCCCCGCTTTACGGCGTCAAACAGGCCGTCGGGCTTCGTGTCCGTTGCGGTATCGCTCAAATATTTAAAAAAGGCGTCCGCTTTGGTGCGGCCGACGGTAATCGGAAAATCATGAAAAACCCCGCGCGCACGCTCGTTGATGTCGATGACGGTGTTTTTTTCGTTGCAAATGACAATTAAATCGTCAATCGAATCCATGGTGCTCGAAAACAGCGCGGTTTTAACGTTGAACAGCTGGGAACGGTACGCGACAAAAACGAACAACGAAAACGTAAAGAAAAATCCGAGCGGCGTTAAATCGTGCGGGAACGGGAAAAGGCCGAACGTATATAAAATGTTGATTACGTACGGGATTAAAAGTCCGACCCCGGTGAGAATCTGTAGTGGGTTTTTCCGGGCTTCCCGAACGATGTAAACGATTAAAATCACAAAGGTAATGACGACAAAGGTTAAATTCACCGCCAAATGAATCCAAAACAGCAGCGCGCGCGTCGGTACGGGGAAAAGATAGTCGGAAAAATAAAGATGGTGAAGCGGGTTGGTAACAAGGAAAATTATATCGATAAGCGGCAGCGCGATAAGCAATATTTGCAGCCACCTTTTATTACGAAGCGGAAAGGAAGCAAAGTTTAGTATAAACCAAATGACGCCGAAGGGGACGATGCAAACCATCACCATCCGCAGCGTATACAAAACCGGAAAGAAATCTTCGTGGCACACCATAACGACGGCGTTTAACAGCGCCCAAAGAAAAACCTCGATGCCCAACGCAAAAAAACTGCGCAGCCGCCGGTTGCGGCGGTCGCTGAACCAAAACAAGCCCAAGATGTAGGCGATTACGCCGCACATCACCAGCGAAATAATAAAAACAACCAAAACCGGAGCCGTCATTTTCATCATTATAAGCCGCTTTATCAAAAAAGTCAAGACGTTTTGCGGTTTTCTCCGTTCTTTGCTGCCATTTTTGAAGGGTTTTAAAGTTTTTTTAACATTTGCAGGGTAGTATCGGGGTAGAATAGGGGATAGGAGGTGCTTTATGAAAACCGCTCTAAAAAACCGCATTGATAAACGCTTCGGGTCGCGCAAGGCCTTTATCGTCTACGCGGTATGCTTGTTTGTCACGGTGGCGACGCTGGCCGTCAGCATTGTTTCCTTTTTTGTTTTTGCCCGCCATCCCGTCGAAAAGCTGGCAGAGCACATTTTGCTGTGCGCCTTGGCGATGTTCTTACTGAATATCCCGCCGTTTTTGCGCGCGCGGTTCCGCTTTCAAACGCCGTCGTTTTTGCAAATCATCATCGCGGTGTTCATCATGGCGCATTGCGTGCTGGGCGAGATCTACCTGTTTTATACGCGCATCCCGTTTTATGATAAATTCCTGCACATTTCCGCCGGCATGGTAATCGCTATCCTGGGCTTTTCCGTCGTATACGGGTTTGCCAAAAACGAATCCGGGCACGTTAAGCTCTCGCCGTTTTTTCTTGCGTTGTTCAGTTTTTGTTTTGCCCTCGCGCTGTTGACGCTATGGGAGGTGCTTGAATACGGCATGGACGCGATGTTCGGGATGAATATGCAGCGCTGGCAAAACGGGCTTACGGAGGTCGAAATTGATGGCGCGACGCAATGGGTAACCGACCCTGCCAAGGGGAGCGGCCTGGTCGACACGATGGAGGATTTGATTATCGGCATCATCGGCGCTGCCGTGTTCTCAGTTTTGGGCGCTCTGTGGGTTAAAAAGCACCCCGGCAGCACAAAATTTTACGTAACAAGGGCGCACGCCGACGGCCAAAGCTTAAGCTTGAAAGATTAGAATTAGATAAAACTTTGCAAAAAGCGGTTAATAAGTATTGTAAAACTCAAAAATGTATGATATACTATATGGACAGTAAACTCATCACTTATCAAAAGGAGGCCGTTTATTATGCAGTGGACGGATTTACCCAACGCGCAAATCTTTCAGCAGGTTATGTTTATCTTCGGCATCGCCATGGGCGCGGTGCTCATTATCCAAATCTTGATGATGCTGTTCGGGCTTGGGCACGATACCACGTTTGACCACGACGGTCATTTCGACCATGACGGCGGCGACATGTTTAACCACGACGGGGCGGCTGCGTTCGGGATGCGGATGTTGTCGGTGCGTTCCATCATCGCGTTTTTGGGCGTCGGGTCGTGGGTTTGCTTTACGCTGCTGTATTACTGGCCGATTTGGGGCGCTGTTTTGATGGCCGTAGCCGCCGGGCTTGCCGCGGCGGCCGCGATGGCGTTCGCGCTGACCGCGATTCAAAAATTGCAAAACAGCGGCAACGTTTCGATGGAAAACGCTTTGGGCAAAAGCGGCGAGGTGTATTTGCGCATCCCGGGAACCCGGGGCGGGAGCGGCAAAATTCAGGTCATGGTGCAAGAGCGTATGCGCGAATACGACGCGCTGACCGACGCGGACCGGCTTTTAAAAACGGGCGAAAAGGTTAAGGTAACGGCGATTGTAGACGATAACACGGTGCTGGTGGAGCCGATTTAAGGATAGGGGATAGAAGAAATGTCTAACAGTCTACTGGCCACCGACGGCGAGAGTCTCAACCCGGGATGGATTGCATTAATCGTCATTCTGGTCTTAATTTTGGCGGCATATTTGATTTTGATTGTAACGCGCATCAAAAAGTGCCCGTCCGATAAGATCATGGTTGTCTACGGCGCCGTCGGCAAAAACAAGGACGGCACGGCGCGCAGTTCTAGGTGTATCCACGGCGGCGTCATGTTCGTTTGGCCGGTCTTTCAAGCATACAGCTTTATCGACTTAACCCCCATACGCTTCGAACTCGCAGTGCGTAACGCCTTTACGCGGGACGGGAGGCGCGCGGATGCTTTCGGCAAATTCGCGGTCGGCGTTTCCACTGAACCGGAAACCATGCAACATGCAGCCGAAAGAATACGCGGCCTGCCTGTAACAGAGGTCGAAGAACTTGCCAAAGACATTATTCTCGGCCAACTGCGGCTTGTTATCGCCGAAAACGATTTTGAGGACACGTTGGACGGCCATAATCGGTTTTTGAATACGCTCTCTTGCGCAATCGAAGCGGAGATACGCCAAATCGGGTTAAAACTCATCAGTTTAAATGTGACCGAGTTCACGATAAAAGAGTAAGCAAATAAAGGAGATATATTATCATGTTAAACCACTTTCTTTCCGCCGACGAAGGCGGGAGCCTCAACCCGGGATGGATCTTTTTGATTGTCATCGTCGTATTGGTGTTCTTCGCCTTTATGCTGATGGTCGTTTCGCGCACCAAAAAGTGCCCGTCCGACAAAATCATGGTTGTCTACGGCGCCATCGGCAAAAACAAGGACGGCACGGCGCGCAGCTCCAAATGCATCCACGGCGGCGTCATGTTCGTTTGGCCGGTCTTTCAGGCGTACAGCTTTTTGGATTTGACGCCGATTTCGATCACCGTCGATTTGCGAAAGGCGCTCTCTAAGCAAAACATCCGCATCGACGTCCCCAGCGTGTTCACCGTGGGTATTTCCACCGAGACGGGCATCATGCAGAACGCGGCGGAGCGCTTGCGTGGGATGCACTTAAAGGACATCCAGGATTTGGCCAAGGACATGATTTTGGGCCAGCTGCGCCTTGTCATCGCCCTCATGGAAATCGAGGAAATCAACACCGACCGCGACAAGTTCTTAGAAGCCGTCAAGGTCAACGTGGAAAAGGAGCTTTTAAAGATCGGGTTAAAGCTCATCAACGTCAACGTTACCGACATCAACGACGAGTCGGGCTACATCACCGCGCTCGGAAAAGAGGCCGCCGCTAAGGCAATCAACGACGCGAAAAAGTCCGTCGCGGAAAAAGAGCGCGACGGTTCCATCGGCGTCGCCAACGCCGAGCGCGACCGCCGCGTACAGGTGGCAAATGCCGAAACGCTCGCGGTAGAGGGCGAAAATACGGCGAACGCAAAAATCTCCCAGTCGAACGCGGTGCGCCGCGAGATTCAGGCCGAGGCGGAACGCGCCGCGACGGTCGCCGAAATGACCGCCGAAGCCAACGCCAAAAAGGCCGCCTACATCGCCGAGCAGCAAGCCGAAATCGCGCGCGCCCAGCGTGAAAAGTCGACCTTAGAGGCCGATATCATTGTGCAGACCGAGATTGAAAAACGCAAAATCGAGCTGCAGGCCGAGGCGGAAGCGGAAAAAATCCGCCGCCACGCGCGGGGCAACGCCGACGCCATTAAGGCAAAGATGCTGGCCGAAGCCGAAGGAATTCTGGCAATACTCGGCAAGCAGGCCGAGGGCTTCGGCAAGATTGTCGAGGCCGCGGGCGGCGCTGCCGACAAGGCGGTTCAGATGATGATCGCCGATAAGATCGAGACGTTGGTTGCCACGCAGGTCGAGGCAATTAAGAACATCAAAATCGACAAGGTTACGGTGTGGGACGGCGCGGGCAACGATAAGGGCACCACCTCTACCGCTAACTTTTTATCCAACATGGGCCGCTCCATCCCGCCCTTATCCGACATGTTTAAGATGACGGGGCTGCAATTACCCGAGTACTTAGGCAAGGAGATTGACGCAAGGCCGGTAGAGACGGACGCCAACCCGCCCGCAAAAAGTAAGAAATAATCAAATTACAAATTACAATGTACAAATTACAAATTCGGAATTAGATCCTTCTTATCAAAACGGGTCGCTTCGTGTAACTGAAGCGACCCGTTTTTTAAGCATCAAATATCCAAGAATTTTATGTAATCCGTGCTACCGTGTAAAACTCGATATACGCGTACTGCGTCGCGCTCGATCTTATAAAAAATTAAATACGGCTTTTGAACTTTAAAGCGGTAATTGCTACTTTGCTTTGTTTTCCTGCTTAGCTGTGTACCGCTTTTGGGAAATTCGGGGATTTTTTCAATCACATCCAAAATGCTCAAAACCGTGTCGGTTGCAGCCGCCGGATTGTCTTGTGCAATATAATCGCGTATACTTTCAAGGTCTAACCATACTTCTTCATTAACAAACAGTCGCATATCATACGCCCAACTTTTGTCGCAATTCTTCGATGGTGTACCATGTATCATTATTCTCCGCCTTTGCCAGCTCGGTAAAAAGTCGGGTTTCTGCCTGCATTTTTTGATACTCATCTACATCCAACACTACAAACCTGCCGCGTCCGTTTTTCGTAAGATATACGGGCGAGCCCGCCGTACATTCGCTTAGCACGGAATTATAATTTCTCAAATCAGAAACCGGTTTAATATTTGCCATTTTAATTACCTCGCTTACATTGTAGTATAATTTTAAGTAAAAGTCAACAACAATACTATCCTTTTTTATTAAATATCTTATTCACAATGGCGTTAAATGCGCCCGTGGGCAAAAGGCGCTGGATAAAATAGAAAACCTTGTATTTGGCGCCGATGATGTACAGCGTGCCCTTTTTGCGGCCCGCAATCTTAAAGATTTTTTTCGCCGTCTTTTTTACATCCATGCGTTTGTCGTTATTTTTGTCGATGGATTCGGCGCTCAAAGCCGGAGAATCCCCGTACTTTTCGTTGGTGGCCGAATACTTTAAGCGGTTTTTTGTAAAGTCGGTTTTTACGTCGCCGGGGCAAATGGTAATCACCTTAATGCCAAAGCGCGACAACTCCATGCGCATCGTGTAGCTCATCATGCTGACGGCGGCCTTGGCGCTGCAGTACACGCCGCGGTAGGGGAGGGGGAACAGGGCGCACGCCGAGCTGATGTTGACGATTTTGCCCGAGGGCGGCATCAGGCGCAGCATCGCCCGGCTCAATCTCAGCGCGCCCAAGTAATCGGTGTCCATCACATGCCGGATGTCCTCGTCCGGCAAGCACTCCGTCGCGCCCGAAATCCCGAGCCCTGCGTTGTTAATCAGCAAATCGACGCGCCCGTACTTTTGCGTAATTTCTTCCGCGGCGTTTTCGATGCTTGAAAGCTCCGAAACGTCGCACTTAATGTGATTCGGCTTGTTCTCGGGGTTTGAGCGCGACAACCCGATGACGGTATCGCCCGCTGCCTCAAAGAGGCCGACTAATTCCTTTCCCATTCCGGACGAGGAGCCGGAAATGACTATGATTCGATTCATAGCACTAGTATACCACAGTTGAGTGAAAAGTGAAAAGGAAAATATGAAAAGTTTCGGATAATTTTTTAGAATCCTCCGGCTCCTTAAATCATAGGAATTGAGAACTGGACGGCGGTATCACAATTAATTCACGTATCGAATTTGCCGGGCTTAGCCGGCAGCCTTAATCGGCTGTCGGTCTAAGTCCGGCGAAAGCTTTCAAAAATTCAAATCACTTTCTCAATCTCCGTCCTTGTTTTTAGGACGGACAAGGGTTTCTATTTCCTCTCGTAGGGGACGCCGTCCTCGGCGTCCCGCACTACTTGTTGAAAACACGGCTTTTTGCGGTGCGGGACGCCGAGGGCGGCGTCCCCTACGAAAACGGAAGATGATGACAAGACAATTCCCCCCTAGCGGCTGTCGCCGCTATCCTTTAGACGCACATTGACAACTAAATTGTACACGGGAGCGGAGGAGCGCGTTTGCCAAAACGCGCAAGCGTCCGGCAATGCGTTGCTCCGTTTCCTGTGTATATAATTACAAAAAACATCAGCCTGTTTTTTTAACAGTTGTTCGGTTATTGGTTTTAAGAAAAATTTATGGTAAAATATTAGACAAAATCCTTAGTTTGTGTTACATTAATAGGGCAATCATTTTAGGCAACTCAAGTGGACACTATAATTTTCCCCACTATCGAAACGGAGGCTGACAAACGATGAGCAATATAAAACTTTTTGAAGATAAGCAGGTTCGTGCTGTATGGAGCGAGGCGGAGCAGAAATGGTACTTTTCTGTCGTCGATGTTTGCGGCGTTTTAACCGAGCAACCGACGCAGCGTGGGGCAAGCAACTACTGGGCGAAGCTTAAACAACGTCTTGAAGTTGAAGGAAGTGAACTGCTGACAAATTGTCAGCAGTTGAAGATGCTTGCGCCGGATGGTAAAATGCGTGCAACCGACGCATTAAACGTCAAAGGCATTTTTCGCTTAATACAGTCCATCCCAAGTCCAAAAGCTGAACCGTTTAAGATGTGGCTTGCACAGGTCGGAAGCGAACGGCTTGAGGAAATCGAAAATCCAGAAATTGCAAACGCGCGGATAAAAGAAATCTATCGCCAAAAGGGTTATTCGGATGCGTGGATAGAAAAGCGCATACGCGGCATCCAAGTTCGGGACGAGCTGACCGACGAATGGAAAAAGCGCGGCGTAAAAGAGGAACGCGAATATGCAATCCTTACCGCAGAAATTTCCAAAGCAACGTTCGGCATGACTCCAAGCGAATATCGAGTTTTTAAGGGCATGGCTAAATCAAAGGAGAACTTGCGCGATCATATGGACGACTTGGAATTGATTTTTACTATGTTGGGCGAAGTCTCGACGAGGCGAATTGCGGAGAGCTCGGACGCGAAAGGCTTTTGGGAAAACAAATCGGCGGCACAAAAGGGCGGTTCTATCGCGGGCGATGCGCGGCGACAGCTTGAAATCGAAACCGGCCAACGTGTTTCATCCAAAGAGAACTATTTGACGCGGCCAGAAAGCGAAAAGCGAAAAGTCTTAAGCACTAATCGTGTCGAGATGATTAACAAGTCCGATTAAAATTGCTCAAATTCGTCTACGACGCGGGTGGCGCGACGCGGCGGCGCAGCCGCAAAAACATGCCTGTGTGCATATTTTTAGCCAAAGCGGGGAGCGAACGCGACCCGGAACTCGCCAAGAGAAAAAGTTCGACGCGGGCACGGCAAACGAGTACATCCACAAGTATCACACCGAAGGCAGCCGCATCCACAAGGAGCACCGCGGCTACACTAATTACGACGAGTATAACCCCGAGCACACCAAGAAGCCGCCCATGCATACGCTCTGGTATCACTACGACCAACAGGGTTTATGCGCGATAGAGTGCAACGGCGTGATGTATTACGTCAAGAAAAACCTGCAAGGCGACGTGGTCATGCTACTGAATTCCGACGGCACCGTGGCGGCTAAGTACGCCTACGACGCGTGGGGCAACCACAGGGTCTACGACGGCTTCGGTACCCTGATCTTCAACTCCTTAGTCGCCGGCAGCTATTGGGGCTATCAAAACCACATCGGCATCCTAAACCCCTTCCGCTACCGCTCCTACTACTTCGACACGGAAACGGGCTGGTACTACTTGCAAACGCGCTACTACGACCCGCAAGTGGGACGCTTCATCAACGCCGACGATTCGGATAATCTTTTGGCGGACATGCTTAGCGGTTGTAATCCGTACACCTATTGCTTGAATGATCCCGTCAATATGATAGATGATTGCGGAACCATGCCGGCAGGAATAAAAGGTCTGTTTATTTTTTTTGAAAATGGTTTTGTGGCTGTATCTGAACTTTGCAAGCAGATAACGACTAAGCCTTTCAAGCCAATCTCGCATTTACCAAAAGGAACTGATTTCAAAAGCGTCGGGGCGTACAATAGCGCTGGCAAAAGCGCACATGAAAAAACGAAACTTTTGGGACCAGTATACAGAAGAGTTGCTTTGGGCATAGCTTTTGCTGCGGTAACAATTGAAATAATATGTTCCTTATGCGACGAAAAACAGACGCCGGCCGACACTTTTGATATAGCCGCAAAGTTTGGAATCAGCATGGGAGTCATTACGTTATTCAGCTTGATTCCGATTCCGTTTGTTGGCCCTGCGCTAGGCATCGCCGCATCCATCGGGATAGATTACTTAATTGACAATGCCGGTGGCGTGACGCAAATTATTACCGATATCGGCGGCGGCATAGCAGCCGGGGCTCAAACGGTTGCTAAAGCGGTAAACAACGGATGGAATAACGTTGTGAAAGGTTGGAATAAGTTTTGGAGTTTTAGCTGGCTAAAATAATTTTTATGGGGATACAGCGGGGAGATTAATTCTCCCTCTGTATTTTCAAAAGGAGCGTTATGAATAAAACAAAATTCGAAAAAAAATGTCAAGAGCTCTATGCTTACGAGGATAAATGCCTTGAAGAGCTTACCGAGTTTGTTAAGCCATATAACGAAAAACTGCGCGAAAAAGGATATGAAATTGCAATAAATCCAGGATGGCATTATGTTACCAAAAACGGCATAGAAAATCATAGCAGCGATAGACTGCAGATAGATTCAAAGAAAACGTATGCCTGTAATTTTAGTGTTCAATTTCAAATAATTGGAGCAAACTATGATGATGACGATGGCTTGGGATTTCAGTTGATATCTTGTCAAACTACGTATGGTACTAGTTTCTGGTTGTATACCCTATGGCGCTTTAAGACCTACGATCTAAAATATTTCTATAAAAAGATACCAAAAGTTGTCGATGAGATTATGCAAAACGGTTTAGAAAAAACGGCGCAGAAGTACCTTAAGGGTAAAAACAGCCGAGGTTAAGGGGGACAAAAATTTCAACTCCGTTCCCCGATAGATGGACGAATGCCTTGGGCGGTGTCTAAATTATCCTAAAGGAGAATCTATATATGCTGAAACTTGTCAAAAAAACACTGGTCGGACTGCTTTGTGCGTTCATGTTGTTTGCGTGGACCGCTTGCGATTGTGCTTACTCCCTATATACAAGGCCAGACAAAGAAGTCACAGCTATAGAGCTAATTTACTACGATGATCTTGATGCAAAGGCTAATCCGCTAGTGGAGTATCCGCTCGATGTAGGCAAGATGATGCTCTTAGAAGAATTGGATCCCGCGGAGATTGAAAGTTTTTTGGATAAGTTGTGCGACATAGGCGAGTACGCTGGTCCGGCATATAAGCAAATTCTATTTTCGCATTATGGGAAAGGTGTCAGAATCATATACGAAGATGCTAGCTTTACCATAATAACTTTAAATGCTGAAGAGAAAGATTCCGATTGTTTCTATGTCGCGGACTATGATAGCGATGGAAATCAAACTTGGTCCGAAAGTGTAATAATTGGGAATAATAAAAATAAAGGCGCTTTTAACAATCTTATAAGCGAATACTTTTCAGCAGAAGCTTTGGTGAGTATTTCAGAGTAGGCAAGTGATTGGATTAACGCACAAGTAACAGAGTCAACCCGATAACTCACGCAATTATTTCACGAATCGGATTCGCCGGGCTTAGCCGGCAGCCTTAACTGGCTGTCGGTCTAAGTCCGGCGAATCTGTAGGGCGGCGTCCGCCAAGAGAAAAAGTTCGACGCGGGCACGGCCAACGAGTACATCCACAAGTACCACACCGAAGGCAGCCGCATCCACAAGGAACATCGCGGCTACACCAACTTTGACCCCTACAACCCCGAGCACACTAAGCCCATGCACACGCTCTGGTACCACTACGACCAGCAGGGCCTGTGCGCGGTGGAGTGCAACGGCGTGGTGTACCACGTCAAGAAGAACCTGCAAGGCGACGTCGTGATGCTGCTGAACTCCGAGGGCGATGCGGTGGCTAGGTACGTGTACGACGCGTGGGGCAACCACAAGGTCTACGACGGAATCACGGGCAACGTAATCTACGACTCCAACAACTACTCCCCGGGCAGCGGCGTCACCTACGGCTACGAAGACCACATCGGCGTCCTAAACCCCTTCCGCTACCGCTCCTACTACTACGACACGGAAACGCGCTACTACTATCTGCAAACGCGCTACTACGACCCGCAGGTGGGACGCTTCATCAACGCCGACGCCGTGGACTACGCCGACCCCCAGAGCCTAAACGGCCTCAACCTGTACGCCTACTGCGGCAACGACCCGGTGAATAGTGTCGATCCTGGAGGGAACTTTGTTTCGACTATATTGGGAGCCGCTTTTGGTGGACTTTGGGGTGGCATCCTCGCGGCAAAACAAGGTAAGAGTTTTTGGAAAGGAGCTGCTGTCGGAGCTGTTACCGGCGCGTTGGCTGGATTAGCAGTAGATGTTGGGCTTGCAACAGGAGGAGTAGGTGGAATAGTCCTTGCTGGGACACTTGGGTTTGTTGCTGGCTTTTATGGAGATATTGCCGGACAAATGATAGTGGACGAAAAAAAGGGGTACGAGGTAGACTTGGGGCAAGCCCTTGCCTCCGGTGTATTTACCGCAGTAGTAAATGTTGCGACATTCGGTATAGGTGTATTAGCTTCAAAAGCTACGGAGGCCGTCAAACCTACCGGAAATATCTTTGCTAAAGTGGCGAAAAGCGTGCTGCCAAAATATACGCCCGGATCGTCTTGGTTTATTCAAGCTAGCCTAGGAAAAATCTTACCGTTCTTTCCCATGTTGCCAGGCCTAATATGCAATAGAGAAAAACAAGAACAAGAGCCGGTATAAGAACAATTTAAGGAGTTATTATTGTATGAAAAAAACTTACCGCTTTATGACGTATTGGTTTTACCTTATCGGATCCATTATTTTAACATTAATGCCTCTTGCATCGATTGGATTTTGCATAGCTTGGCTAATAAATGACCTCCATAATCAAACAGGAATTATAATATTTATGTTACTCTTTAGCATTGGCACAGCAATAATTTGTTTAACTATATTCGGGAAAAAAATGA
>WQYM01000068.1 GCA_009781235.1 Bacillota bacterium
AACAATTCAAAAGAGGTAGACTGGCAATTCACTACGAAAGACGCAAGAGTTAAGCTAAAGAGACTTTATCCCATTGTCATTGTCAATTAGTCAAGCAAAAGATTTAACGTATCACTAGCCCCTGACCCCTAAAAAATTTCCGGAGAAAATTTTCTATGTTTGACGCAAACAAAACCAAAACCGACATCGTGCGGTGGATCGCCGGGTGGTTTCGCGACAATGGCTTGCCCGAAACTAAGGCGGTGGTCGGCATCAGCGGCGGCAAGGACAGTACCGTCGTCGCCGCTCTATGTTGCGAGGCGCTCGGCAAGGAGCGCGTCGTCGGCGTAATGCTACCCCAAGGCGTCCAAGACGACATCGACGTATCTTACGACGTATGCAAAACGCTGGGGATTCCGTATATGGAAATCAACATCGGCGCCGCCACGCAAGCTTTATATGATGGAATTACACAAGGGGGCGGGGAACTTTGTGTAATCGGGAAAACTGGGGAAGCGGACGGGCAAGCGAGCCGGATAACACAAAGTGCCCCGCCCCCTTGTGTAATGCTCAACACGCCGGCACGCATCCGCATGACGGCGCTGTATGCCGTGTCTGCCGCCGTGGGGGGACGCGTTGCCAATACCTCAAATTTATCCGAGGATTACGTTGGGTATGCTACTAAGTTCGGGGATTCGGCGGGGGACTTTTCTCCGTTGTCGAATTTGACTGTCACCGAGGTTAAAGCGGTCGGCCGTGCATTGGGGCTGCCGTCGCGGTTTGTGGACAAAACGCCGATTGACGGGCTTAGCGGCAAGGCAGACGAGGAAAACTTAGGTTTTAGTTACGCGGTTTTAGACCGCTACATCCGGGAAGGAGTTTGCGGGGATGCGGGGGTAAAAGAGCGGATAGACAAGCTTCACAAAATGAACCTGCACAAGGTAAGTCCGATGCCGGCGTTTAGGCTAGCGAATAGGGAATAGCGAATAGCGACGGATGGGATTATGGCGAAAAACGAAAAACGTCGGACGAAACTTTATAATTGAAACAATAAAAGTGCGTGGAACAAAAAAACCAGCAATTTGAACCTTCAAACACATATCCCTCGTTTTTCATTTTTCGTTATTCGTTATTCGTTTAAATAGCTTGAAAAAATATGCGGGGCATGATATAATGTATCCATGATACAGTTGAGCCGATCGGAAGTGGATACCTTTGAAGCGGGAGCCGCCTTGGCAAAAACGTTGGCCGGCGGTAGCATCGTATTGTTGAGCGGGTTTTTGGGCGCGGGCAAAACCGTGTTTGTAAAAGGCGTCGCGGCCGCTCTTGGCGTAACCGAAGAAGTGCTTAGCCCGACGTTCCAGCTCGCGCGCGAATACAAAACCCTCAAAGGCTTAACGCTGTGCCACATCGACGCGTACCGCCTAAAAAACACGGCAGAGGCGATAGAAGCCGGGCTTTATGAGGCGATCGGCGCGTCAGATACCGTATCGTGCGTCGAGTGGCACGAGAACATCGCGGAGCTTTTTTTTGGCAGAAAGGTTACGTCGGTTACGATTCGATCGATCAGCGAAACCGAGCGGGAAATCGTTGTGAAAAGTTAAAAGTGACTATGAAATTTTTAGCTATCAATACGGCGGGCGCGGCGGTGGAGGCCGCGGTATATGCGGACGGAAAGGTTTTCGCCCGAACGGACGCGGAGTTTAAAAAGGCGAGCTCCGTGCTTATGCCGTTTATCGATGCCTTGCTTTGCGAGGCACTAATGCTACCGTCGGAGCTGGATTTTATTGCCGTTGTAACAGGTCCCGGTTCGTTTACGGGCATCCGCATCGGGCTCACCGCGGCAAGGGCGCTCGCGCAGTTTACGGGCGTAAGGCTCGTGCCCGTAACGTACGCGGAGGTTTTGTCATATAATGAGGGGTCAGGGGTCAGGGATCGGGGGTCAGGGGTCAGGGATCAGGGGTCAGAGATCAGGGATCAGGCGACGGCACATAAGTTAATAACCCTGTCCGATGCGTCGAACGGTTGGGCGTATGTCGCCGTGTTTGACGAAAGCCGCAATTGCATAGAGCTACCTGTGTCGATTCGCTGCGCGCAGATTGCAGAGTTTATCGTAGGGCGGGGGCTTGCCCCCGCCGTCGGGCTTGCCCCCGTCGTCGGGCTTGCCCCCGTCGTCGGGCTTGCCCCCGTCGTCGGGCTTGCCCCTGTCGTCGGGCTTGCCCCCGTCGTCGGGCTTGCCCCCGCCGTCGGGTGTGGCCCCGCCGTCGTAGGGGCGGATGGCAATCCGCCAAAACCCGCAGGCCACGCGTTATCAAGCGCGCTGCCCGCCAACTCTGATTCACACCGGGACAATGCCATAATCTGCCCCGACGCCGCCATGGAAAAGCTTGTTTTGCCGCTCGGTTATCCGATTGCACCGCAAAAAACCGACGGTTCCGCATTGATTTTGGCGGCGATAAATGCTTATAAAAAACGCGGCGCGGTGGATTATTGCCAAGCCGTTCCGCTGTATGTGCGCCAAAGCCAGGCGGAGGAAAGCTTCCGGCTTTCAGTGAAGAGTGAAAAGTGAAAAGTGAAAAGTGGAAAGTGAAAAGTAAAAGGAGCACCCATGATACGCATTGCAACTCCCGATGACGCTGCTGCCATCGCCGCGATTGAGACAGAAAGCTTCACGCACCACCCGTGGACGTTAGAAATGTTTCAAGCCGCGCTCGCCGACCCCCTATATTCGTTTTACGCGGACGAGCGGGACGGGAATATCGTTGGCTTTGGCTGTATAAAGCACGCCGGGCTTGAGGCGGAAATCGAATACATTGCCGTCGCCGAAGCCTTCCGGCGCCAAGGAATCGCGGATCAGCTCTTAAACGCCCTGCGGTCGGATGCCGGGGCAAAGGGGACAAGAACCGTATTTTTAGAAGTCGGCGCATTGAACGCGCCTGCAATCGCGCTGTATGAAAAGCATGGGTTCGAAAGAATTTCGGTCCGCAAGAATTACTATGGAGAGGGCAGGGACGCAGTAATAATGAAAAAGTAAAAACGAAAAACGAATGTCGCCAAAGGTGTATTTCAGCCTCTTTTTAACCCCGTTCTTCGATATTCTCAAACAATTTTTTCGAATAAAAAATACCGTCCGACGTTTTTCGTTTTTCATTTTTCGTTTTTCGTTGCGACGAAGGAGCTCCCATGTGCCTCACCGTCAACGGCCTCCAGCTATCTTACGAAAGATTCGAGGGTAACGGACCAGACACGACGGTGCTGCTACACGGCTGGGGCGCAAGCACGGACACCATGCGCGGCATATATAATTGTTTGGTTGCCGCCGGTAAAAGCGTCGTGATGCCGGATTTGCCGTATTTCGGTTCTTCCGACCCGCCGCCCGGGCACTTTGGGATTTTCGAATACGCTGGAGCGGTGCGGGATTTTTTAGGACAACTCGGCCTGACCCGGATAAACCTTTTAGGGCACAGCTTCGGCGGCCGCATCGCGATTATTTTGGCGGCTCAAGAGAGTTGTCAGTTGTCAGTTATCAGTTGTCGGTTGAAAGAAGATGGATTTGTATCCCGAGTCCCGAGTCCCGAAAAAGGCACAGGTATCAAGGCACAAGGCGCAGGTATCGGTGATATGCGTAATCCATTACCTATGCCTTGTGCCCTATGCCTTGATACCTTATACCCAACCACAGAATCCCGTCCCCCGAGCCCCGATCTCCGAATTCAAAAGCTCATCCTGACAGACGCGGCGGGCGTAAAGCCGAGACGCGGGCTTAAGTACCGAATAAAGGTATTTTGGTATAAACTCAAAAAGCGTTTCGGCCACGCGCCGAAAAGCGCGGGCTCGGCCGATTATAAGGCACTGCCCGAATTCATGAAGCCCGTTTTTGTGCGGGTCGTCAACACGCATTTAGACCGGCACTTGCCCAAAATCCAATGCCCTACGCTGCTGGTTTGGGGCCGGAACGACCGCGACACGCCGTTGTACATGGCAAAAAAAATGCGCCGCAAAATCCCCGGCAGCGGTTTGGTTGTACTGGAGGACGCGGGGCACTACTCGTTTTTGGACAGCCCCGAAGAATTTTATGCCATACTCAACGCATTTATTGACAGTGAAAAGTGAAAAACAAAAAGTGAAGAGTTGCGGATATTTATTAAGTATGGTACAATAAAAAACATCCTTAGTTTTTCACTTTTCACTTTTCACTGCGACTAAAAGGAGCCCCCCATGCCCGACCTCATTATCCGCATCGTTTTCATCGTTTTGGCTGCAGTTGTTTTAACTGCGGCAAGCTATAAGATGTTCCAAATGCTGCAGCTTTCGTCTTATAGGATGAAAGGGGTTTCGGCGTGGTTTAAGGCGAGTAAGTTCGATTATGCGGCGCGTTTTTTTGCGCTGGCATTTCTTTCCGGTGCGGGTATGGCGGTGTATTTGGCGTGCTTTTCGGCATTTGCGTGGGCGTTTTATTTCGGGATGCTCATATTTCTTCTGCTTGGGGTGTTGTTTACCGTCATAAGCCGAAAGTCCGGCCGGCAAAAAACGCCGCTCAAGCATACCTGGCGCATCCGAAGGCTGGCGACGGTTACGTGCATTCTAAACGGCGGGCTTGTTTTCGGCTTGCTCGCCTTGGGAATCCCGCTGTCCGTTAATTTCGGCGACGGCTTTGCCGCGACCTATTACGCCTTTGCCGCCCTCGCGTTTTTTTTAATCCCCTTTACCGTGGCTTTGGCGCATTACATTTTGCTCCCGGTCGAAAAATTAATCCAAAACTGCTTTAAGAAAAAAACGTCCAAGGCGTTGGCGGCGAACCCGGGTCTTGTCAAAATCGGCATTACGGGCAGCTTCGGCAAAACGACCGCAAAAAACATGCTGGCGGCGATGCTTTCTAAAAAGTACAAGGTTTTGGCAACGCCCGAAAGCTATAACACGCCGATGGGCATCGCTAAAACGGTGGGGGAGTCGCTCACATCGGACACGGAGGTGTTTATCGCGGAGATGGGCGCGCGATACGTCGGCGACATCGCGGAGCTTTGCCGCTTAGTCAAACCGCAATACGGCGTGATTACCGGCATCGGCAACCAACATTTAGAGACGTTTAAAAGCGCTGAGAACCTATTTAAGACAAAATACGAGCTTATTGAAAGCCTGTCCAAATCGGGGCGCGCGTTCTTTAACGGCGACAGCGCGGGCGCGGCGGAGATGTTCGGGCAATGCGGGATAGCGAAAGTCATAACGGGCGCACAAAGTCAAATTGCAAATTACAAATTACAAATTACAAATATGGATGAAAAAGTTGGCGCAGTCGTAATGTATTCGGATGCGACTTTCTCTAAAGCCGGTACGGAATTTCGGTTAATAACTGTCACGGGGTCAGGCTTACTGACAGCGAATGATTCTCCCGGGCACTCCGAAACCCTTGCTCCCGCTGTCAGCAAGCCCGACCCCGTGACAGCTTCCGCCCTAATGACAACCTCGCTGCTGGGCAAGCACATCCCCGCGCAAATCGCGCTGTGTGCGGCGGTGGCGCTGGAAATGGGTGTGGCTTTAGAGGAAATCGCGGCGGCGGTGAAAGAATTAAAGCCCGTTCCGCACCGCTTAGAGCTGATTGAGCAAGGCGATACGGTGGTGATTGACGACGCGTATAACGCCAATTTGGACGGCGCAAAAAACGCGCTGGAGGTGTTGGCGGGATTTGCCGGCACGCGCATCGTCGTTACGCCCGGCCTCGTGGAGCTTGGCGCGGAAGAAGAAGCCGCCAATACGGAATTTGGCCGGGCGATGGCGGGCGCGTGCGATTACGCAATCCTGAATTCCTCGCGCGGCGCCCGGATTAAAAAAGGCGCGCTCGAGGCGGGCATGAGCGAGGAACGGATTATTTTATGCGCCTCCCTTGGCGAGGCGATGCAAAAATTGGGCATGATTCACGGCGCTAATAAGGTGATATTGTTTGAAAATGATTTGCCGGACAACTTGAAGTAATGATAAATGATAAATGATGAATGATAAATGGCGGATGATTTATTTGAAAACCGCTTAAAACCCCATCCACAATTTATCATTCATCATTTATCATTTATAAACGGAGAACTATTATGCAAACCCCTACACAAAGTACCCCCCCTTACCGCGCGGCGCTCGTCACCGGCGGGACGCGCGGAATCGGACAAGCCGCGGTGTATGCGTTCGCCCGGGCGGGCTACCGCGTTGCTTTTTGCTATAAAAAATCCGCCGATTTAGCGGAAAAAATCGTCGCGGAGTTGCAAGCGGAAGGGAAGTTCGTGTGCGCGTACGCCTGCGACGTTGCCGACGAGGCGGCGGTCGAAAAAATGTACGGCGAAACAAAAAAAACGTTCGGCTTTGTCGATACGGTGGTCAACAATGCGGGCGTTGCGCACAGAAAGCTGTTTTGTGAGGAAAGCCCAGAATCGACGGAGGCCGTGCTTGCCGCTAACCTAAAAAGCGCGATCGGCGTCAGCCGTGTCTATGCGCCGGATATGGTGCGCGCGGGCTTTGGGCGTATAATTAACCTTTCGTCGGTGTTTGCCAAAACGGGCGCGAGCATGGAAGTCCTGTACTCGGCGGCAAAAGCGGGCCTTGCGGGCTTAACCAAGGCGCTCGCCCGTGAGCTTGCGCCTTCCTTCGTTACCGTCAATGCCGTCGCGCCGGGCTTTATCGACACTGATATGAACCGGGGCTTGTCGGCTTCCGAGCGCGCGGGATTTTTTAAAACCGTCCCCATGAATCGCGCTGGAACGCCCCAAGAGGTCGCCGCCGCCATTTTATTTTTGGCATCCGTCGAAGCCGGCTACATTACGGGACAGGTGTTGGGCGTCGACGGAGGCATGTAGGGGGTAGGGGATGGGGAAGCGATAAGTGATAAGTGATAAGTGATAAGTTTAGGATAAGTGCGCGTACGAATATGAGCAAATGTCTGTTGTTCCTTAGGAAAAGAAGAACATTTTTACTGTACCCAGCCGCAATTATCCCTAACTTATCACTTGTCACTAACCCCTACCCCCTGGCTCTCGGCTCAAGGTAATAACAGTACTGTGCCAACAGTGAAATGAATTGCAAGTTGGAAAGCGGATAGGACTTATCCGAAACCACAATCCCGAATAGTTGATTGAGACGTTCTGCTGCGCCCAAGTTTTGCGCCGCCTTAATTGCGCTCCTTATGCTGCTTTCCGCCGCGCGCGGCGTGCAATGGTGCCAAAGCGCAAGGCGCCGATATAAATCGCCGCCGGAGTTTTCTCCCCTGGCAAACAGGGCGATTAAGTGCAATACGCCGTCCTTAATAAAGGCGTGCCCCTTACGGTGCGGAAAAATTGCAAGATGGGTAAGCATTCGGCTTACCGTATGATCCATGTCACGCAAATCTCCTTGTAATTCGACCGGAGTTTCTTTCCAAAGTTGTTGGTTCATATAAAGCTTTCCTTAATCTTGTAGGCGCGTTTGCACCAAAACGGCATCGCGTCTAAGATAGGAGCAATTGTAAAGGATTTTACGAAAAATGTCAATTAATGCGAGGACTTTGTAATATTACTTTTATGCAGTTGTGACGAGATGCGCGTTACTTTGCGTTACTCTGCGTTACTTTGCGTTACGTTTTTTTGGCTGCAATCACAATATATTGTGTTTTTGACGGTACTGAACACAATATGTAGACATTTGACTTAATAAATCGGATTTGATATAATTAGGTCAAAATATGATAGATATGTGCGTCTGTATAAAGAAATAGGTGCACATCGGAGAGCTAATTTATGAACGGATACGACTATTTGATTGTCGGGGCAGGCCTATTTGGCGGGGTGTTCGCGCGCGAAGCTGCGGACAAGGGCAAAAAGGTGCTGGTAATCGACAAGCGCCCGCGCATCGGCGGCAACTGCGCGAGCGAGATGCGCGACGGGATAGACGTACACCTCTACGGCGCGCACATCTTTCATACCGACTACGAAGACGTTTGGGAATACGTCAACCGTTTTTCGCGCTTTAATAATTTTGTCAATTCGCCGATTGCCTCCTATCGCGGCAAGCTGTATAATTTGCCGTTTAACATGAACACGTTTTATGCGCTGTGGGGTGTGCGTACGCCGGAGGAAGCGGAGTCGAAATTAGACGAACAGCGCGCGGCGTACCGGCACATTACGGAGCCGAAGAATTTGGAGGAAAAGGCACTGACGCTTTGCGGGCGCGACATTTTTGAGACGCTGATTAAGGGATATACCGAAAAGCAGTGGGGGAGGGATGCCCGTGAACTTCCGCCGTTTATCATCAGTCGTTTGCCGTTCCGCCTTGCCTTTGACAACAATTATTTCACCGACCGCTATCAAGGGATTCCGGAGGACGGCTATGCGGCGTTATTCGAGCGGCTGTTTAACGGAATTGAGGTAAAGCGCAACTCGGATTTTTTTGCGGATAGGGAAGCGTTTTGCGGCGTTGCGGACAAAATCATATTCACCGGCCGCGTGGACGAGTATTTTGATTTTAAATTAGGCGCGCTTGAATACCGTTCGCTCAGCTTTGAGACCGAAACGCTAAAGTGCGAAAACTATCAGGGTGTCGCCGTCGTCAACTACACCGATTTCGCCCCGCCCTACACCCGCGTGATCGAGCATAAGCACTTCCGCCCCGCCGCCAAAAGCCCCGTTACGGTCGTCACCAAGGAATACCCGGCGGAGTTTAGGGGTCATAATCCATTACCTGTGCCTTGTGTCTTGTGCCTTGATGCCTTATCCCCGACCCCCGAATCCCGAATCCCGAACCCCGAGCCCCGAGCCCCTATTTCTAATAACGAGCCGTACTACGTGATTAACGACGCCCGTAACAACGCGCTGTACGCCGAATACAAAAAACTCGCAGATGCGGAAAAAGAGAAAGGCGTGGTTTTCGGCGGCCGTCTTGCCGAGTACCGATATTACGACATGGACGACGTGATTTTATCGGCGCTGACTGCGGTGAAAAAGGAATTGTATTAAAAGATTAAAAGAGAATGTACCCCCGTGTCTAGTGACCGGGTCACTAGACACGGGGGTACATTCTCTTTTGACACTAAAGGAAGCGCAGGGCAAAGCAGCCTGCGATGCAGCCGATGAAGGTAGAAATCAGTGCGAACGGGATTGCGGGGCCGAGGCGTTTTACGTTGGATTGCGAAAAATAAATCGTCGCGATATAAAAAACGGTTTCGCTCGAGCCGTATATGACGGATGCGCAGCGGCCGATGTAAGTGTCCGCCCCGTAGGCCGTGTACACATTTTCAAGCACGCCGATGGCGCCGGCGCCCGACAGCGGCCGGATTAAAATCAGCTCGGTCAGCTCTTTCGGGATTCCCACCAAATTCAACGCGGGCGCGCAAAAGCCCGCCAGGTATCCTGCGACGCCGCTTTGGCGAAAAATTTCCACCGCCACCATAATCGTCAAAAGGTAGGGGAACACCCCTGCCATTAAGTCGACCGCCGAGCGTGCGCCGTCCAAAAAGCCGGTATACGCGTTCTTTTTTTTGACAAGCGACAGGATGAGCACCGTGAGGAATATCACGGGGATTATGTAAGAGGTAAATATGGACATAACGAAAAATGAAAAACGAAAAACGAGAAACGGCGGATGATGGATTGAACGAGAGTTTGTTATTAGCGCTGTGATTAATCGTTGTTGCTTGTGGTATTTCGTGTCGAAAAAGACAATCGTTTTTTGTTTTTTGTTTTTCGTTTTTCGTTTACTTTCTTCACAATCCCCGCATACCCCTTCACCAAACAAATCCCCACCATCGTCGAAACGACCGTTGCGATAATTCCGGCGACGATAAAATCCGCGGGATTTACCGAGCCGTGCGCAGCGCGCATTCCGATGACCGTACTTGGCAGCAGTTGCAGGCTCGTCGAGGAAATGACGATCAGCATAATCATGTTGATGCTCGCTTTTGCGCTGCCCACGTCCATGCTTTTAATCGCCCGGATTGCCATCGGCGTCGCGGCGTTCCCCAAGCCCAGCATATTCGCGCTCATGTTCATTGTGATGAATTTACTCGTTTCGGCGGACGACCCAGGGAACAGAAATTTCACCACGGGGCGCAAAAGCTTCGCAAGCCGGTTCGAAATCCCCGTTTTTTCCAATATCGAAAAAAATCCGAGCCACAACGCGTACAGCGCGCAAAGCCGGATTGCTAAATTCACTGCATCCAAGCTGCCCTTCGTCATTGCCGTCACCGCCGTGCCCGGACTTGCAATCAGCAGCGCGGCAAGGGACGAGGCCATAAGGATTGTCCAGATTTTTCCCATACGCTATAACGTATGAGGGGCACGGACAAGTTATGTGCGGCCGATGGACCGTCCGCCGTCCCTCATCCGCTGCCGAGCTCAAAAAGCCGGAAAAAGGCAATCAAAAACAGGCTGGAAGCGGAAATGAGGTTTTGCATTTTCCCCGCCAAGCGTACTCTTTGCGCCAGACTGCTTCCGGCCGTAATAAAAAGCAAATGCGTTGCCGCGATTATAAACGGAACGATTGCGGCGTCCGCTTGCCCGACGGTTAAAGCCGCCGTGGCGACGACCCCGTCGATAGACACCAACAAGCCGAAACCGATAATGCCGCGCCAAGCCGTTCCGGATTGCGCCGCATCGTTTTTAGCCGTGAGAAGGCGTCCGCCCCTTTCTTCCGACGCCGGATTTTTTGCCGTCAGCGCGCGCAGCCCGAGCAGCAAAAAAATAAAGCCGGCAACCCTTGAGATGTCAAAGCTGATAAAGGAGCGGAGGGCGCTTGTAATCCAAAAAGCGACGGAGCAAGCCGCAAAAACGATTGCCACGATAGAAAGCAGGTGGCGCAGCTTCGGCCGTTTTTGTGCGCCGAGCGATATTCCCACAAAAAAAGCGTCTACCGAGACAAGCGCGGCAGTGATAAGAATCGGCAAATTCATCCGTATATTATGTGCGCCGACCCTCCCTCACGTGATTTTTGCGGTTCTTTTGCGATTCTTTTTAAATATGGCTAAAAAACTTGCAAAAAACCGTTGACTTTTATTTTTAGATTTGATATCATATAAAAGTTCGCGCTGAAGGAGTGCGGATTTTTAATGCCTGTCAAAAAGGCACACACGACCGAGTTGTCGAAATTTTCCGGAGGAAAAGCACCCAGATGTCCAGTCAGAAAATCAGGATTAAATTAAAGGCGTACGACCACGAGCTGCTCGATCAGTCCGCAGCCCGGATTGTGGAAACCGCCAAAAGAACCGGAACCAAGGTGTCCGGCCCGTTGCCGCTTCCGACCGACAAAGAGGTGATTACCATTTTGCGCGCGGTGCATAAATATAAGGATTCGCGCGAGCAGTTTGAGCAGCGCACGCACAAGCGCCTGATTGACATCTACAGCCCCTCGTCAAAGACGGTCGATTCGCTGATGAAGCTGGATTTGCCCGCGGGCGTGGATATTCAGATTAAGTTATAGGGCGCCGGTTCTTCGCGCCCGACCAAAGTAGCGAAGGCTCACAGTTAGGAATTAGGAATTAGGAGTTAGGAATGAAGGTTTTGATTGCGTTGCCGGTAATTAGGTGCAATGTCACAGTCACAAAAAGCCGACATCCACAATTCCTCACTCCTTACTCCTAATTCCTCATTCACAAACGGAGTTTGTACACACCATGGAAAAGGCAATACTAGGAAAAAAGCTTGGGATGACCCAAGTCTTCGACGAAACCGGCATTATGATTCCGGTTACGGTGATCGAAGCGGGGCCTATGAAGGTCATCCGCCGAAAAACCGTTGAGCGCGACGGGTACGTCGCGGCGGTCTTTTCGTTCGGCGACGATAAAACCGACAAGCTCAATAAGCCCGAGGCCGGCGTATTTAAAAAGGCAAAACAGACTCCGCGGGAGTATTTAAGGGAATTAAGCCTGCCGAACTGCGACAAATTGGAGGTCGGTGCGGACGTAAAATGCGATATTTTTGCAAAAGGCGATTTTGTGGACGTTTGCGGCGTTTCTAAGGGGCACGGCTTTGCAGGGTCGATTAAGCGCCACAACCAGCAACGGCTGAAGGAAACGCACGGAACGGGGCCTTGCGTACGCGAAAAGGGCTCTATGGGCACGCGTTCAACCCCCGGCCGCGTTATTAAAGGAATGAAAATGCCCGGCCACTACGGCCACGACAACGTTACCGTCCAAAATCTGCGCATCGTCAAAGTGGATACCGATCGCAACGTGCTGCTGATCAAGGGCGCGATACCGGGGCCGGCGGGCGGATTGGTTACGGTAAAGGAAGCCGCGAAAAAGTAATTTACAATTTACAACTTACAATTTACAAATTAGTGATGAGTTGTAAGCGGTATGCTCGGGAAACAGCTTGGAGCAAAAGGACATAGCTTTGTTTCGAAAACGCTGTATCAATAATTTGTAAATTGCAAATTGTCAGTTGTAAATGGGCACGTCAAACCCCTATAAAGAGGATTAAACAATGGCTAACGTCAATCTCTACAATCAATCCGGAGTTAAAAAAGGCTCCGTTACGTTGGACGACTCGGTATTCGCGGCCGGCTTTAACGAGCCGCTCGTACACCAAGTCATCGTTGCCCAACAAAACGCCAAACGCCAAGGCACCAAAAGCACCCTCACGCGTACCGAGGTGCGCGGCGGAGGCATCAAGCCGTGGCGTCAAAAGGGAACCGGGCGCGCGCGCCAAGGCTCCATCCGCTCCCCTCAATGGGACGGCGGAGGCGTCGTTTTCGCGCCCAAGCCCCGTGATTTTTCGCAAAAAATCAATAAGCAGCAAAAACGCGCTGCGCTCGTGTGCGCTCTTTCCGACAAAGTGGCCAAGGACAAGCTCTTAGTGCTCGACGAAATTAAGCTGGCCGAGGCTAAAACCAAAGAGATGGCAGCTGTTTTTGAGGCCTTTAAGCTGAATATCAAAACGCATATCGCTACCGACGCGGAGGGTAAGCAGGTCGAAAAGGAGAGTAAAGCGTTACCCAAAATCCTGTTGATTGTGGAAGGCGAAAGCGAAAGCGTAGTGCGCGCCGCAAAAAACATCCCTTACGTTAAAACAATTCCGAGCGCTCAGGTCAATGTGTACGACCTTATTGCCAGCGACAAAT
>WQYM01000069.1 GCA_009781235.1 Bacillota bacterium
CTTTTTACGGTTGTCAGGATTTGCTAGATGTTTATGTCGAAAGATATTTTTCGAGCGCCATTCAACCTATAACCACATTAGGCTACGGCGTGTTTGATAACTGCTCCGATTGGTTAGAAATTTTTGTTCCGGACGGCAGCCTGTCGGCTTACCAAGACCCTTTTTCGAGTTGGGTTAGTTATGCGTCAAAGATTAGCGTTTTCACGGCTACCCCCAAATTAGTTTACGTGCTGACTTTGTCGGGCGATTCTTATTCGGTAAGGGGAGATTGGGATTGGTTAAACTATTATAGCACGGTTTATATTCCGGCGTTTTACAATGGTTTGCCTGTAACGGAAATCGCCTGCAGCGCTTTCCATTGTTATGCGGTTCCCAGTCCAGAGAGAGTTGTGTTTGAAAAGAATTCCAATATAACCCGCATCTGTGACTATGCGTTCCATGGGGCTTCTAGCTTAGCCAGTATAACAATCCCCAACAGCGTGACTGAGATCGCAAATACTGCGTTCAGCGGGTGTAATAGCTTAGAAAGCCTTAAGGTGGCAAACGGGAATGCAGTATATAAATCCGACGGGAACTGCTTGATACGAAAGTGGGATAATGTTTTAATAGCCGGCTTTAACAACAGCGTTGTTCCGGATTATGTTACCGGTATCGGCGATTGGGCATTTGGCGACAAAAACGAATTTTCGAGCATTGTGTTGCCAAATGACGTAGCCAGCATTGGGGATTATGCGTTTTACCAATGTTATGTTTCAAATATTACCATGTCGAACAACGTAACGAGTATCGGGACTGCTGCGTTTGCTAATTGCCAGGGACTTTCGAGCATTACGACGACAGATGGCGTGACACACATTGGGAATAGTGCATTTGCAGGTTGTTGCAGTCTAACGAATATTGCGCTTCCAAGTATTACAAGCATCGGCAATTATGCGTTCAACTCTTGTGTCGGATTAGTAAGTATTACGTTCTCAAATAGTTTATCAAACATTGGGAATGGCGCATTCAATGATTCTTGTAATCTAACGAGTGTTACAATACCGTCTTCCGTAACAAATATCGGCGATTATGCGTTTGCTTATTGCAGCAAATTGACCCTTTATGTCGAACCGGCGAATAACCCGAGCAATTGGAATTATTGGAATTCTTCAAACCGTCCTGTGGTATGGGGATGTACACTGTCGGCGGATAAAACATATGTGGTTTCTTTCACGAAATCCGCTGCAAGTATTTCATATCCCTCTGCATCCAACGGCATTAAAGCCCCTTACCGCGAGGGTTACACCTTTGATGGTTGGGCGGCTACTTTGGGTGGTTCTGCCGTTTACACGGCGGCGAATGTTAACTCCGCGCCCAACGGCACCACATTGTATGCGATTTGGATTTAGGCGGGCCGCACGTGAGAGCGGCCCCTACGGGCGAGTTGGATATAGTGCGGCGCTTAAGCGTCGTCCATCCGATCACTCGAACACTCCCGTCCCTTCGCCCTTCACTCACTCGCGCGTCCGCACGCCCGCTTAC
This sequence comes from Bacillota bacterium, assembly GCA_009781235.1. Lineage (GTDB taxonomy): Bacteria > Bacillota > Clostridia > Christensenellales > Pumilibacteraceae > WRAP01. The sequence continues at coordinate 1,522 of WQYM01000069.1, forward strand.
TCGCTTACGGCCACCTTGTTGCGGCCGGTTTCTTTTGCCTTGTACAGGGCTTTGTCCGCCTTTTTGATAGAATCGCCGATGGAAATGTCGGTGGTGGGGACGACGGTGTGCACGCCGATGCTCAGTGTGATAGAGGTTTCTATGCCGTTGTCGCCGGGGATTGCCAGCGCGGCTACTTTTGTGCGCAGGCGGTTGGCAACCTCCCAAGCGCCTTTTTGGTCCAAATTAGGCAGCAGCGCGATAAATTCCTCGCCGCCCCACCGCGCGGCAAAGTCCGAGGAACGCTTTAATTCCTCGCTTAACGTTTGTGCAACCGCCGCCAAAGCCAAATCGCCCTGCGGATGTCCGAACGCGTCGTTGTATTCCTTAAACCAATCCAAATCCAGCATCAACAGGCTCAGGGGTAGCCCCTCCCGACGCGCCCGGAACCATTCCTCGCCAAAACGCTCCTCAAAGCCGCGGCGGTTGGCGATGTTGGTCAGCGGGTCGATGAGCCCGATTTGCTCGATGACGCGCATATGGCCGAGGAGCTTAATCTGGGTGTTTACCCGCGCCTTAACCACGGCCTGGTTGAACGGCTTTATGATATAGTCCACCGCACCCAGCGACAGCCCTTTTTCCTCGCTGTCGGGGTCGGATAAGCCCGTAATAAAGATTACGGGGATTTTATTCGTCGCGTCGGATTCCTGCAGCATCCTCAAAACTTCAAAGCCGTCCATTTTTGGCATAACGACGTCCAGCAAAATAAGGTCCGGTGAATGCTCCCGGGCGGCTTGCAGCGCTTGTGCGCCGCCGGAAGCCGTCAGGATATGGTACCGGGGCGACAAAATGCCGGACAGGATGACGAGACTGGACTCGTCGTCGTCCGCGATCAATACGGTGTATTCTTTTGAGTAATTCGGCATAAAGGTCGGCCTCCTGTTTTTTTCAGATTCCATCATATATTCTAAACTGATTTAGAATATCATTTTGTATCTATTAAGTAAAGGGATAAATAGATGTTTCAAATTAAAATCATATAAAAATCATGTGTACAGGTTCTGAGAATGATATAAGTTCGCATAAAACCCGCCCGCCGCCAAAAGCTCGGTGTGCGTGCCGGTTTCGATGATGTCACCGTCGTTCATAACGAGTATGGCGTCGGCGTCTTGGATGGTGGAAAGGCGGTGGGCGATAATAAAGCTGGTGCGCCCCTGCATGATGCGCGAGAAAGCGGTTTGCACGCGTTTTTCCGTGCGCGTGTCGATGGAGCTGGTCGCCTCGTCTAGTATCAGCATGGCGGGAAGCGTCAGCATGATGCGCGCGATGCAAATGAGCTGCTTTTGGCCGTGACTTAGGTTGGCCCCATCCGAGGTTATCATGGTGTCGTAGCCCTCGGGAAGCCTTTTTATAAATCCGTTGCAGCGGGCTTGGCGTGCCGCCGCAATCACCTCGTCGCGGGTTGCGTCGGATTTTCCGTAGGCGATGTTGTCGTGAACCGTGCCCTCAAACAGCCAGGTCTCTTGCAGCACCATGCCGTAATTGCGCCGTAAGCTCCCGCGCGTTACGGCTTTTATGTCGGTTTCGTCGACGGCGATTACACCCTTTTGCACGTCGTAAAAGCGCATTAGCAGGTTGATTAAGGTTGTTTTTCCGCAGCCCGTCGGGCCGACGATGGCGATTTTTTGCCCCGGAAAAACTGCGATGTTAAAGTTTTTGATGAGCGGCTTTTCCGGCGAATAACTAAATGCAACGCCTTGTGCGCTTACCGCACCTTTAACGTCCTTTAATTCCGCCATCCCCGCTTCGCCGCTTTCTTCTTCCGCGTCAATCACGCTAAATACGCGGCGGGCGGCGGCGAACGCGCTTTGCAGCTCCGTGACGACGCCCGTAATTTCGTTAAAGGGCTTGGCGTATTGGTGCGCGTACGCCAGCATCGCCGACAGCGAGCCGATGGTAAATGCCGCGGCCGCGGCCGTTCCCGCCGCGACCGCCGCGTTCGCCTCGATGACGGCCAAAGCGCCCATCACGGCGACCACCGCGTAGACGATTGCGTTTAAAAGGCGGGTGACGGGGTTGGTGAGGCTGGAGACGAACATTGACTTCAGCCAAAACTTTTTAAGTCCGAGGTTGAGGACGTTGAAGCGTTTTTCGGCCTCCGCCTCGTAATTAAACGCCTTAACTACCTTTTGGTTTCCTAAATACTCCTCGCACAATCCGCACAATTCGCCGAGCTTTTCGGCGCGCTTGCGGTGCAGCGTATAGGTGATTTTTGCCAAGCCCCACGCGACGGTTAAGCTGAGCGGCGTAATAATAATAACGACCACGGCAATCGGGACATTCAGCATCAGCATAAACACAATCGTCCCGGCCGCCGTAACGACGCCCGTAAATAATTGCGTAAAGCCTTGAATCAATCCGTCCGAAACCTGTTCGGCATCGTTACTGATGCGGCTCATGATATCGCCGTTTTGATGGGAATCAATGTAAGCAATCGGCACGCGGTTTAGTTTTTTAAAGGCGTCTATGCGAACGTCGCGCACGGTATAAAACGAGATGCGGTTTTGAAAAATGCTCGACAGCCACTGGCACACAAACACGGCAGCCGTCAACGCGCCCAAAACCCCGATTGAGGCAAGCAGTTTTGCGGTTTCCACGCCGCCCTCTCCTGCCAACGCATCCAAGGCTCTTCCGATAAACGCGGGCACGGCCAGCGTCGCCGCAACTTGGCCCATCGTTAAAAGCAACGCAAAAAGCATCAGCCACAAATGCGGCCGCATGTAGCCGACAATCCGCCTAAATACTTTTTTTGACGGCATTGCGGCTTTGTCCGGCGTCTCGCTCTCGTTTTGAGGGAGCGAGGATAGCTTTTTATAGGGAGACTTCACAATTTTTTTATCGAAAAACGAAAAACGAAAAATGAAAAACGAAAAACGAGGGATAAGTGTTTAAAAGTTCAAAACATTCTTTCTTTTGTTCCAAGTAATTGTCTTAGTTTTCTTCAATGCCATCATCCGACGTTTTTCGTTTTTCATTTTTCGTTTTTCGTTGATCCTCCCTCCTGGCTAACACATATCTCTTTAAAAATTTCGCACCCTTCCCTCAATTCCGCGTACGTTCCCAGCCCCGCGCATTTTCCGTCCTCGAGCACAAGGATAAGGTCTGCGCCTTTTAGGGAGGCGGCGCGTTGGGATACCATGATGACGGTGAGGGGGGAGGGGGGTGAATTAGGAATTAGGAATGAGGAATTAGGAATGATGGAAGGATGGGGGGCGTTGTTATCCGTAGGAGTCGATTTACAAATCGACCCGTCGGCTTTCGGCGTGGTTTTCGGGTCGATTTGTAAATCGACCCCTACGAGTTGCTGCTCAAAATCCCCTCCGACGTTTTCTCGCGTCGCTTTGCTCCCCGCTTTGGTTAAAAATATGCGACCGGTATATTTTTGCGGCTTTGCTGCAGCGTCGTGCGTTTTTCGTTTTTCGTTTTTCGTTAAACTATCATCCTCTAAAAGCTGAAAACTGCCAACTGAAAACTGCCGACTCCTTAGCGCTTTGCGCAACGCTGCATCCGTTGCGTAATCCAGCGCGCTGGAGGCGTCGTCTAAGATAAGGATTTCCGGGTTTTTGACTAGTGCGCGCGCGACGGTGAGCCGTTGGCGCTGCCCGCCGGAGAGGTTTTTCCCTCCTTGAAAAATCACCGTATCCAAGCCCTGCGGCAGGGCCTTTATAAAATCCTCGCTTTGCGCGGTTCTAAGCGCCTCCCAAATCTCCGTGTCGCTCGCGTCCGCTTTGCCTAGCTGCATGTTCTCGCGCACGCTGCCGTAAAACAGCACGGCGGACTGGGGCACGACGCCTATTAGGGCGCTCAAGGTATCTTTTGGATAGCTTTTTATGTCGCGCCTGTCAATCTCAATCCGGCCGTCCCGCGCGTCGTAAAAACGGCAAATTAGGTTGACCAGCGTCGTTTTTCCGCTGCCCGTCGAGCCGATGACGCCCAGCGTTTGCCCGGGATGCAGGTCGAACGAAATATCCGATAAGTCGTCCTCGGCGTCGCCGGGGTAGGCAAACGAAACGGAGCGGAGGGATATTTTTGGAGTTAACGGTGAAGGACTCGAAGTTTTCGTAGGGGTCGCCGTCCCCGGCGACCCGCCGGAACGAGTATTGCTTTTTAGCTGCGGGTCGCCGGGGACGGCGACCCCTACGGTTTTGCAATCAGCCCCCCCCTCATCTGCTTTACTGTCCACTGTCCACTGTCCACTGTCCACTGCCAATCCTTCGCTTTCCTCCGGGAAGCGAAGAATTGGTTCCGTTTCCAGCACCTCGTTGATTCTTCTCGCGCTTGCTCCGGCTTTTGAAAACGTAATCAGCAAATTTGCAAACACCACCAGCGCCAACAAAATTTGCGACAGATAATTGACCAACGCCAAAATATCGCCGCGCGCCAAATCCCCGGAGTTTACGGCGCTGCCGCCCAAAAAGAGTATCGCCAGCACCGCGATATTAATCAATACATAGGTGAGGGGATTTAAAAGGCTCGAAATCACGCCGGCCTTTTCGCCGGTTTTTGCCAATTTTCCCGCCGCTTTCGTAAAATCGGCGTTCTCCTCGTCCTGGCGCGAAAACGCGCGAACGACGCGTGTTCCCGTCAGATTCTCGCGCGTCAATAACGCCACACCGTCCAATTGCTGTTGAATCACGCGGTAAAATTTGCCGGAGCGCCGCATAATAAAATACAGCGCGGTGCCGATGGCGATTGAGACGCCGATAAAAATCAGCCCCGATACCGGGTCGAGGATTATCGCCATCACGATTGCCCCGATTAAAATAAAGGGCGCGCGCAGCACGAGGCGGATGAATTGCGAGACGCCGATTTGCGTTTGGCGGATGTCGTCGGTGATGCGGGTAATCAGCGACGCCGTACCGAATTTGTCGAGCTCCGCGTACCCGAAGCGGTTTACGTGCCGGTATAAATCTCTGCGCAAATTGGTTCCGTAGCCGAGTGAGGAGTGCGCCGCCAAATACTGCGAGATAATCGCCAAGGTAAACCCCGCGGCACCAAGTCCCAGCATCGCGCCGCCCCATAGGTATACGCCTTTCATATCGCCCGCCGGAATCAACACGTCCGCGATATGGCGCACAATCAAGGGGATTGCCAACTCAAAAAGCGCCTCGAGCAATTTTAACAGCGGCGCGATGACGGTGATTAAGCCGTAGCCTTTTAGGTAGCGGGTAAGTTTCAGCATGGAATGAGAACAGTATATCATATGGAAAATAAAAAGTAAAAAGGAAAAAGCAAAAAGTAGTTCAAAAATACTTGACTTGAATCTTTATTTTTGATTATACTACGCATATAGACGAACCTGTTCCTTTTTGGAAAGCTTTTTAGAGAGCCGGGGACGCGGCTGAAAGCCCCGGCAAGCGAGTATTAGGAACGGCAACATCGTCGCGCGTTTGCCTTTACAGACGTAAAAGTCCATGTTGAATGAGCGGGCACGGTTTTTTCCGTGCCAATTAGGGTGGCACCGTGGGCATCAACTCACCCCTAAAAAGGTAAAACTTTTTAGGGGTTTTTCTATATATGTACCGTACACACCATTGCAACGAATTGACCGTAAAACACATCGGCAAGCAGGTAAAACTTGCCGGGTGGATAGATACCGTCCGGGACCACGGCGGCGTCACCTTTATTGACCTTCGCGACCACTACGGCATCACGCAGGTCGTTATTCATGAGGACGTCGCGGCCAAATTGCCGCCCAAAGAAAGCGTTATTTCCGTCCTCGGGATAGTGATGTTGCGGGACGCCGACACCGTCAACAAAAAAATCCCGACGGGCGAGATTGAGCTTAAGGGCAAAAGCTTAACGGTGTTAAGCGAGTCGACACACCTTTTGCCGTTTGATATCGACACCTCAAAAAGCACCAAAGAGGAAACAAGGCTAAAATACCGGTTTTTGGATTTAAGAAACCCCGCGGTGCACAAAAATATCGTCTTGCGCAGCGAGGTCACCGCATTTTTGCGTAAAGAGATGGAAAAGCTCGGTTTTTTAGAAATCCAGACGCCGATTCTCACGTCGTCCTCGCCCGAGGGTGCGCGGGACTTTTTGGTGCCCAGCCGCAAGTTTAAGGGCAAGTTTTACGCGCTGCCGCAAGCCCCGCAGCAATTTAAGCAGCTACTCATGGTGAGCGGCTTTGACAAGTATTTTCAAATTGCGCCGTGCTTTAGAGACGAGGACGCACGCGCGGACCGCTCGCCGGGTGAATTCTACCAATTGGATTTTGAGATGGCGTTTGCCACCCAAGAGGACGTTTTTAGCGTCGCCGAAAAAGTACTCTGCAAGGTTTTTAAAAAGTTTTCGGATAAAAAAGTGTCTAAAGCCCCTTTTAAGCGTATTCCCTTTGACGAAGCGATGCTGGCCTACGGCACCGACAAGCCGGATTTACGCAACCCCTTGCTCATTTCCGATTTAACGGAATTCTTTGCAAGCGTTGAATTCCCCGCGTTTAAAGGCAAGCCGGTGCGCGGCATCGTCGCTCCCGGTTGCGCGCTCCAAAGCAAGTCGTTTTTTGAGAAAATGCTGGAATACGCGTTTTCCATCGGCATGAAAGGGCTTGGATACTTGAGTTTAGCCGAGGACGGCGCGTTAAAGGGGCCGATCGTCAAGTTTTTATCCGAAGCGCAGCAAAAGGCGTTGATAAAAGAATTGTCCATAAAGCCTAACGACACCGTATTTTTCATCAGCGACTCTATAAAAGTGGTCAATAAGCTGGCGGGGCAAATCAGAACGGAGCTTGGGAACCGCTTAAACCTCATCAAAAACGATGCTTTCGAGCTATGTTTTATCGTGGATTTCCCGATGTTCGGCGAGAATGAGGAAACGGGAAAAATCGAATTTACGCACAACCCGTTTTCGATGCCGCAGGGCGAGATGGATGCGCTACAATCTAAAAACCCGCTCGATATTAAGGCTTACCAATACGACATCGTATGTAACGGCGTCGAATTGTCGAGCGGAGCGGTGCGCAACCACCGTCCCGATGTGATGGAAAAAGCCTTTGCCATCGCGGGCTACTCTAAAGAAGTCATCGAATCCAAGTTTTCCGCCCTTTACAGCGCCTTCCATTACGGCGCACCGCCGCATGCCGGCATGGCGCCGGGGCTGGACCGCATCATTATGCTGCTTTGCGGGGAGGAAAGCATCCGCGAAGTCGTAGCTTTCCCGATGAACGGCAACGCCCAAGACTTATTGCTGGGCGCGCCGGGCGACGTGACCGAGGCACAGCTACGGGAAGTGCATATTAAGGTTAGGTAATCGAGTGATAAGTGATGAGTGATAAGTGATAAGTTTTGGATGAGTTGTTAGAAGCAAGCCAACGGTTGAGATGCTGAAAAGTGCTGCTCACCTCCAAACAAAAAAGCAATAACCTATCACTTGTCACTTATCACTATCGAAAGGAGACCCCATGGACATTCAATCACTCAGACAATTTGCGCAAAACGCAAAAATCGGCCTGTCAGGCGACGAGGAGGCGGTCGTTTTTGACAACCTCTCAAGGATATTTTCCGAGCTCGACCGCGTTAAAGCGGCGACTTGCGCGGACGAGCCGCTTATCACCGTATGCGATTTGCCCGGCGTCACCCGCGAGGACGAGGCGCAAAAATTCATCCCGCGAGACGAATTATTGACAAACGCTGTAGAGGAACGCAACGGCTATTTTGTGGTTCCGAAAACATTGGATTAGACATATTCCCCGTAGGGGTCACACTCCTGTGCGACCCGCAGGAACAGATATTTTAGGTGGAACAAGTTATGATAAAATCAGTTTATATCTCAAACGACATCATGGTAAAGGGCTTGCCGGCCACGGCGGGCTCTAAGGCGCTTGCGGGCTTTGCCGCGCCTTTTTCGGCGACCACCGTAGAGCGTTTGCGGGCGGCGGGAATAGAGGCGAAACATACACCCGTAGGGGTCGCAGGCTTCCCGAGCGACCCGCCTGCCGTAGGGGGTGCGAGGCCTGTCTGCGACCTGCAGGTTACCGAGTTCTCTTTTTACGATTTTTTAGACGATAATGGAATCGCTTTACCGCAAGACGCCCCGACGCTCTGCAATGACTACTGCGGAGCGCACAAATTCTTCGCGGCAAAAAACCGCATGGTATACCTGCACCCAACGTATGGCAGGGTTTCGCGCTTCGGGCTCATACAGGCGGTTTCGTCGATGGACCAAATCGGCATTGCCGGTAAAGATGTAACGCAGGTCTTTAGAACCTTAGAAATCATTTCCGGCAGGGATGAGCGGGACATTGCGACGTTCGACGAAAAATATAAAATCGAAGAATACGACGTCGCGGAGATACCGGCGGTTATCGGGTCCACCTCGACTTACCCGTTTCTCGACACGGCCGCCGCGGTGCATTTTATCCTTTCCGCCGCCGAGTTTTCTAACAACGTGAGCCGCTACGACGGCGTAAAATTCGGTTGCCGCAGCAAAAACTACAAAAGCCTCGAACAGCTTTACCTAAACTCCCGGGGCGAGGGCTTCGGCACGTTTATAAAGACGGCGGTAATCGCGGGCACGGCGCTTTTGTCCAAGGATTATTATGCGGATTATTACGAAAAGGCTTTGAGGCTCCGGCGGCATATCAAAAACGAAACGGAAAGCTTATTGGGCAAGTATGCGGTGATTGCCCTGACGTTCGATATCCACAAGGAATTTGACTTTGAGTCGGCGGGGCTGTTCTCCTTGCCCGCGCTTACGGGTCTGCCGGCGCTTTCACTCTACAACGGGGACGGGCAAGGGCTTTTGCTGATTGCCCGGCCGCGCGCGGAAAATGATTTGCTTGCAATGGCGCTTGCGCTAAATATGGGAGACGGGGAGGTAGATTAGCCATGGAATACGAAGTAGTCATGGGCCTGGAGGTCCACATAGAATTGGCCACAAATTCTAAGCTGTTTTGTGCTTGTTCGGCAAAATTCGGCGCCGGGCCCAATGAAAATGTGTGCCCCGCGTGCGCCGGGATGCCGGGAATGCTGCCGGTCGTCAACAAGCGCGCGATTGAGCTCGGCATCATCGCGTCAAGCTTGCTTAATTGCAAGGTAAGCGACCGGGTTGTCTTCGATAAAAAGAATTACTTTTACCCGGATTTGTCCACCGGGTACCAGCTGACGCAGCTCGCCGCGCCCATCGGTACCAACGGGAGCGTTCAAATCGAAACCGCGGCCGGCAAAAAAACGATTACGATTAAGCAAATCCACATCGAGGAGGATGCGGGAAAGCTGGTGCATGACCCTAGAACAGGCAGCTCAATGGTCGACTATAATCGTGCGTCTGTGCCGCTGATTGAAATCGTCTCTAATCCCGACTTTAGGAACTCCGACGAGGTAATCGCCTACCTTACAAAATTACAAGGCCTGCTGACTACCGCGGGCGTTTCGGACTGCAAAATGCAAGAGGGCTCGATGCGCTGCGACGTCAATTTGTCCGTGCGCAAAAAGGGAGCGACGGAATATGGCGTACGCACCGAGGTCAAAAACATGTCCAGCTTTAAGGCGATTGCGCGTGCGATAGCGTATGAGGCGGAGCGGCATATTGACGCCATTGAGCATAAGACCGAGGTGTTGGTGCAAGAAACACGCGGCTGGAACGACGAGGACGGCTTTAGCTTTTCGATGCGCTCAAAAGAAAACGCCGCCGACTACCGATATTTTCCGTATTGCGATTCTTTGGCCGTGCCGGTACCTGCCGGGTGGGTAGAGGAACTTAAAAACGCGATTCCGGAATTGCCCGAGGAAAAAATGAGGCAGTATCTGTTTAGATATAACCTGCCTCCGGGAGATTCGGCCATTTTGGTTGGCAACAAGGTGTTGTCTGGCTATTTCGACAAAACCGTGCAGGTTTTTGATAATGAAAAAATAGAGGTAATCAGAGTTTTTGCAAGAGAAATCGCTAATTTTATTTTAACGGATCTGTTGAGTTTTGTCAAAAGCGAAGGGCTTGTTCTTGAAAAACTCATTCCCAAGCCGCAAAAGCTGGCGCACCTCATCAAACTGTACAAGAACAATCGCATCAGCCGGGTGACGGGCAGAGCCGTCTTTTTGGAAATGCTCAAGTCCGACGTTGATATCGATCGTTACCTTACGGAAAACAATCTGTTGCAAGAAGCAGACTTTTCGGGCCTCGACGCGATTATCGCAAGCCTAATCGACGCGCATTTTCCCATCGCCCAAGAATTCAAGGCGGGCAACGAAAAGGTTTTGCAGTTTTTCATCGGCCGCATCATGAAAGAGACAAAAGGCAAGGCCGACCCGAAGGCGGTTAAACAAAAAACGGAAGAAGCGTTGAACGGCTTGTAGGGAGGTTTTTGCGGTGAAAGCGCCTAAAAAAATTTTGCTTGTTTTGACCGGCGGTACGATAAGCTGTCGTAGCGAAAACGGAGTGCGTTTCCTCTCCCGGGCGGATGCCATCCGCCCCTACGGGACGCCGGAGGCATCGCACCCGCTATTAGATCTTTACCGACTAGACGGCGGAGACGCCGATAAATTTGTAACCGTTTGCCCCTATTGCATTTTAAGCGAAAACCTTTCCCTCCGGCATCTTGAAAAGCTGCTAAGCACCGTCGCCTGCGAGCTTAACAAAAATATCTATTATGGCGTAATTATCGCCCACGGAACCGACACCTTAGAATTCACGCGCTCGCTCTGTAGGTTTTTTTCTGAGGCGTATCATATTCCCGTGCCGATCGAATTTGCTTATGCTTATGCGCCGTACGCCCCGAACCCCGACGGGACGCCGGGCTTTGCGTGGGACGGCTATCGGTGTTTTAAGGCGGCGGTTGAGGCAATCGAGCGCGTAAGGCCTACGCTCATAGGGGCGGATGGCATCCGCCCGCAACCGCCGGACTTGTCCCGGTGTTCGGACGGATTGCCATCCGCCCCTACGGGATGCTGCGCAGCAGGTAAGCCCGGCGCCGGGGATTCGCCCTCCGCCCTCCGCCCTCCGCAATCCACATACCTATCGGACGACGTGTTTATTCTAAAAGCCTTTCCCGGCATGGACGGCAGCCTTCGGTTCGATAACCGCATCAAACGCATCCTGATTGAGGGTTATCACAGTTGCACGGCGCCCGTCGATCCCGTACTGGAGCTCGCAAAAAAATACAAATGCTACGTTTGTTCGCCCGAGCCGTTTTCCGACAAATACGACACCATGCTCACATTAGAAAAACACGGAGTTGTTTTTTTGACGGGCTCGACAACGGATATTTACGCGCAAATGCTGCTGGGCTTAGTATAGGGGCTAGGGGTTAGGGGTTAGGGGTTAGTTTTATAAGGACTTACTGTAAATCCTTATCACTAACCCCTAACCCTTAACCCTAGTGATAAGTTAAATCTTTTTCTTGACTATTTATCTTAAACATGATATACTCCCTATTAGGAGGAATATCATAATGAAAAAAATTGAAAAACCAATTGAACTTGGTCAAGCCGAGAGA
>WQYM01000070.1 GCA_009781235.1 Bacillota bacterium
CGTTGCTATGGATATGGCCGTAAAGATGGAGGCTGCCGTGATGCTGCTTATCCCAAACGGCGATAGGGAAGTGAAACAGCACGACGCTCTTTCCGCCGTCGGCCAAGGAGTAGTAGTCCTTTATCCAGACGAAGTTTCTTTTATCAAAGTTTTTATCAAATAAAAAGTTGTCGTGGTTTCCTTTGATTAGATATTTGTGGCCGCTCAACTGCGCCAAAATGCCGTTCATTTCTTCCCCGGAGCAGAACCCGAGGTCTCCGAGGATATAGGCGTGGTCGTTCTTGCCGACTTTTCGGTTCCAATTTGCGATAAGCGCCGCGTTCATTTCGGAAACGCTTCTAAACGGCCGATCCTCGTATCGGATAATGTTTTTATGGAAGAAATGGCAATCACTCGTAAAAAAATTCATTTGCTAACTCCCCGGGTATCTGACCGACATTACGGTTTGTACGTTGGCGCGGGTGGTTTTCATGTCTAAGTCCTCATATCCGACCCACGACCATTTCGCATCTTCTCCGAATTTCTTTCTCACGAGTTCTGCGAGCGTATCGAGCTTGATGTGCAACATAAACTTGCCGACATCTTCGCCATTGTAGATACAATGTTTGGTACAGTCCTCGTCGGTGTAGTCTTTGCCGTTTTCAAGAATAATCTCGCGTTCCTCGATTTGTCTTGTCGCCAATAATTGCATGATGGTTTTCTCCTTTGTATAATTCGTTCATTTACAATCCCGCTTGGATTTTGAAGGGCAATGTATCCGGATCCGTGTTCCAGTAACCAAGATTAGCCCTTTAAGCTTTCTCTATTTTATCGATTGTCAGCTTTTCGGGTAAGAGATTTTGGATAATGGATTTAGGTAACTGACGTAAGCAATGCTCGTTCGTCTTACCATCATGATAGTCCGGCAATTGGCTGTGCCCGCCTCGTTCCGACAATTTGGTACTTTCAATATAATCGAAAGCTCTACAGTTAAGTAGAAATTACGATTGTAAATGACTATTTGTTTTAGTACTCATCGATTTTGGGTAGGGAATCGATAATTTCTTGATTCTCGTCCGTCAAGTCTTCGATTATTGCTTCGACAAAATCTAGGGAATCAAGCTTGATTTTCGAGTCGTAGTAAAGTTTTTCCGTGCGCTCAATGGCCTTCTCGGACGTTTCAGCATCGACAACAACGTATCGGTTTGATGTTTGCGTAATTGATATAATAAATGGCGGCACTTTTTTAGCTCCTGTTTTTATTTCACAATCCAAGGTGGTAAAGAGACATGCGGGCGAAGACGACCTGCTGGATATCAACCACACGTTTCTTAAAACCTATCAGTTGCGTCAGCCAAGATAGATGTTTATTCCATAGGCGATTTGGTCTTTTTATCCCGAATGCCGATGGAAATGCGAGCAATGCGACCAAAGGAGGTTCGAAGAGCTGCGCGCGGCCGGTTGCGTCGTCCCGACATTTTGATACTTCTGATAAAATCAAAAGCTCCGCCGCTTAGGCGGAAATAACGATTGTGAATAAGGGTTTGTTTTTTAGTAGCCGTCTTCGTTAGAAATCTCTTCACCATCGACGGTCTTGACTCTTCCGTGGGAAGAAAACTCAACGGTATAGTATTCTACGCCGGTTGCCTTGCATTCTTTGCACTCCCAAGGATAATTTAAGTCGTTATCCTCGACGTATGACGCACCGTAATCGAGGTCTTTCCCGCCGCATAAAGGGCAGGTTCCGGCTTCGTTTGAGAGGTATTCTTTTTTGTTTTGCATATTGGTTCTCCATTTTTGTGCTTAGCCGTAGACGGTTCCGAGGAGTTCAACTATCCGTGCTTCCCAATTAAAATCATCTTTGACAAACTTTCCAAAAGCGTTAGACAATTCGACTTTTAATTCGGCAAAGCTACTATATGCCGTTTTGAACATCATAGGCTGTCGTTTCGCAGCACCAAAAAAGAAATCTTCGGGCCAGAGGTCTTCAAAAACGTCCTCATTTATTGTATAGGCCTCTCCCTGAAATTCCGAGTAGCTGTGTAAACCGATATCGCTTTCTTCCTCATATTGTTCTAAGAACTCAGGTTTCAGATCTTCGTCGAAAATAAGTACACCGTAGTCGTGAACTGCGTAAGATGTCATTTAGTTCTCCTCTGTGGCGTCAAATTCCGCCGTCAAAACTCTGCCGTATGCAACTTGCCCCGTAACGGTGAGCAGATAACCTTCCGATGCGAGGAATTTCTCCTTGAGCACCTTGTATGCGGCAATCGCCTCGCGTCGGCTTATAAGGCTACGCGGCGTCGTTGCAAAAAAGTGCGTTCCATTTTTGGATATGTTGATTTCGTAGTGTGTATAGGTTTCGTTGTTTCCCATAAAAACTCCTCAGCCGAGAAATCCGGCTATTGTTTGGTAGCCGAAGCTATCGACATAATGCGCGGTTATGTTTCCGCCCTTATTAATTGCAACGACATCACTTACGCTAAGGCTGTGGCCCATAAAATCCGCCGGACGGTTTAGGTTGAAGCGCGTGAAAATTTGTTCGAGCGTTTCTTCCTCGACGAATGGGGCGGCGTAGATAAAGTCGTAGTTGGTGCGCTCCGGATTTTTTCCGAGGTCAATAAGCCTCTGGAACGGCTCGAACCGCAAATCCCGAAAGTCGTCGCCGCGCTTAATCTGATAAATCGCAAACGACGGCGCTTTGCTTTCGAGAAACTCTTTTTCGGTTTTCATAATATCCTCACTTAGTTTTTTACTTACAATCCAACAAATCTTTTATTTATGAGATCCTTGGTCGGAATGCGATGCCGACTCGAGTTACCCTACGGTTTCTCGGATTTCGCGACGCAAAAAGGCGAGTCCTTTATCTTGAAGCCGTCACCAAACCTTAGATTTGGTAGGCAGATTAACCCCCATGAGGCTGTCGAAGTCCTCGTCGGGCGCCGGCAGGTTGAGGGAGGCGGTAGCCTGTTTTTCCGACATTGTGATACTTTTGATCTAATCAAAAGCTCCGTTATTGAAAACGGAAATAACGATTGTAAGTGCTTTATCTGTAATAGCCGTTGTGCGGATCGTCGTGCGCCGCAAAAAAACTATAGCATTCTCCGTAACTTTTGGGGTTAAGATCGTAAGTCTGGCAAGAGCTTTGCCGGACTTGCGGGTACTCGTAATACGATTTTTTTACGGGTCGGCTTAGGAAAATTTGGTGGTCGTTGATGAATACTTGCAGGCCGTTAAAGCTCCCGACCCACTCCGCAATCTCGACGTTGGTTTGCTCGTATCCCCATATATGAGAGACAATCCAGCGGTTAGGATTGTTCTTGCGCTGCTCGGTTAATTTAAGCAATTCTTGCGCGGACACCATAGGGATTCGGTCGTAATATCGCTTGTAGAGACCTCCGTTGCCGTTTAAACGGACTTCCTTGAAATCCATACCCAATGCCTTGGCGATTACAGCCTCGCGGAAGTAGTCGAGCCTATCAATATACTCTTGCATTTCGGCGTTGTTTGGGTATGGGTTTACGGTTCCGTATGCAGCCAAATTTTCCGCATCGATTTCTTCTTTTGTTAATAACTCGCTTCTTCTTGTGAATAGTTTCATATTCTTTTTTTCCTTATTTCATTGATATAATTACGTCCATCGCTTCGATAAATTTGCCGACGTTAATTTCGAGCTGCGGCAGGAAATCCTGTTCGGTATCGTAATGCGTGTAAACCGACGCGAGTATGAGATTCCAAACAAGCTGCTTTATTACGTCGGAGAATTTTTGGAACTTGTCTTTTACTTCGGTAAAGTAAAAAAGAAGTTTGTTCCAAATAAGCATTGATTGGCCGCTTTCCGATATATCGAAATCTGCCAACCATTCCTTAACCGTGTGCTGTTGGTTCCTCTTTCCGCAAACGTTCCCTTGCAAGAAATAGCGTATATCGTTTTCCGACAATGCAATTCTGCCGAGCGGGTAAATGGCGCAGACAACAGGCTTTGCCCGATGGACAGAGCACTGGTCACCGCTTAGTAACGGGCATACTCGCCCGGCGCCTTTCGGCTTGAGCCTCACAACCGGGAAATTCGATACTTGGCCGATGTAGGTTTCACAGTATTGTTCGATAACTTCAGACGATTTGATTTTGAGATACTTTGCCAAACGAAAAAGGTCGTAAGGGGAGAGCAAAATATCTTCGCGGTTACGGCAGCATTTTCCGCATTGCCGGCATTTGAACCTAAAGGTGTCTTCGGGGCCAAGTGCTTGTTCCATAATTTTATCAAGATTGAGATCCATGTTTTTTCCTTCTTTAGTATTTATAAGAACCGAAGCTCCGCCGCGACAATCAGCCCCTGCTTGTTTCGCCAGATGAAGTAATCGTATGAACCGTCCCCAATTCCGCTCGTTGTAAAACAGCCGTAGGGGAGGATAAAGGAAACGGGCTCGGCTTTGCCTTGCAACTCGTCGCAGAGCTCACTCCATGCTTTGGCGTCGTAGTCCGGTTTATTATCGAAAAAACCGCATAGCCCGGCATCGACACCGACAGAACCGGCGCGCCGGGGATTTGTACGGACAATGTCGAGATAGTCCTTATGTACGACTCGGCACGACCACATCCGCTCGCCCCAATTATTTAACCTGCTCTTATGATAAAAACACTTGTATGTGCCTGGCAAGACCGCACTCGTTGGGTCAAGACCGAGCGTTTTGCGGCACCAAACGTTTTTGTTATAACAGGGATCGGTGATGTCCATGGTACCGGACTTGTTTTCGAATTCACCGAACTCGACCATTTTTTCGCCTTTTCTGCTCATGTGCGAATTTCCTTTCAATCAAATAGTTGTTTTATGCTGTTTAGCAAATCCCATGATGGTTTTTGGCAGCGGACGAGCGCTCTGGGCATCTTCACTCGAGATGAGTGAAGTAAGTTCCGTCAGCATTGGGATTACGAATAGTCAGGTCTTTCTCTCGGAAAGATTAAATGTATTCGACTAAATCCTTGACCGACCGCCAGTACGAGCGCAATCCGGCTCCTCAGGAGGAGCACGCAATTGCTGATGCGGCATCCCGTCGCCCCGACATTGTGTTACGTTAAATTTCATTCAACGCTTTACCGATTGGTAAAAATAACGATTTGCTTTTTTGTTTTACCACCAGCCGTGATAATAAAGTGTTTGATTCTCGAAGTCGAAATTACTTAGGAGATTCGTGCAGATTTCGATGGTTTCAACCACATCTTCCAAGTAGTATTCGCCGATTTCGATTGGCCCGAAATAAAAGCCGTCTTCCGGCGGCAACGTTTCAAACGCCTTTACAACGGCCTCGTGCTCTTTGTCATACACAAGATAGCCGTCGTCGCTTTCAATCAGTGGCTCGTTGTGCAATAGTTCTTTTACTTTTTTACAAGCTTCGAGCAAGTCTTCGATATTCTCTTTTTCGACGCGTACTTCCTGACAGCTATCAAGGTAGCCGTCTTCTGTGCAGTTCCGCATGAAATAGCCGTGAATCGCATTGGCTTTCCGCCAATACGCCATTTGCACGTTTTCTTTTGCGCGGCTTATTAAATACATATCAAGTCCCATAAATAATCCTCGTATTTTGTTTTTCGTGTTTCCGATAAACTCGTAATATTTCAGAGCAGGCGGAGGATGCGTGCGCTAAGCTTTTAGTTTCGAAGCTACTTTAAGCACAGTAAGTGCGCCGAGCGGTTTCGGTATTGAAAGCAGTAGCGAGAGGATAGATTTCGGCGCGAACCCGTGTTTGAGGCACAAGAGTCGCGCGTACATTCCGTGCGCCGCCGCGGCGGGCAGGCCATCGTCCTTCGGCATTGTGTTACTTTGAATAAAATCCAAAGCCTTGTTATGAAACAAGTATTGCTTTATCGGTATCTGTATTTCTTTTTTTTCTTAATATTTTTTTCTTCTTCGTCGTAGATTGGTTTTTCCAGTTTTTCAATCTCGGCAAAAAGTAAGCCCAATGTATCTATGAATTCCTTATCACCAAAGTCTATTTCGGTTTGCTTTTTACTTAGTTTCTCGCGCATACCACGGAATTGCTCTTGGTTGAAAATGACGTTCAATCCGTCGTAGATTTTGGATTCGCCGGAGTCCTGCTCATAAAATAAATCCATAATTTTGCACATGCTGATGTTAGCTATGTATTTTTTTATTGCGCTGAATTGCTGCGTAGGGGAGAGTAGTTCACTCATATTTTTACTCCGGGCTTTCCTTTAATTGTGTTGCTTTAAGTATTATCGGGTATTTAGGCAGATACGCCGTTTAATATCATATCTTCCCAATTGTCGATGGTTTGGCCGGACGAGTCGTTTGCCAATTCGCACATCCAAGGGGCAATACGCCAGCCGCCGCGCAAAACGCACGCTCCGCTGAGGGCGTCGATAAAGAATTCTTGTCCGCAATATTCAACAAGCGGTTTTACAAACGACGGTTCGCCTTGATGAGCGGACGGCGCGTGTACGGCCCCGAATTCGCCGGCGGTTCCGCGGGCAACGATTTCTTCGTATGTAAGCACTCTAACCCGCAGGCCGATTTCAAATTTATTCATAGTACACCTCTCGTTATAATTCTTCAAATAAACCGGTAAATTCCGTATACTCTTCAAAGTACAGATAATCGCCTTCGGGCAATTTTTCGGATAGCTCGTTTAAGAATTTTGCAAGTTCTTTCGCGGTTGTCTTACTTTCTAATTGCTCTTCCGTAACGCCGAGGCTTTCGACGTCACATAGGGTATCGCACAGATAATCTATTAGAGATTCAAAATCGTAAAAGTATTCTCTGTCGTATTCACCCTCGACACAGGTATCGAGAATAAAATTAGAGAATCCGAACAATCCCTCCGGGTCATAATTTTCGTATACACCCATTCCGGATTCTTCCGCGGTGAACGCGAGTTTGATTTTATCGCCGTAATACTTTTTCAGAATCAAATCCCACATTTGTATCATCGGCGCCCAAGCCGTTTCGGTGGAAATTGCAAAATTATAAATTCGGTTTCCCTCATCAAAATGTATTTCATCCGCACACGGCGCATCGTCGAGATTGCCGCGGCATCTTAAATCAAAATTCTCCGATTCGGTGTTAAATTCCGGGGCGAGAAGGGTATTCACAAAATCTCCGAGCCAGCCGCCGCCGAAACCGTTTTCGACGGTTGCTTGAGCGTCGTATACTTCCTGCAATCTTTCTTGATAATCTTTCAAAAGATTCGGGTCATCCGAATAAAAATGAATGTAAGTTTGGCACCAATTAGGCATATTTTTTCTCCTGTATAGCGATGCGCGCCAGCTCGTCGCATCTGTTATTAAATTTATTGTCCGAGTGTCCCTTGACTTTGACAAACGATACCCGGTGTTGTTTTACCAATTCAGCCAGTTCGCGCCACAAATCGGTGTTTTGCACGGCTTTTTTGCCGCCGGTACGCCAGCCGTTCTTTTGCCAATTTTGAAGCCAGCCTTGCGTGAAAGCGTTTACAACATAAGCCGAGTCGCTATAAACGGTAACCTCGCAAGGCTCTTTGATTTTCCTTAGCCCCTCGATGACTGCGGATAATTCCATGCGGTTGTTTGTCGTATCCGGCGTGGCGCCGCTAAACTCTTTTTGGTAATTTCCGAAAATAAGTATTGCGCCCCACCCGCCTGGACCGGGATTTCCGGAGCAAGCGCCATCCGAGTAGAGATTGATTTTGTGCATTGGATTAACTCCTGTTTTTTGGGTTCGGCAAATCCTGCGATACTAAATGGGACGACGGAGGACCTCGTGACCATGGGTCATGCAGCTCGTGCCTGCGGTAGAACGGGTGAGTTACCGAGAAATTCTCCGGATAATCCTTCGACCGCAGAGTTGCAGACTTTTGTCTGACGCAGGATTTTATATAAAAGATTTCCTGCGGCCGCTGCCTGGAAGCCGGCGGCTGGGGGCGTCCTTCCGACATTGTGTTACGTTAAATTTCATTCAACGCTTTACCGATGATGGTAAAAATAACGATTTGCTTAATTTACAATTCACGAATTGATATGTCTTCTCAGAGAGGAAGATGTTGAAGGAGACATCTGGTTCCAAGACCGCTTGTTGATGACGAAAAGCTCGGATAATCTACTTTTTGAAGCGGAATTCCTTCTTTATCGTAATCGGATAGCCCTTAGCCGCGAAACGAACGCCTACTAAGCTCTCCTTGATTGGGCTCATCCTCGTCGCACTGAAGAACGGTCTTTCTAACATTTTGATACTTTCAATTTCATCGAAAGCTTCACTAATAAGTGAAAATAGCAATTGTAAATACGGAAAACTTAAATACCAAAGCGAAAATTTATTAACCCCAAGAATAAATTTTCGGTTATTTTAATCTTGCCGCTACTGTCCGACGAAAGGCCCAGCTTGGGCCTGAGCCGGACATGCTGGCAAGATTAAAATGCGGTGACTATGAGTTGCGTCTCACTTAGTGAAACGCCCGACGGAATAATCCGGACGGAATTACTATTTAAGTCTTTCACTATGCGGCGTGTTGTTTCAACGTCGCTTTGATGACGTCTTTGATGCTGATGCCGAATTTTTTGGTATAGGCGTCTAAGATTTTTTGGATATTGTCTTTTTCGATGGTCAGATAATAAGAAATCTTGCCGCCGATTTCCTGCGCGTCCCCGATGCTCCAAAGGACGCCTTTCTTGTAATCGTTCAGCATATTAAAGACCATCGCCTTAAACATCTGCTTTCTTTTGTGCCCGATGGAGATTTGGTTGTCCTTATTGAGCATAAGACCCAGTATCCAGTTCCTGCCGTTGCGCGAGCCGTAGTGTGTCTTTTCTTTCTTAATCGTAAACGGCGCGTTAAATTTCTGCAGGATTTCGATGATGGTTTGCTGAACCTCACTCCACTTGAAAGATATATCCGCCGAAAGCAGCAGGTCGTCGGCGTACCTTGTGTAGCAAATATGCGGCGTGTAGTCTCGAAAGATTTTTGCGATATAATGGTCTATCGGAATCATCATAAGATTGGTGAGCGTGGGGGAGATGGGCGTTCCCTGCGGTAGACCGCCGTTGAGGAAACAAAGCGACAACGCCTTTCTTAAAACCTCTTTGCCGTTGCCGTCGTCGATTGTAATAATCTCGCTGAAAGGGAAGATGGTTTCGAGCCGGCTCATAACGAATTCCGGTGTCGTGCTGCCGAAGAAGTTGGAAAAGTCCAGCTTTAGAAACCAGCGCGAATTGTTTCTGCGATGCCGCTCGACGGCGTCTTTCGTGCATCGGCCCCTTATGTAGGCAAAGGCGCAGGTATGGTAGCTCGCATACAGCCTCGTTTCAAACAAGATTTTGAGGTCTTTCAGCGCGCACATCAGCTCGTCTCTCGGCGCGTCAATCGGACGCAAGCCGCCGCTACGCTTGGGAATCTTAAAGCTGTGGTAGAGGCTTGATTTATCCTCGGTTTCGATGAGTGCCCGATGATGGTTGTTAAACTCTTTGAGGGCGGAATACATATTGAAAATGTTAACGCGCTCGCGCTCCAAAAGCTGTGGCGGGGTAATGTCCCGCCATACGGTTCGCGTATCGTAGGTATGTCTTTCCGAAGGGTCGAACAGGGTGGTTACTCCGTTCAACATATCCTCGAACGTTAACTGACGGTCCTTATGTTTCGAAGGTATGGTGATATAAGGCATAAATTTTCTCCTTGTAAAAACTAATAAACAAATAGGTAAACTGGATACCGATCGTAACGCGTCCTCAGGACTCGAATACGTCGATTGGAATGGGAAAATAATAAATTATTAAGTGCCGGGAGGGAAAAAGTTGGCGCGACCTTGGTTAATGGACAACGCGAAACCATAGCGCACGCCCTTGAACAGCGCGAGCTGAAATTCCATCCGGAGGAGGCTGTAGCAGCGCCTTCCTTGCCGTCCCGACAATTTGGTACTTCCGATTTTATCGAAAGCCCCGGCCGGAGCCGGGAATTACTTTATTAGTTTTTTTGTTTAATACGCGCTTACGTCAAATTTAAACGCGTCCGTTTCAATGATTTTTTTGAGTTCGCCGGTGCGGATGAAATTCATAAAGTTCGCAACGCCATAGGCGCAGATAATCCTTACGGTGGGCGCGACGCCTATTTCGATGTTGCAGGCCGTTACCGGAGTAAGTTCGTGCGCTTCTTCGTGCGAAAAATCCATGCTCATTAAGAAATTCTTTATTAAAGCGGGGTCTTTCCAGTCGGCCGCATAATGTTGCGCGTCTTCGAGCCGCGTGCGGAAATCGAACATCGCCCTTATGGACTGGTTCGACTTATTAGCCGTTGCAATTTCGCGGCGCAGGTCGATATTGTCCACGCAAAGGAACACATAGCCGCTGAGCCGCGTTTTCGGCGTCCAGCCGTCTTTGTAAATCTGAATGACGGATTCGGCTTCGGGGTTTATCCTGCAAAGCATTTCCTTAACCGCCTCAACCTTAGGCCTTTTGATGTCCGATTGAAAGAACATTTGGTTTGCGAGGTTGTGGGAGGAAACGGTGTCGAAGTCGTAGAGCGAAATGTCCTTGATGCCGAGTCTTACAAGCAGTTCCGCAACGGTCGAGCCGACCGACCCGCAGCCAATAAGGTGGCAACGGCATTTGACGTCGTGCGGATTAAAATAGTCTTGGGATTTAGTTAGATTCATCACTCACCACCTTTGCGGTAAAATTCGGGATATTGCCGCCTATACCAACTTTCTTCGTCTTCGAAATAGGCATCCGTATCCTCGGCCTCGACGGGGTTTTCCGGTTTGTTTTTTTGGGGGACGCTTTGGGTTGCAACCCTGCCCATCCCCCTCGGCTCTTTTACGATCGCCCGCGCTTCTTTTATGAACTCCGACAAGAGTATGCCCCCGGAAAAGCATACCTCGAAATCAATGTCCTCGGTATCGTAGACCGCGTTGTGGGTGACGTCGTAAATCATCCCGCTGAGATCGCCGTGCTTGTTTGCAATTAAGAATATGTAAAATAAATCGTCGCCGGCGGCGGGTTTGCCAAAGTTATTCAAGATATTTTTGCGGTAATTATCGTCGACAGGCGAGGGGAATACGCGCATTCTTACGTGGCTGTGTCCGTGGAATCTAAGTTGGTTGAACACGTCGTCCGGCAAGGCGTTGAGCCAATCTTGGTACTCAACTTGGTCGGAAATAACCGATGCTTCTGTCGCTTCGTGCGGGAATATTAGAATGTCTTCCACAACAAAGCTGTTTTCGCTTAGTCGCCTGACCGTCCCGTGCCATTGGACTTCCCCGGAGAATTCCTTTACAAGCCCGTGTGCTTTTACCCATGCACAGGGCGTGAAAAAAATTGTGGCGCGCCGTTCGTCTTTTCCGGGCGAAAATCGGAATTCTATATCCTTGCCGATTTTCCGCCCCAACAACTGTTCTTTGATTTTTGCAAGGACTCCGTTGATGTCGTCGTCCGAAAGTGTTATCTTATTGGCCATTTGTGGTTTCCTCTTTGATGTCTTTGATGTCGTCTTGAATATAGGATAAAAACTCTCTCGGCGTCATTTCTTTGCCGTTGTCGGCGACGATGCACCTCACATTCATGTAGTGTTTAGCAACGTCAATAAAGAACTTGTTAACAACGCCGTGGTCACCGAAGTTAATGTTTTTTGCCGCCGCGATAGTTTGCTCAATTGCCAAATCCCAATTACCGTGTTTTAAGCAATCGTTGATTTGTGCCCGGTTTCCGCCTAAGCAGCCGATGGTCGCGAGATGCGGATGCGGGATCGTGTAGGAATTATATTCGCCTTGAACGCCCGTTACCGGATTGATTGCCGTAAAGTTTTTAAGTTCAAAAGAGGCTTCAACCCTAAAAGAGCCCTTGCTTAAGGCAAAGATGCCGTAAAACAGGTATCGTGCTTCGGCCGAAACATTCTTGTCGTGAATATACGATCTTTTGTTTTTGTATGTAGTCAAAAACGCGTCTTGGTCGTAATAGTCGATAGTCTCGATAATGGTATACGTCAGCGTGTTGCCCTCGTCGCTGCTCTTTACTTTCGTAATGTTGAGCTGCCGATGCGAGGAAATGAAGTCGCCGAGTTCCGAATTGTTATCCTGCGCCGCGTTAATCAAAGCGTCCAATTCCGTTTTGTAGTTTTCCAGCGTAACGCGCAGATCGTTCAGAGTCCGTTCTTGTGTGTTGATGGTGTTGGTTTGCCCTTGAATCGTTTCTCCGAGTTTTTTAACGCGGGCATTTCTAAAAGAATTGTTCCAGCCGAACAGCTCCTTTTTGATTCTCCAGCTCCTAAAATCCAGAGTGTTTGAAAGAGCGTTGATGATCCGGATAAAGGTTTCCTTGTCTTCCTCGTTTACGGCTTTAAACAACGCTTTTTCTTCGGTGCTCAACTCGGCTTTTTCTCCGTAAATCCACCGCAGCACTCTGACTAAGGAGGCTGTAAAGCCCTTAGTCCATACCTCGTTCGGTTTGTTGACGAAAACAAAGACTTTTTGCTTTTCGGTATGGACATAAATCGCCGTCGGCGCCGCTTGGGAAAGAAAGTTTGCAACGGGGAACGGCGGTTTGTTTAGCGCTTCCCAGCCATCCGCCGTAATCACGGGCATTTCAATATTGGTATACTGTGCGCTTAAGATAAAAAGGTTTGCCTCATAGCCTTTGTGGGCTTCCAAATACTCGTTGCCGCTGCAGTGCGGTGTAAAATTGCCGTTATAGATCCGCAACGGCCTAAGCGCCGATATATCGCCGCCGCATTGTTTGGCGGCGATATACCGAAGCGTTGCTTCGAGCCAATGGCTACCGAAGAGAGGCGGACTGTTGCCGAACGCCGCGTTGGCGTTCGAGCCGAAAAAGCCGCTTTCAATAATCTCCATAGGGGTAGCTCCTCGTAAAAGTTAGTTCGCGCCGCCGTCGGCTTTGACGATGACGTTC
>WQYM01000071.1 GCA_009781235.1 Bacillota bacterium
CTATTGGTGGGACGTGCGCCCAGATAGGGCGTTGTTGTATGCAGATTAAGGTACTGCACCGCACGATAGAGCGGTAGTCAACCTGCTTAACCGAAAGGCGAAAGCTGACACGGGAAAATAGCACGGCAGGAATGCGGTAAGTTGTCCAAAGGTAAAAGGGCACGACTGAACCGCTATGACAAGCGGATACGAGGATAAAACTGATTTGTTGAATGTGAGTTTCAAGTTCCCTTTCAGTGAGGGTTTGGGAAAGTTGCCTGATACCCAAGACATAGGTAACGCAAGTAAAAGTCTCATACTTGCGGTCTATTAACAAACCTATGTGACGAGGCGGAGAACCGCTGTTAAAGAAATAAAAGCATATCCGACAATCCGCGCACCTAACAACAACGCTAACTGGGGATTGCCTAAGTTGGAATGTCCGAAAGGGCTATGCGTAATGCCGTAAGGTGATAAATCTCAAGGTAATCAAGAGAGATGACGCTGAAAATCCAATATGGTAACGGAGCTTCCGTAGTAGTCCGAGGACGGTAACGCCGTCCACATGGCGAAGGGAAGCAGTCAATGCGTTCTAAAATTAAAAGAAGTTAGAGAGGAATACCTCATGGAACCAACCATTAAGATTTTAGAGAAAATCAATCAAAACTCTAATAAAAACAAGGACGAAGTATTTACAAGACTATACCGTTATTTACTTCGCGCCGACATCTACTACGTTGCGTACAAAAATCTTTACGCGAACAACGGAGCGGCTACAAAAGGCGTTAATAACGATACAGCTGACGGTTTTTCAGAGGATAAGATTAGCAAAATTATCGCAAGTCTTACCGACGGAAACTACCGCCCAAAACCCTTGCGCAGAACCTATATCGCTAAGGCGAACGGGAAAATGCGTCCATTGGGGATACCTACTTTTACCGATAAATTAGTGCAAGAAGTCCTACGCATGATATTAGAAGCGGTTTATGAACCTGTATTCAGCAAATTTTCGCACGGTTTCAGACCGAATAGAAGCTGTCATACGGCATTGGACGAAATAAAGCACAGATTTAGCGGCTCAAAGTGGTTTATCGAGGGAGATATTAAAGGCTGTTTCGATAATATTGACCATAAAAGGTTAATAGAAATAATCAACGTCAAAATTAAGGACGCAAAGCTGATTCAGCTTATTTGGAAATTCTTAAAAGCCGGGTATTTAGAGAATTGGAAATTCAATAAAACTCATAGCGGGACACCGCAGGGTGGCATTGTATCACCGATACTGGCAAATATTTACTTGAATGAATTGGATAAAAAAGTTGAGCAGATGAGCGCAGAATTTTATGTGCCGCGTAAAAGCCTGTATACGCCCGAATACGAAGCGCAACAGCGTGTTGTTCGGTCATTGCGTGAGAAAATAAATCGAAAATGCAATGCCGACAGGCGTACAGAATTGCTAAAGGAATGGCGAAAAGCCCGTGCGATAATGATGTCGCTACCCGCAAAATCTCAAACGGATAAAAAGATTAAATATATCCGCTATGCAGACGATTTTATCATAGGCGTAAACGGAAGTCAAGCCGATTGCGAACGGATAAAAGCCGAGTTGAAATCCTTTATCGGCGAAAAGCTGAAAATGGAATTAAGCGAGGAAAAAACGTTAATCACGCATAGCAGTGAAAACGCGAGATTTTTAGGGTATGACATTAAGGTGAGGCGGAGCGGAGAAATCAAGCCGAGCCAAGGCTGCGGAGGGCTTACAAAACGTACGTTCAATCATACGGTAGATTTAACGATACCGCTCAAAGACAAGATAGAAAAATTCTTGTTCAAAATTGAAGCGGTATCAGTAAAGGACGGCGCACTTTACCCAATAAAACGGGAAGCACTTATCCGACTTACAGACCTTGAAATTATGGCGACATTCAACGCCGAGTTGAGAGGAATTTGCAATTATTATAGTTTGGCAAGTAATTACAAGCTATTGAATTATTTTGCCTATCTGATGGAGTACAGTTGTCTAAAAACCTTTGCGGCTAAATATGACAGCACGATTGGCAAAATTAAGACAAAGTTTCGCGATGGTCGCAATGGCTGGGGCGTACCCTATACCAATAAGACAGGTAAGAAACGGCTGTACTTCCCGAAGTATCAAAATTGCAAAAACAGCATAGCCGATGACACAATATCGAAAGACACGACGAAACACAAAATGATTACTACCTCTTTCGAGAAACGGTTAAAGGCAAAAGTTTGTGAATTGTGCGGAAGTGAAAACAGTGAAAAATACGAACTCCACCATGTAAATAAAGTGAAAAATCTCAAGGGTAAAGAGCATTGGGAGCGCATTATGATAGCAAAAAGGCGCAAAACCATAGTCCTTTGCTACGATTGCCACTTGAAAGTACATGGAAAAGGAAAATAAGGGTTTTGAAAGATTTTTTTAGCATTGAGGGCGAGCCGTATATATCGAGAGGTATAAGTACGGTTCTAGGGAGGGGTCTGCGCAAACCTGCCGTAGCAATACGGTAAGGCGGTGCTTTCCTACTCTACTTAACCTCGGCTAACCCCGATTTGGTTGCAATCCGTGACGATTACATGAGCCGCGCAACCGTCGCCACCGCCGTTACGCCGGACGGTGAACCGCTACGCCTTGATTCCGTGGAGTACACGGGCAAAGGGATTCAAACAAGTCCGGTTTCATACCGTTATAGTGGCGCCAATAATAGCGGCGTCGCTTCGATGGCGCACGGTAACAGCAATATGCGCGGTATCGCGCCGTATGCGTATGGGGTTGTCCCTGTGGCTTATGGGCAAGACGGCGCACAGATGGACGCGGAGCAGACATGGTATTGGATTCCGATTCTCGCTATCGTCATGGTGGTCATTACGGTTGTCGCCATAATTGTCACGAGCATTCCCAAAGACCCGCCGCCGTCCAACATCACGGACGCATACGACCCCGGACAACGAACGCCCGACACGCCGCCCGCGCCTTCGCCTGCACAGCAACAGGAGTACAACGAGATAGTCGAGGAAATTTGGGCGGATATGACCGAGGAGGAACAAATCGAGTTGCGCGAGGAATTAGAGAAGCGCAAGGAATTTTCCATAGACCACGACGCGCCGGCGGGACAGAAAATCGTAAAGCTGAAAGTTAAGGACGCGGACGGCGTATTGCAACCCGTATTCGATGAAAACGGCGACGAGCTTTATGTGAACCGCAAAACGTATGTGGTCGGAAACGCCACTTACGCCGTTATTAACCGCGAAACGCTGTTACTGATTCGCTTCTTTCCGGCGACAATGGAACTCAAAGATGTGGTCGGGAATCGTATAACGGTGAACTCGGATAATCGCTTGATGAATTTAGACGGCGTAGAGCCTTACAGTCCGCGAAGTCGTGACGATATTCTAAAAAAGATGGGCGATATGGGAATGTATACGTCCGCAATCGACCCAAGCCGAATGCTTTATAGAATGGACGACGAGGACGCGCTCCGACGCGCTATGAACCTAAAAGAGAACGATTTATCGCTTGGATTTTGGGGTACTATCGGCGCGGCGTTCAAAAACCTGTTCGGCGGGGGCGGTACGTCAAAGGGCTTTTTATCTAACTTCTTGGACGTGCTTATCATTGTCGGCGTGGTTCTCGCAGGGTTCTTGATACTCTATTTCGTCATTAAGGGCGTAAATATGCTCAAACGGGCGCGGCAAGTACGCGATATAAAATGATAACGGCAATCTTACTGCTAATTGCGCTTTTGCTAAAATTAGCGTGGTTTCTGTTTAAGGGATTTATCCGTATCATTTTCGCGCCGTTTCGGCTACTGTTCCAAAAACGCAAAAAATCTTAAAAACTTGGAGTAAAAATCATGGAAACGTATTTCATGTACGGCGGCGCGGGGTTAGTCCTGCTGATTCTCGCCGCCGTGTTTATTGTCATTATAATACGCTTACGCTCCCGCCGTCAAGAGAAAAAACAAGCGGATTATTGGTACTATCAAAACGAATGGCTGAAAAACGCTTTTGATAATTTCGACGTCGCCGTATACGGTTTAAGGGGTACGGGAAAGGACGTTATTTTTTGTCATGTGGCGAATTTGCACGGCAAGAAAAATTACAGCAATATCTATTACAACGACCTTACCGAAGTCCGC
Source organism: Bacillota bacterium (assembly GCA_009781235.1). Taxonomy (GTDB): domain Bacteria; phylum Bacillota; class Clostridia; order Christensenellales; family Pumilibacteraceae; genus WRAP01. Next base: position 4,140 of record WQYM01000071.1, read on the forward strand.
GACCTTAAAGATTTGCACGTCGGCGGCAACGAATATCCCGCTTTCATAAGCGGCGATATTAAAAAATTCGCGCCCAATTTTGAGGAAAATTACCACTTTTATATTTCGGACGCGGGGGTGTATCTCGGCTGTCAGTACAATAAGGAATTGTGCGCGAATTACGGTGAAATGCCCATACACTTAGCTTTACGGCGGCACCTATATAATTCGCACGTCCATACCAATTCCCAAGCCCTTAACCGCCCGTGGGATAAAATCCGCGAACAGCAAGGAATTTTTATCCACGCTTTGGGGGTCAAAGACTACGGGGATTTTTTGGTCGTTAAAGCGATTTCGTATACCAAATACGAGAGTGCGTTAGAGTGTCTGCCGCCACCCGAAAGAGAGGATAAATATCACGATATGAAATACGGCGAGATTTTGGAACACGATTTTATGGTTCCCGTCAAGTCGCTTACTTACGATACAAGGCATTTCAAAACGATTTTATTAAACTATACAGAGGGGGTGAACAAAGAGAATGAACGAGCCGCAATTATTATCTAATCGACAGAAAAGAAAACAGCGCAGGGCGTTATTAAAGCGGTTAAACAAAAGCTATGCCGCCGCACACGCTGCTTGGGTTTCAATGAATTATTTCGATTTTTATTTTGACGAGCGTATTGCCGTTAAACTCGGAATGACGCTTGAACAGTTCGAGGTCTTTCAAAAAACCGTCGTAAACGCGCTTTCCCAATACTGCAAAATCCGTCAAGAGCGCATTTTTGAGCTGACAAACTCCGAAACATTGTAAAGCGTAGGCGTGGGGCGCGATCTGTCGGGGAGCGTCTGCGCAGCAGCCCCCGACACGCGCCAACCGCCGCGCTTTTGGTACCGTGGGCTTCGCGCTGCCGTTGGCAACACAAGGAAAAAAAATTATGATTATTTATTACTGTATAGAGTGTAACAAATATTACACCTATTTTTTATACGAGGAATTTATTTGCGATTCCTGCGGCGCAAGAGTAGACGAGCTGCCGCCCGAAAACGACGAATAATACCAAAAACTGCGGGGGGCTAAGTACACTACGTCCTTAGCCCCCCACTGACAACTGACACCTATATCTATAATATAAGGAGTTTCCAAAATGGACTATTCAAAAATCCGTTCAAATTGGTGGTCTGGAACTTGTTACCACAAAGAACAATTAGACGCAATTATTACCGCGCAAGATATACAACACTATGCCTATATACTGCACGACAAGGATAAACAGGAAAACAAGGACGAATTAAAAAAACCGCACTATCATTTTTTGGTGCATTTCGGGCAACCGCAACGGGGCGCGTGGTTTAAGGCTTTCGGTACGGACGATATGGGCATTGTTTTTTATGAGCGTTGCACTATCCCAAAAAGCGCATACGATTATTTGATACACGACACTCCCGCTTGTAAAAAACAGGGCAAGCACCTATACAGCCCCGATGAGCGCGTCAGCACGATAGAAGCCCTTGATACTCCCGAAAAAGACGGGAAAAAAACAAACACGGAAAAGTTTTTTGAGCGGTTACATTCGGGCGCGTCAAATATGGAATTGCAAAAAGAGTTCCCCGCGCTTTACGCGCAATACGGCGTAGATAAAATAGAAAAATTCCGACAAGACAAGTTAAAAAAGGAACACGGGCAAAAATTCCGCGACATTCAAGTTACTTTCATATACGGCGGTACGCGCTTGGGCAAGACGACATTCGTATATGAAAAGTACCCCATTGACGATATTTGCCGTGTTAATAACTACGAGCGCGGCACATTCGAGGACTATCAAAACCAAAAAATATTGATATTGGACGAGTTCACGGGCAAGATAGACATTACCTTTTTGAATAATTTGCTTGATAAATTCCCCGTAAATCTACCCGCCCGATATGCTAACCGTACCGCTTGCTTTGACGAGGTATATATCGTTTCAAACTTACCGCTTGACAGGCTTTATACTTTTGAAAAGCAGTCTACGCCCGAAGTATATAACGCTTTTATTCAGCGTATAAAAAACATTATTCATTTTACGGGCTTTTTAGAATGGCATTACGAATTAAAGGACGGCAAGCCCGTACCGCCGCCAAAGCAAACAAAAATAACCGATTTGATACCGCTGTCCGACAAGGAAGCCGACGAATTACCGTTCTAATTACTTGGTGGGTATTGGATTGACGATAGCAAAAAAGGCAACGCTTACGCGCTGCCTTTTTTGCTTAGAAAACCTGCCATTCCTTTAATAAAAATGTACTTTATTTGAGATGGTTCGTTTTCTATCACGTCTGGTGGAGGCTAGCGGACTCGAACCGCTGACCCTCTGCTTGCAAAGCAGATGCTCTACCAACTGAGCTAAGCCCCCGTGGTTAGGGGTAGGGGTTAGGGAATAGAGAATAGAGGCTAGGGGATAAATGAAAACATAACCGAAAACTGTCAACTGTATTCGAAGAATCACGCAGTATAACTGCCGACTGCCAACTGAAAACTGCCGATTGCCAACTGAAAGCTATATTCTGTATTTTACATTTTTGATTCGATTTTGTCAAACAAAAAATCCCGTTAAACTCTTGATTTTTTTAAAAAAACGTGATACAATATCTTTGTACGCTTAAATATCGTATTAAAGGTAGGTTTCTATATGAAAAATTACACAAAACTTGGGCGCTTTTACAAAATCGGCGCACTTACCGCGGTTTTGCTCGCCGTTTTGCTGCTGGCGGTGTCGGCGGCGCTGTTCCCCGCGCCGAAAAACATCGCCAAGGTGTACGCGGCGGGGCAGTTGACGGGTGCAGGCACTGTGGCAAGCCCCTATATCATCAACGACAGAGAGGATTTGGCAAGAATAGGCACCTCGCTTAATACCGGCACGCAGACAAACCCGAACTGGATTCGATACCGCCTAAGCGACCATTACGCGCTTGCAAAGGATATCGATTTAAGCGTCGGCGGCGATTGGAAGCCGCTCGGCCGCATGGAAATCGAGGGGTTAAGCAACGACGTCGGAGGCCCGTATTTTTCCGGCACGCTGGACGGCAAAGGCCTTGCCATCAAAGGCATGAAGGTCACGCGGACTAACGTTACCTTCCCGGGAGACGGAGAAAGGAGATATCCGAACGGCGGCAACGGCAGCACCTTAGAATTTCAAACCAACGCGCCCGGTGGTCAAGGAGGGCAGATTACCGGGCAATATAGCTATGCCGCTTTGTTCGGCGGGCTGTCCGGCGACGCCAAGATTTTAAACCTGCGGCTTGAGGACGTCAACATAGACTTTGCCTCGACTTCTGACCCGAGAAACAACAATCAAGAGCGGACCGGTTTTGACTATTCCCGGTATATCGGCGGAATCGCGGGCCGCATGATCGGCAACGCGCTCATCGAAAACTGCTTTGTCGGGGGCGTCATCGACGCCTCACAGGGCGAGCAAACGCAGAAACGAATCACCGGCGGCATGGTAGGCCAAATGGAAGGCAATGCTACCGTAAGGAATTGTATGACGGACGTAAAGATTTTGGGAGGCAGAACTGCCGGCGGCATTGCGGGCTATATGGGATTGAATCCCCTTGATACCAACAAGATAGCCAACTGTTACGTCTTGGGCTCGGTCAGCGGTACTCCCGGCGGCGTTGCCGAAACCTCAGGTGCCGGCGGCCAAGGCGCGGGCGGCATCGCGGGCTTCGTCTATGGCGGCTCCATAAGCAGTTGCGTCGCGCTGAATGAAGAAATCAGCATTGCAAAGGTCATTGAAGGCGCGCGCAAAATCGGCCGCATTATGGGCAGCAACGGCTCCGGTGCCAAGCTCTCCAACAACGTCGCCTACGCAAGGACGCCGCTTTTGGTGAGCTCCGGGGAGTTTCCGCTGGCGAGCCTTGTGCGCAAGATCCCCGGCTTTAACGGGACGGAATCACTTACCGCTGCCACCTGGGGCGGCCTGTTGCAGTATTATGACGGCAGGTATGCCGATATTAACAGCCTCATTCAAAGTATGCAACTCTATATTGCGCAGGAGTACGACGATAAAAGGCCGCCGCAGACCGCGGATCTGGTGCAAATCGGCGCCACGGGGCTGATGAAAATCACCTCCGCAACCGCCGTCAGCCTTGTCAACAACAATAGCCAAACCCGCGTCCAAACGTACTTCAAGGCGAATCCCGAAGCCAAGGGCGACACGTACAGGGACGGGCAAGACATTTCGGCGATGGACATCTATTTTAAGGGCTTATCTAAAATTGAAATCAACGGAACCGAGGTTGAGTTCTTTAAGACGGGGCCCGGAAACCCTTGGACGATTACGCCCCATAAACGCAACGGTCCGGCGCCCAAACCCGTGTACGACGACCCCGGGTTTAAGTTGCCCGGCTTTAAAAGTAGTTACTTACTCAAAGGCGGGCCGGATGACGATGTGGAGGACGGGTTTAACTTTACGCGCTTTAAGTTGGAGGGCGCCAAGTTTGTCAAAGAGTCCGACAACGCCGAAATTAGTGAAAGTTGGCCCATACCCGCCGCGACCGTCGGCAAACCGTACACAGACAATAGCGGGAAATCGCTCTTTTCGTTAAAGGCGGTCGGCATGGCCGGTGAAAAAGGGTTTAAGTGGCATTGGGGTGCTAAGGATGACCTTGACGAGTTGCCGAACGGGCTTTACCTAAGCGAATCGGGCACGTCGAATGAGATTTGCAGGGTCATGGGGACGCCGGTCGATGCCAGCCCCGCCTTAGAGCCCTTCAGCTTTACCGTTAAGTTAACCGACGGAATCGGCATTGAGAGCTCAATTAGGCTTGAGATTGAAATTATGCGGGCGGCGGGCGGCACCGTTGAATGGCGGGCGCCGAAGCCTGCAGACCCCGACAAGCCGGAAGAGATTGACATGGCGGGCATGATTAAGCTGAATACGATTACCGTGACGGATAAAAGCATCATTGTAAGGGCGCCGTCCGGCTCGACGGTTTCCAACGCGTGGCAGCCGATGGAATTCGCCATCCGGACTACGCTCGTAGAGCCGAAGGACGGAGAGGAAGATTTATGGGAATGGTTTCTGACCGGTCCGATACTCGGCAAGGACGGGCTGCCCATGGTCACCGACAGCGGTGCTACCGTATTTGGGTATGAGTTTACGCAATACCGGGACGAGTACAATATTTTGCAGGATCTTAAGCCCGAGTCGACCTATTATATTTATGCCCGCCTGGGAGAAAGCGCGAATTACGAGGTCGGCAGGGTGTCGACGGTTCCGCTTGAGGTTAAAACCAAAATGGATCAGAGAATCATTTGGATTATCATCTATAGTTGTATTGGCGGCGCGGGACTTTTGGTTTTGGGCATTTCGCTGCGGGCAGTATTTGTCATTAGAAACAAGAAGCGCGAAAAGCGTGAGTACGCCGCGGCCGCGGAAGCCCGCGCCAAGCGCGAGGCGGAAGAAAAGGCAAAGGAAGAAGAGCGGAACAAGCGTCCGGTTCAAAGGTACTAGGGGGAGGGTCTCGTAGGGGTCGCAAGCTTCCCGAGCGGCCCGCGAATTAGGAATCGTATTCAATTGCGTCCGGATACAAAAGAACTGTAGGGGCAAGGCGTGCCTTGCTCGGCCGGTTTGTGTTCGAACATGGAGCTGTAAGCGCTCCTTTGAAAAAAATGAGGGCTGTTTCACGTTTTTCTTCGTGAGACAGCCCTTTTTGCCGTTCGGCATTCATATCGCAAACCGCCGATCAAGCGCGACTGACAAATTTTGCCAAATTTGTCAGTCGCGCTTTAATCGGCGGTAACTTAAAACCTTTCTTTTAACAAAAAGTCTTTTAAATGGATACCAACTACGCCGTTTTTATTTTCTTGCCAGTAGTTATCTAGGGTTACCACATACTTTGGATAATTGTCTTTAATATCTAAAAGAGGATTAAATTCTCGGTCTATTACGTAATATAGGTGTGTTGTGTGTTGAGGGGGGCTAAGGACGTAGTGATTCCTTAGCCCCCTAATTTGTATGGTCGCGTTGCGGTCAAGCGAAAAATAAACGCAGATATATGCACGCGCGCGCTATGCGGTATATCACATGGGTGTTGAGTGTTGCGAGGGGGGCTAAGAGATGTAATATTTTCTCGTGTGTGTGCGCGCGCTATGCGGTATATTACATAGGTGTCCCATGTCACGAGGGGGGCTAAGGACATAGTATAAAATTACATAAAAAGATAGAACGCAGAGCATAGAGGTATCACTAATGCTCTATGCCAAAACAGCAGCGATTGAACGCGCACGGGCGGCGGCTCTTGGGGGCTGCTTCGCAGACGCTCCCCGAAGACGCTCGCCGCCCGTGTGCGCCGCAAGGCGTAGTTGTTCCCGAATACCGCAAAAGCCTTGTTTTCTGTACCTATGGGCATTATTAGAGGCATGGGCAAAAATACGGGCTTTATGACCTTGACAAGCCGCATATTTTTGTGTTACGCTTTGTCGGCAACCGTACCCGCAGCACGGTAAAACATTCGCTTATTTTGCCTTTCCGCTCCGTGGGTGTGTCGCACCGACGGACGGAGTTGTCAAGGGGCGGCTATTTATGCGTGTGCGTTTCGGCGCTTCGTTTTCGCCGTTTGGCATTGGAGCGTTCCCGCGGTTATCGCCCCGAAGCTTAAACCGCCCGCCTTGTCCTTGACAATTCCGCCCGTCGGTGCATTTTTTTCCGACTAAGAGCGGAAAGGCAAAAAAGCGAATTTCCGCAAAGGAGCATACCCACATGAACACAGTCATTTACGCAAGGTATTCGAGCGCAGGGCAGACGGAGCAATCCATCGAGGGGCAGTTGCGCGTCTGCAAGGAATACGCCGAGAGAAACGGCTATTTTGTCATTGGCGAGTACGTTGACCAAGCCACGACGGGAACAAGCGACAACAGACCGCAGTTTCAACAAATGCTGCAAGACGCGCGAAAGGGCGAATTTAAGTATGTGCTTGTTTACCGCTTAGACCGTTTTGCGCGGAATAAATACCATAGCGTGGTACATAAGCACAATTTAGGCAAATTGGGCGTTAAGGTTATTTCAGCGACAGAGGCTATTTCGGACAGCCCAGAGGGCAAGCTTTTAGAGGGCTTGCTTGAAATGGTTGCCGAGATGTTTTCGTCCAACCTGTCCGCAACGGTCAAAAGGGGCATGAGGGAAAGCCGCTTAAAAGGCAATTTTGTCGGCGGTTCTATCCTTTACGGCTACAAGGTGGTGGACAAAAAGCCCGTGATTGACGGGGAAAAAGCGAAAGCCGTCCGTTATATGTTCGAGCAATACGCAGACGGAAAAAGAAAAGTGCAGATTGTAGCGGAATTGAACGCATTAGGCTACCGCACCAATAAGGGCGGATTATTTACGCTGAATAGTTTTCAATACACTTTGAGCAACCGAAAGTATATCGGGGTTGACGAAGCGGACGGCGAGGAAAATGTTGTGCGCTATCCGCGCATTATAGAGGACGCGCTTTTTAACAAAGTGCAGGAACGGCTTGAAATCACCAAAAAGCGGCCCGCAGCGAATAAAGCCGACGTATCGTATTTATTGTCGGGCAAGCTGCTTTGCAAGCATTGCGAGGCTTCTATGTTCGGCATCAGCGGAACAAGCGGAACGAAAGGCGAAAAGCACCGCTATTACGCTTGCTCCCGTCAGTACAAGTTTAAGACTTGCGATAAGAAGTACAACAAGAAAGGCGAGCTTGAAATCGAGATAGCTTATTCGACCTTGCGATACGTTCTTAACGACCTCTTTTATCGAGGCAAAAAATGCTTTACTCCGAGCCACCATAGAAAAGAAAATGGGCGAACTGGAGCTTTTCTTAAACGACCTCTATGTTCAGAAATCCAAAATTGCCTTAGAGCGCGGCCTGCGTCTTACAAAAGAAAAAATCCTTGCGTTCATCGCAAGGCTAATCAAAGGCGACCCCAATGATAAGGGTTACCAAAAGCAGATAATAGACAATCTCGTAACCCAAGTATTCGTTTATGAGGATGACCAAATCGTCGGCTATCTGACCTTTGAAGCCGGCAAAAAGGACTTTGTCCCCCTAAATGAAACAAACACTGCCATAAGCAGTGCCTGTTTTGGTGTTCAATCTTTAACACCAGTGGTGCGGAGGATGGGACTTGAACCCACACGAGAATTAACCACAGGCTTCTGAGACCTGCGCGTCTGCCATTCCGCCACCTCCGCATGAGGGGGATTACCGACAACTTTCACAGTATAGTATAAAAATCTTATCTTGTCAACTGTCAAAACATCTTAAGTTTGCCCAAAACACAATTTTATGCGTTTTATGCGTTTTGTGTGCAAGGTTACCGGTTTTTTCCGGGGGGGGAGAGGTGTCGGGGGGCTGGGGAGGTTGTCACGGGGGCGTAGCATTTGACCACTCTACCTTTTCCGGGGGGAATTTGTCGGGGGGACGGGGGGGTTGATTTCGGGAA
>WQYM01000072.1 GCA_009781235.1 Bacillota bacterium
AAGCTCGTACGGCGCGGGCGTCGCGGAAACGTACACCAATTGGCCCGCCTTTTGGTTGAATTCGTCGAACTTTAGGGGGCGGTTGTCGTACGCTGCGGGCAGGCGGAACCCGTAGTCCACCAGGGAGGTCTTGCGGGACAAATCACCCCGGTACATCGCCCGCAGTTGGGGAATCGTCATGTGGCTTTCGTCGATAAAGAGGATGTAATCGCGCGGGAAATAATCCAGCAGGCAATACGGCGGCTCGCCGGGGTTTCGCCCGTCAAAATAGCGCGAATAGTTTTCGATGCCCGTGCAATACCCCACCTCGCGCATCATTTCGATGTCGTATTTGGTGCGCTGCCCGATGCGCTGCGCCTCGATTAATTTACCATCGTCGCTGAAAGCGGCGATTTGCTTTTCCATGTCGCGCTCGATGTGCCCGATGGCTTTTTCCATGTTCTCCGGCTCGAACGCGTAATGCGAGGCGGGAAAAATGGCGGCGTGGTTGAGCGAATTTACTTTTTTGCCCGTTACCGCCTCAAACTCCGAAACGCTTTCCACCGTATCGCCGAAAAACTCGACCCTTAGCCCCCGCTCCCCGCTCCACGCCGCAAAAATTTCCACCGTGTCGCCCTTGACCCTAAAGTTGGTGCGAGCGAACTCCAAATCGTTGCGCTTATAGTTGATGCCCACCAAGCGGGTGATAAAGTCGTCGCGGTCGAGTTTGTCGCCGGGGCGCACGGAAATTGCCATCTTGTAATACGTTTCCGGCGCGCCTAAACCGTAAATGCACGAGACGCTGCTAACGACAATCGTATCGCGCCGCTCGGAAAGAGAACACGTGGCGGAGTGGCGCAGCTTGTCGATCTCATCGTTGATTTGCAAATCCTTTTCGATATACGTATCGGTGCGCGCGATGTAGGCTTCCGGCTGGTAATAATCGTAATACGAAACAAAAAATTCCACGCGGTTTTCGGGAAAAAATTCGCGCATCTCGTTGCAAAGCTGCGCCGCCAGCGTTTTGTTGTGCGCAAGGATTAAGGCGGGCCGCTGCACGCGTTCGATGACGTTTGCCATCGTAAACGTTTTGCCGCTGCCGGTCACGCCCAAAAGCACTTGATGGCGGAGCCCGTCCTCTATCCCTTCGGCAAGGCTTCTAATCGCCTCGGGCTGATCGCCGGTGGGTTTGAAATTTGAGTGGATTTTAAAACGTTGCATCTTACTCTTATTATACACAATCTATCGCCCGCCGTCAATTACCTATGGCATAATTCGCCGCCGAGCCGAAAAAGTTTGACTTTTTGCTGCGGAAAATATAACATATACGCAAAGACTAAAACTACCCGTCAGGTTTTGGCGTGAGCGGTGTGTTATTAAGTAGAGGCGCGTCGAAGGGAGAAAAATCGGTATCGTAAACGAGGAATTCATCAAACATATCTTATCCGCCTATTCGGAAACGGTTTTCCGGATATCCTTTTTGCATACTCGCAATCGCGCGGACGCGGAGGACATTACGCAAGACGTTTTTTTATCCTTATTAAACCCGCCGGCTTTTAATTCGGAAGAACACGTAAAGGCATGGATTTTAAGGGCAACGATGAACCGATGCAAAAATGCGGCTCGAAGTAAGCGGCGCAACCAAGCCGTACCGTTAAACACGTATCGCACCACCTAAAAAGCGAACCGATAAAAGACGAGTATATCGATTTATTTGACGCGCTTGCCAAACTTTCCGGCGACGACCGCAACATCATTTACCTGTTTTACTACGAGGGCTACGCGGCAAAGGAGATTGCGGAGATTTTGGGTGTGAGAGAGGCGGCCGTGTTTAAAAGGCTGAGCCGGGCGCGGGAGCGGTTGAAAGGGCTACTGGATTACGAGAAATAAAACCGTCGAACAGTTTCAGCTTGTGAGACAAAACCGAATAACCTTTTTTTCCGTGGAGGCGGTCGGGGATTCGGGTTGTCAGGGGGACGGGGGTATATTGACAACCCCTCAGCCCGAGAAAAGACGTAACGCCGGAGATAGGGGTTGTCAATATACCCCCGTCCCCCTGACAACCCCAACGCCCGGGCACCATCATTATTAGGAGACTCACCATGCAAAATAACCCCCTAAAAGACGCGATGGACTCCGTTGCCATCGACCCGGAATTTAAAGAGCGGCTGGACAGCACCGTGCTGACGGCGGCGCGTCAAGCTAATATAAGCGAAAGGCGGCTTGAGCGGGCGCACCGCAATACGGCATCGGCGGCGGACTTTCACGAAGACGACGAGGATTCCGGATTTTGCGAGGTGCGCGAACACACCGAGCCGCTTCGCTACAACCTGCTCCGCGCCGCGTTAGCCGTTTCCGCCGTCGCCGCCGTGGTGTTTTGCGCGATTTTCATTCCGCTTATGGTGATGAACCGCGCCGATAACAATCTTCCGCCGGCCGTTCAAAGCGTGTCGTTCGGGCTGGACCGCACCGTGCCGGAGGCAGGCGCCGTCTATTGCGCCTATAATATCGACAAAAACGTGTACAACGTCGGCGACGACATCAGCCTTACCTTTTATTTCGGTACCGACCCGCTGCTTAACCCCGGCGACGGCGCGTATACCATGGTGCTGTATTTTGCGAATGAGGTGGCCGGGGCAAGTGAACAGTGGACAGTGGACAGTGGACAGGATAGGGGTCAGGGCTCAGGGGTCAGGGGTCAGGGGTCAAAAGATGAAAGTCCGCTGTCACGAACCACGAACCACGAATCACGAACTACGGGTCTTGCGTCGGACGACATCTCCATCAAAGACGGTTACGTCATCATTAAAGAAATCCCCGACTTTTTTGCCGAGCAGGCCGCGCTGCGCCTAACCGCCGCCGCCGGTTCGCAAGCATACGTTTTTCCTTTTACGGAGAATTTAACCATCCCCCAATCCTTGCTCGTCGGCAAAAATGGAACGGTGGAAATTCACGCCGAGCTGTTTAAGGCGGGCGGCGACGGGGACATTATCTTTGGCACAGGCGTAAAAATCAACTACAGCGTCTCCGGCAACCGCATCACCATCTCGCACGGCGGAAAAATCTCGGTGACGCCGCCCGAAATAAAAATGCCGCTCACCTTCCCGTCCGTTTTAGAGGATTTTAAGCCGGAGGATTTTGACGCGGAATTTTTTAAGCACAATACGCTTATTTTGGTGCCGTTTGAGTGGCCGCATTTGTTATACGACAACTTGAATTTTTACACTGCCTACGTGCAAGACGGCAAGCTCAACTTCCTTATCGATATCCCTAAGCCGGACTTTGGGGGCGATGCAGCCATCGATAGCCGATTGTTCGCCGTCGTTATCCCGAATGAGGTATTTGGTCAATATGAGTTGGGCACGGCATGGGATTTTAGCAGACACGCTGATTTTAAACCCGGCTTTGATGTCGAGGCGTTCTATCTCATGGTGGAAAACAACAGCGTGCCGCACCGGGTGGGCTATCTTGCCGCGAACTATACTCCTGCCGATAAAAGTCATTGGCTGCCGCAGGCTCCCCGCATGACGGCCATCACCTCCGTAGCACAGTTGACGGGCGGAGAGACAACAAAAACGGTCTCGCAAGGCACTTACCTCACCGACGATGATATCGGCAGCTTATATTTAACGTTGTACGACGACAATCGGTTCTTTTTTGTACACTCGGGCGTGTCTTGGTTTATGCCAGAAAACGGCAGTTATGTCGCTGAAAACGGGCAATTGATACTTTATCATTTTTTTGACGAAAGCGAGGAGTATGCGCGTTTTGATATAGGACAAGGCAAACTGATTTTTGTTGCAGGCAACGGTTTTGCAGTACGCGGTATGCCAAGCGGAGCGGTATTCCGATTTGCAGGGTCGGGGCAAGGCACCGAGCCCGAGGACCCGGAACAATTCAGCACGGCGCTTGTAGACGAAGCCCGGGAAGCCTTTTTGCAGGCATTCGGCTTTGACCCCGGCCGGGGATATTTTAGCACGTATTACGGTACCTACGACGGCGCCTCCGTGTTCTTTAGGCCAAAAACGGCCGCCGTCAATAAAATCCGAGAGATTTCGGGCGTGACGTTCGGGTATAGCAGCGATTGGCAGATTCTAGTCTACAAGGACGGCGTTTTTTATGACTTAGAGGACATCGAAGCGATTTTTACCGCCGCCGTTTTGACGCAAAGCCAATTAGAGCAAATCGCCGTGACGCACACCGAGCGGCGCAATGCAAGCGTCATCATCGCGGATTATTATCGCATATTCGGCGACGATACCATTGCCTTGGATGACGTATATGTCTACCGGCACTACGGCAGGTATACCGGCGCCGCCTACACAAGCGTCGCGGTCGTGATGGCGGTGCACGGCACAGGCTTATGGGCTGTCAGCAAAAACGTCACCGTTGCGGGCTTTGAATTTTTGTTTAGTTATATGCAGCATGAAATCATCATATGGAATGCGCTTGACCATGCGTTTTACACCCTACCGGAAGCCTACGACGCGGGGCTGTTGAGCATCGACGACATAGCGGCCATTCACGCCTTGTACACGGTCGGCGGGTAAATGTAAATATTTACGATTTACGATTTACAACTTGCAAATTAGGGATAAGTGCGTCTCAGTTCAAACTCATACTATTTGGCGGCTACTATGAACTTAGGAATGAAAACTCCTTGACAACCGCACTGCGACGGCGTATAATTTTTGCATGGAACAACAATACAACACGCTGCCCAAAGAGCAAAAGCGGGAGCTGCGAAAGGAATATTTTAACGTTGTCAATCCGCGCGCGAAAAAATTACGCCGGATTGGCATTTTCTTGTTAGTCCCGACATTCGTGGCGTTGGGCTTTAGTATGTATTATCTGATAAGCTTTTTGCTTACTTATAAACTGGCGGGCGAATTTTTTTTGGCGACTTCCCTATACTTCGTTTGTTTGTTAGTTGCCGTTCCTTTCCCCTTCAGCAGCTTCGGGGGGCTTTGGCGATGGCTTTGGCGCGAGAAAAATATTTTATCGTATGAGTGGCCTAACACGAAAAAAACGTTTGACTTTGAACCGAAGCTTTATGCGGAGCTACCGAAAAATGCAAAATGGGAGCTGTTTAAGGAATACCTGAAATCCTCTAAGCGCGCAAAAGCTTTTCTCATTGTCGGCCTTATTTGCTGTGCATCAGCTTTGGCGGCGTTCGGCATGGCGGTGCACGATTTGTTTTGGATTATTTTTAACCGCTACACGGGACGGATTTGGTATTGGACTTCCCTTACTTTATCTTCGGGGAGCGCGGGAGGAATATTCGTCGGCTTTTTTGTTTACGAAAGGTTCCGAAAATGGGCCGAGTACGAAAAAAATATCGTAGCATAATGTCCGGCGGGAGCAAGCCCCCGCCCTACAATGCGCTATCCCCCGCATTCCGCCTCGCTAATCCCCTCCGGCATTCCTCACTCCTAATTCCTAATTCCTCACTTTCCCTATACCATTCCGTCAAAATCCGTCCCAAAGAATGCCAAATTTATCGCGCGCGCCAAAATCTCGGCGCAGTCGGCGACGTAAAGGTCGATGTCTTTTGGGGTGACGATCATCGTGCCGATGCGTTCGTCGTATTCCTCGGCCTTGCCGCCGTAAGCGTCCTCGATGATGGTGGAGGCGTACACGACCAGCGGCACGCCTAAGGAGATTACGGTACAGCCTAAAGAACGCTTATCGAGCCGCTCGCGGTGGTTAGATACGCCGCTGCCCGGCGTAATGCCGGCGTTGGAGATTTGAAACGCCGAGGCGATGCGCGAAACCGCCGCGCCGGCCAAGCTATCCACCGCAATCACGCAATCGGGCTTGACGCGATCCGTGACGCCCTTTACGATGTCGTAGGATTCGATGCCGGTCACGCCCAACACGTTGGGGCACACGGCGGAAAGCTGCGGCGTTTCGCGTCCGTAATTTAGGTGGCGGGTTATCATGATGCGGTCAAGCACGCATTTGCCTAAAGCGTCCGCCGTCATGTCCGGGTTGCCTAAGCCCACCACCAAAACGTTTTGCCCCTTGGTCAGCGTGCCGATGGCTTTGGCGATTTGTTCGGATACGGTTAAATACCCCGCCCTGTCCCCTTCGCGGACGGCCGACGTTTCCAGCGTGATGTATCGACCCGGCGCCCGCCCCGTTTTTTCGGAGAGCGCGCGGTCGATATCGACGACGGTTCGCTTCAAGCTTCCGCGCATCTCTTCCCGGCTCGCCTTACAGCCGAATTCAATTGCCATATCCGTACGCTTCATGGTTATAACGAATGCAATAATGCAATAATGCAGTAATGCAGTAATGATGGACGTTTTTTCTTGAAAGCTTGCCGTTAGCTCGTCCTTCATTACTGCATTACTGCATTACTGCATTATTTGCATTAAAACAATCCTAGTTTGCGCAAAAAATCGCGCTTTAACAGTTGCATTTGTTAAAAATATGTGCTAATATAGTAAGGCTGTCCGAAAATGGACAAACAAAAGGAGTTCTCATCCCGTGCCTAACATTCAATCCGCAAAAAAACGCGTATCGGTCAATACCAAGAAAAACGAGCAAAACCGTGCGCTCATCTCCGCCCTTAAGACGGCGATTAAAAAGTTTAACGGTAAACTTGACCTTGGCGATGTCGAAGGCGCCGAAGCCCTGCTTCCCGAAACCTTTTCGATGATTGACGGCTGCGAGCAAAAGGGCGTCATCCACAAAAATAACGCGGCGAATAAAAAGTCCGCGCTGGCAAAACGCCTCTCCGACGTAAAATCCGGAAAGGTGGAAATTGTGATTAAGAAGGACAACCGCACCATCGCCGCCGAAAAGGCAAAAGCCGCGCAAGACGCCCGCGACGCCTCCGTTGCGGAATCCAAGCGCCTTTCGGCCGAACGCAAGGCGGAAAAAGCGGCCGCCGAGGCTGCCGTAGCGGCTGCCGCATCCAAAAAGCCGCCTAAAAAAGTGAAAAAGGCGACAAAAGCCGTCGAAGAAAAGCCCGCCAAAGACCGCAAAGCTGCCGTAGCGGAAAAGCCGATTAAAGAAAAGGCACCGAAAGAAAAGAAGGTTAAGGAAGTAAAAGCGGCCGACGAACCCGCCAAGGAAAAGCCCGCCAAAGCCCCGAAAAAACCGAAAGAGTGATAATAAAAAATTCCCGCATTGTGCGGGAATTTTTTGTTAGTTGGCGGTTTGCGGTTGACGGTGGACGGAGCTACGGAAAAAGAAGCCGGGAGTCACGCCGAAAAGGTTGAAAGTCAACATTAAGCTAGGGCGGCTCGGGGACGGGTTTACGGCGACACGAGCGCATGGCGCGAAGTGCCCCCGCAGGAGGTTCCCCAAAGCTCTTGCCTTTCGGAATCGACATCCCTGTCCCCCCGTATTCGAAGAATCACGAAGTACATCTCCCCCCGGTATGGCAATGGTCAAAATCAACGGTTCGGGCGGATTACCATCCGCCCCTACGGGAAATGCGGTAACCGGCGGATCGCTCGGAAAGCTTGCGACCCCTACGGGGGATTGTCAAACTTCCGTCCCCGCGGCAACCTTTTTCATATTCTTCTCCTTTCGCTCCTTAAAAAACTTAATCGCGACGCCGGCCAACTGATACACGCCCAATACAATCAAAAAAATGCCGAACCAGCGCCCTAATTTTGCGCCCACGACCGCCTTTGCTAAAAAAGACGCGCCGACGGCGGCGGGAAGGGCGGGCAAGGAGACCAAGAGCAGGTACTTCCACTTGACCAGCCGGTTTTTGAGGTGAATGGCGAGCGCAACGGCCGACATTGGGATAAACGCGACGAGGTTGACGGTTTGCGCCGCGTGCTGGCCGGTGCCGGTAAACAGCGTCAAGAGCGGAATCAAAAGCGTCCCCCCGCCCATGCCTAAGCCTCCGAGCACCCCGCCCGCAAGGCCGATGAGGATATAGAGGAATATTTTCATGTTCGTTTTTCCTATGATTCGAATGTAACGGACGAATAACGAATAATGAATAACGAATAACGAGGGATAAGCGTTTGAACGTTCAAAGCACGTGTTCCTGTTGTCCCAAGCTTTTACTATTTGTTCTATTGACCCAACCCATCCGACGTTATTCGTTATTCGTTTTTTCGTTAGTCGTTTTTTGGGAGAATAATCTATTTTCTGAGTACCATCACTACTCCCGCCGCAATCATCAGCAGCGAAAAAATAAACGCCACCAGCTTTGCCGGCAGTTTTTTTAATAAAAGCGCGCCGCATACTCCCCCGGCGACCACGCCCGCTCCCGCCGATAAAACGGGTGTAAGCTCAAAAAAGCCGTTTATGATGTACATGACGGCGCTGGCTGCGGTGATGGGCAGAATCACCAGAATCGCCGTGGCGTGCGCGACTTTGGTTTCTTCTTTTAATACGCGCTCTAACAGCGGCACGCACAGCATCCCGCCTCCGCCCCCGAACAGTCCGCTCGTCAACCCGATTGCAGCCCCCGCAGCCACCGTCAAAATCCCGCGCGCCGCCTTTTGTTTTTTCTCCATACCGGGCTAGTCTTTGCGGATTGCGCCAAAAATATATTTTTGAAATAGTTAAACGCTTGCCAAAGAGATAATATTTATGCTAAAATGAGTTTGCTTTGATGAAGGATTCCCCTTTTTGCTGTAATACTTCACTCAATTCCGTGGCGACCCGTACTTCGTGCTCGGCTTGTGCTCAAGTATCGCCACAACCCCAAAAATAAATTTCGCTGTTATACTTCACTCCGTTTCGTGGCGTTCGCATACTTCGTATGCTCGGCTTGTGCTCAGTCGATAGAGCACGTCCTTGGTAAGTATCCGCTACTCATATAAAAACAGGCTGTAAAATGCCTAAAATCGGTGTTTTTAAGGCTTTTTACGGCTTTTAAGGCAAAACCACCGAAAAAAAGTATTCAAAAAAGTATTATTTTTATTTTGAATCATAAAAAAGCAAAGGCAACGATAACCGTTTGGGTCGTTGCTTTTTTCGTTTCCAAGTGAATAAAATCGCCATTTTATTTGCTTGCAATTCCTATTGACATCCTAAGCCAAAAGTGCTATTCTAATCACGCGAACAACTATTCCACGAGATAGGTCAACTGTGCCAAATTGACCTACTCTTTTCTCCTATTTCGTGGAGTTGTTCGCAGCAATTAAGAGAACGGTCTTTTTGGATGCCGTCTCTTAATTGGGACGGCATTTTTCATTTTCTGGAGATAGGATATGGCTTTAATCAAATGTCCCGAATGCGAAAAAATGATAAGCGAATACGCAAAAGAATGTATTGGCTGTGGTTATCCCATGTCTTCCATCATCAAAGAAAAAAATGCTCAAGAAAATGCGGAAGCTTTGTATGAATTGGGTGAAGAACACTATGATAAAAAAAATTATTCAAAAGCTGTTGAGTTTTTTGCCAAAGCTGCTAACTTAGGCGATGCCGATGCTCAATATAGTTTAGGATTTTGTTATTATCATGGAGAGGGTGTTGAGGAAGACGAGGAAGAAGCATTTAAATGGTTTTTAAATTCGGCTAAGCAAAATCATGCTTCCTCACAATATTATGTAGGTGAGTGCTATTTGCATGGATGGGGAATTATCGAAGACGAAGTTGAAGCCGTTGAGTGGTTCAAAAAATCAGCAATGCAAGGTGACGAAGAAGCTCAGTATTTCTTGGGATTTTGCTATGAAACAGGGAAAGGAATTACGAAAGACCATATAAAAGCCATAGAGTGGTATACAAAAGCAACGAATAATGAAAATGCCAAAAAAAGATTGATAGACCTTATAAACAAAATTGAACAAGAAAAAAAAGAAGTCGAAGAAAAGGTCAAAGAGCTTCAGAAAAAATTAAAATTCGAAAGAGAAGCCAAGGAAAGTAAGGTTTTTGAATATGATTTTGCCGAAAATTTTGAGTATAAAGAATTTAACGATAAAATAGTAATAACTAAATATAAGAATCTGAACAATCCGTTTATTTATATACCTGCACATTATAAAGATAAAAAGGTAATAGTATCTAATTTGCTCTTCAATCATTTTAAAGAAAACTTCTTTGAAGAGGTTGAGAATGCGTTCTTAGAAGATAATTGTTATGAAATAAATGATGAACTGGTAGCTTGTGATTCTGAAAAATTCGGATATATTAATTATCTTTCGGAAAAAGATTTTAATTTTGAAAAAAATGAATTTACTTACTATACTATAATTTGCGAAAAAAGCTATGTTGGCGATTTTGAGGGGAATTGGAATGTTGTTAATTGCAAAGAGTATACAGGTTTTCCAGAGTATTTGTTTGAGCGATTCGATGGATATGAGCCGTATTCAATAGATTTTGAGCAAGCACGTGGTGAAACAACAGAACTTAGGATTCCTTATTTGATATGCAAGGGAATGTATGAAAATGATAATTATGTTTATGCGATTAATGAGAATGATGAAATACTAATAATAAAATTCAAAGAAAAAGATTTCGATTACAAGATTATTACAATACCTGAAAGCATTCAAGGGAAAAAACTCTGCAAAATTTCTAATGGTGCTTTTAGTGCTTGTAGTCAGTTGACGGTACGAGTAGTTTACATAATTAATACTGATTTCGACATTTCTAATTCTTTGTTAAGTTTTCATGATGAGTATTTCGCAAAAAAAGGATATCCGACAATTTGTTTGAAATCAAAAACAGCTAATCCTGAATGGGGAAATTGGCATTGCTGGTATAGCAAGATATTTTATAACGTGCAAGATATACAGCAAAAAAAAGATGATTTTTATTTGACCATTGACAATGAAACGAGACTTTTAGAAGAGCTTCTAGAAGAAAGCGAAAAAGAACACGCTAGTGCTAATGCAAGAAAATGCTATGATTTTTCCAAAGATTCTGATTATGAAGATTATAATTATGAAGATGATTATGATTATTATGAAAAAGAAGATAATTCGATAGATTATGGATATGGTGAAGACATTCGGGATGATGAGGATTGGTGAAAATGAAAATTATCTGCCCCGAATGTTCGATAGAAATGCAGGATTCAGAATCGCGCTGCCCAAATTGTGGTTGCCCTAAATCAAAAATTTTAGAGCTGTTTAACCATGCCCAGAAAGAAGTCGAATTAAAAGCCAAAGAGCAAGAACGTCAAGAGTTAGAAGCTGAAAGAAAAGCGCGAGAAGAGCAAGCGCGTCAAAACGCAATGCCACCGAATATATCAGTCGATTACATAAAAAATGTTGCTTCTTACTGGAAAATTTATAATAGAGGGTTTGATTATTATAATTCAGGTAGGGTCAGAGATTTTTCTTATTCCAAAGACTATAAAACATTTTCCGCAAAAGTGGCAGGAAAATATTTATACACTTGTCAAGTTCAAATAAAGAATGATAAAGTTGAAAATTTTAGTTGTAGTTGTCCATTTGACCTTGGCAATCATTTTTGCAAACATTTAGTGGCTGTATTATTGTGCATTCGAGCCGAATTTTTAGTAGAGCATGAGAAAAAAGAAGCAAAAAAGAAAGAAGAACAAAGAAATAGATTGCAAAAAAATCTGGAGGCTTATAGAGAGCGTAAGGAAAAAGAAAAACAAGAGAAAAATCCGCAGCAAGTTCAGAATACTACAACGAATTATTATATTTACTATGTTTTATTTGGCGGTACGGTTAATGGAAATCCGTCCTCATATACCGCAAATGACACCATTACGTTGAGAAATCCTACACGGACAGGTTATACCTTTACAGGTTGGTCGGGTACGGGAATAAACGGAAAATCAATGAATGTAAAGATTTCAAAATCAACGGGAAATCGCGCTTTTACGGCGAATTGGGAAAGCAATCGAATAGTACAAGAAAATAATCCAAGACCTCAAAATACTGGTTCAAGTATTGCTAATCGTACAACGCCGATTTCTGCTGTGCATAAATCAACTACACAAAAGTCAGAACAGCAGAAGAAAAAAAATGGTTTGCCTGTAGGATGGATTATCACCATGATTCTATGTTTTGTCGCAGCGATATTTTGTTTTTCTCTCGGAAGTTGTGATTCGGGTGTTTTTGAAGGGTTGGTTTTGTTAATCATCGGAATAATGATTCTTTTCGGAGTTATAGCAACAGCATCGAATAAGAAGAAAAAATGACAAAGTGCGATAAACGCCTTTCTATTTTAAAACAATTCTAAACTCCGTTTGCGCAGACGGAGTTTTTTATATATATTCTTGCTCAAAATTTTAAAGGTTGGGGGTGATTTTATTGAGCGTAGTGTTGCTGCTAGTCGGCATGACTTACGTTATTGTCACGATGTTAAAAGACGCATCGAAAGGAGGTAGATAGTGCTTATAGCTATATTCATGTGGGTCTGCGTAATTTATTATTTTATTAGAACTGGAAAATAAATCCGCCGAGAAAATCAAAAAAAGAGGTATTCCAAAATGGTGCAAAGAAAGT
>WQYM01000073.1 GCA_009781235.1 Bacillota bacterium
ATATAGCTTTCGTATAGTTTTTTCGTTCATCGTCATTCCTTACCTTTCGGCTTTTGCGGCGGCTTGTTGTAAAACTTCCGTTTGACCATAATCGGGTCTCCGGCGGAGTTAATCAGCGGAGTGGGGTATGTAACGGCGGCGCGTTTATTCTCAAAAAAGCCCTTCTCTTCTAACCTTTTTTCGCCCTTGGCGTAAGTAGTCACTGTTTTTTCTGGTCTCATAATACCCCTTGAAGAGGTGTATAGTTTTTTGGACGGCGGCATTGACATCAGCCGCTCCGCTTTTTCGTGCATTTTTATATTTTTTTTCGTAACGACCGTACAAATATGCGGCGTAAGGTAACTACGGATGGCTTTAATGTTTCTCGGTTGCCGAACCGTGATGTCTCCGTGCGGCCACAGTTTTTGCACCTCTTCAATCGCGGGGAATCTTGGGGGAAGATTCGTCTCAAAGTAATAAATCGTGTTGAGATGGTAACCCGCCAAATCCCCATACAATTCCGGCACACCAATGTATTGAATTTCCCCATAGCCCCCAAAAGCGGCTTTATATTTCTTAAAGAAAGCCTTATGGTTTTGGAACATAACGCCATTGTCCGGCTGCTTTTCTCGGTACGAGAAGACATACATCCGCGTCTTATGCGGACTTTCATAATTTGTTTCAATTATGTCCCCAAGTTCTCTGAGGCTCTTGCGCAGATTATATAAATTATCTCCGCGAGAATCATACTGCTTGTCCGGTATCAATTCGCCTGTTACAAGATTGATATGGAATCCTTTTTTTGCCCTTACTGTTACGGGCTTGCCGCCGCCAATCCGATTCCGAATTTCGGCACTGTTCCTTTTGTCTATCACTGTTACGTCCTCCTCACCTCTAAAGGTGACTTCGTTTTTTTTGTGTTCTTTTTTTTCATCCATTGTTTTGGTACCTCTCCCCACATAATTATACGCAAATCATGAGAAATACTGGAGAGTGGGGAATTTTTCATGATTTTTTACATATAATAATAGGTATTTGCACTTCTCTCTCCACTTAATTATACGCAATTGCTGGGTCGTAGCGAGCAGTCGCCATCCAAAACGAACTTGCTTGCTTTCTTGATTATTTGTCTGTCGGCCATATATTTGCGCCCTCCCATGCCCACTTAATTATACGCAATTAGTGCTGACGACGAAGGTGTCTCAGAAAATCAAAAAACACCGCCAATTTTGACGATGCCGATTTCTTGTTTTTCTCAGCATATACCGACTGTAACTTGGGGTCGTTAAGCGATTCCGCATTTGTTCGCGAATTTTGTCTCTGCCGGGCGAATCAGCCGCCATGCCTTGAACTTTTGTTGTGTGGTAATTGTAATTCATTTTTATTACCCTCCTACTCTTAATATAGCATAAGTATACTCAAGTTTTGCAACCGGCTCTTCAAACTACTTTTCATCACTTCCAAAATAGCCAAATATGCAAGTGGAATCCGCCCATTTTAACCCCCAAAAGGTTCGTGCAACAACTTTTCTGAAAGTCGAATCGGCGCAATTTAATTTTAGCATTCGGGAATTTATTTACCAATACACGGCTAATTTTTTACCAATTTTACTGCGTTTTTCTCGATTTTTCCATGTAGAATTTTTTTTGCAAATTCGAACTGTATACCTTTTTGACAGAAAATCTGAAGGAGTCACAGTTACCAATTTTTTTACCAATTTTCATGTATTCAAACGGCCATTTTACTCGGAAATCTTTACGTTGTATCCTCAAGAGCGAGTTTAGCTTCATGGTTATTCCGGCAACTCACAATGACCACCCTTAAACCCATTGCGCTTTTTTGCCTTTAATGCCCTAATGACGCGATTCACGGTCGGCTCCGATTTGCCGATTTTTTCTGCAATATTCTTGACGGAAATCGTCTGTCGCTTAAAATTATCTCCATAACGCTTTTTCCCGTATCGCTCAACCCTGCGCTTACTCTATCATTTACTCTATCATTTATTCTATCATTTGCGCCGTTTACTCTATCATTTATTCCGTGGTTTATTCCGTGGTCGTCGGAGAACGCCCGGCGGGTTGGTTCGTTATCAATTTGATAACGAACCTCAGCATCTCAATCAAACCAACCTTTGTACATGGTATCGACACCATCCCGCTCCTCTTGACTTCGTAATCGCGTGTATGGGCTTGGCTTCGCTCAAAGGGATGGTTCTCTCTTTTCGTTACTTCTTCTTTTTTCCCTTAACCGTCTTTCTTACCATAATGGTCTTTCTTTTTCTCCTCTAAGAGGGGCTTTTTTTCTTGCCTTACTTCATCCGTTTTACCTTGACATATTCCTTGGTTGCGCTAAACCCTATCACGACCGAGTTCTCCCGCCGCCATAAACGTAAAGCGTGTTCGTAGCCAAACACCGTGTGTACACGCTTTGAGCCTGTCAATGACATCCGTACATTCACGTTCCCGCTAGGTCGCGTGAGCCGTGAATTGGTTTACGAATCCTCAAACTAACCTTGTGCGTGTACACCTCAAACCAGACGTTTTTGGCAGAGCCATACCGAACGGCTCATGTAAACCTATACATAGCTGTTCCAAAACAACAGCACACCCATTTGGTTATCAGTTCCTCTATCTCTCAAATCTATTGCTTACCATTTTTGGCAGAGCCATTACGGTAATTACCGCTTTATCTGATACTTCGCCTTTCCCCTGCGTTCTTTTTACTTCTCCTACCTATTCCGATTCCTATTGTTATGGCTTTTACATAAACTTAAAGGCCGTTGTTTTTTTGGGATTTTCAATACATCGAAGCATAAAAAAATTGCCTCTAAGCAGATTTTAGAGACAATTTTCGTTTTGCGGATGCTACACACACCCTATTTAAGCAATAATCGTCGGAAGTGACCTCCTTTGGGTTGTTTTTTGTGTTAAAAACGCCGATAGCATTATCGCTTATGGTGCTATAATAGCATTTACGGGGGCCATGGCCGCGCCCATATTGGCAATGTCGTCGATGCCGAAATCGACTACCCTGCCGAAGGTGGCGGAGGTGATGCGGGGGAAGCTTTGTGCGCCGTTCCCGAGTGCGGTGCGGGGGGCGTTTTTAGCGCGGCTTCGCGCATTGTCCTCATCTAATGCGCCCTCTCCCCGCGCCAAAATCGTGCAGCCGGCGCCCGTCACCGTCCACTGCGCGTAAGGCGGACGCTGGGCGCCGTACTCGAGCGGGTAACGGTATTGGCGCTCGGCGGTCGCAAAGTGGCTGGCCGTCGCGCACGCAAGGTGTTTAAAATAGCCGGCGTTTAAAAAACACGCACCGACCGCCAACGCTTGGCTCATCGTCGCGCACGCGCTATAGAGACCCATAAACGGCACGCCGAGGTCACGCGCGGCGTAGGCGGACGAGGTAAGCTGATTAAGTAAATCGCCCGACAAAAGTAGATCGATATCGCCGACCCGTATTCCCGCTTTTTCCGCCGCGCTCGAAACGGCGGCCTGCAGCATCCGGATTTCCGCCGCCTCGAAATTTTTCGCGTCATTTTTCGGCTCGATAATGTTGTCAAAATACGCGCCGATCGGGCCGTCCGCCTCACGCTGCGTCACTACCGTCCCACCCGCTAAAATGCGCGGCGGATTCTCAAAAAACACCGTCTGTTTGGCGGCGGAAGATGCATTGCGCGACTGCCCGGCTAAAGGCTTTTGCGGCTGCGCGGATTTAATAAAAGACGTATTTTCGCCCTTATATATGGTTGCGTGCGTCATAATGCTCCCTTCGGTCGCAGTGGCAAGTGATGAGTGATAAGTGATAAGTGATAAGTGATAAGTTTTGGATAAGTGCGTGTGTGAATATAAGCAAATCTCTTTTGTTCCTTAGGAAAAAAGCTTTCCAACGATACCTAATCGCAATTATCCATAACTTATCACTTATCACTCATCACTCATCACTTTCATAGACCCCAAATTGAAAAAACCGCCAGCCGTATCAATCCCGCGGCGGCGGACCACACCACGCCGTTAACCAACACAGGCCCTACGACGCTAAAAAATTTGGTTTCGCTCCCCAATACCAAACCCTCGGTTCTGTATTCCATCGCAGAACTCGCCATGGCGTTCGCAAACCCGGTAATCGGCAAAAAAGCGCCCGCGCCCGCGAACCTCCCGATTTTATCGAACACGCCGACCCCCGTTAAAACGACCGCGATAAAAATCACCGCGCATAAAGTGAGCGTCCCGTGCATTTCGGCCCCGAGCGTAGGGAACGCCGCCGCAATAACCTCAAAAATAATTTGGGCAAGCACGCAAGTAACGCCGCCGACCCAAAAGCTATGGAAAAGCGATTTTGCCATCGCCGAAGTCGGCGAAACCGCCTTTACGTACGCGTTATAGCGTTCATTCCGCTCCTTAACCGCCTCGCCGCCCGAGAGGGAAACCTCAAGCGCGCCTAACTCCTTAACGGTTTTTGCCATCGGTTCCTCCTCCCGCCCGTATAAAAATTTCGTGCTCCTCGGCGTTCATAAATTCCACGCCGCTTCGTTCGATGTATTTTTGAACCATTTAAAAACCACCCCGCACTTAATATGCAACAAGCGCGGGCTTATTATTCAGATACCATTTTCAAACAGCAGAATAAGTCTAGTCTATTATAGAGGCATAGCCCTTTTAAATGAAGGCAACATACCGTTTTTTAAAACCCAAATATCCGCATCCCAAGCAATATCTACCCAGTTTTTTGAATCAACCCAAAACGAATCGGCTAAGACATCGTCCTCCGCTATACCCAATCCGTCCACAGCATCCAAACCCTCAACTAGAATTTTATCTGCGCCGCCCGTTTTAACCGCCATATGGTCGATCGCATAATTGTTTATAAGTTGTACGTCTTTTCCATCCCATATTTCGTCCCAAATTTGCCCTACTACGCGTCCGAGGCTACCGCGACTTGTTTCGGCATTTGTTTCGACAACGGAATTGAGCGCAACGCAATTCTTAATAACGCCGCTATAAAGCCTGCCGATTATTCCGCCGATCGACCCGGTATCGCCGCCGATTAGGGCTGTCGAATAACAATTTGCTACGGTGCCTTGATTTATGTCGCCGAGTATTCCGCCGACAACTGCTCCGCCCTTAACTATGCCCGCGGAATAACAATTGATAATATCGCCGCCATAGCTGCCGCCCGAAATTCCGCCGACGCAACCGTCCGATCCTTTTACATCTCCGTCAAAAAAACTATTCGCTATGTTGCCAAAGCTACAACCGACAAGGCCGCCGACCGAAACAGAACCGCTGACCGTTCCTTGAAAACTGCAATTTACCATATCACCGGCAGCGAAATCGCCGACTAAACCGCCGACATCGGTCGTATTCACATTTGGAGAACTGACAATATTGATTGTGCCAAAACCATGGCAATTTGTTATCGCGGCGCCTAAAAATGCGCTTGCGATGGCGCCGGTATAGGGGCCGTTGCTGGTTATATTTACATCTGTAAGCGACAGATTTTGAATTTTTGCCGATTTACCTTCGACTTGGCCAAATAATCCGACTCTTAATAAATCCTTGTTATCAATAAACAACCCCGCTATTTTTTTGCCGTTGCCATCAAAAACGCCTCTAAACGGAAACGGTGAACCTTCGAACGTCCCAAATCCGATGGATGTCCAGCCTTTTCCCGTGTTATACGGCGCGACATCCAAATCAATATCATTGCCCAGCACGTAGGTTTTTCCGCTTGTATCAAATCCGCCGTTTACTTCCGATGCCAGTTGTGCAAGCCCGGCGGCCGTAGTAATAACGACTGTTTCTTGCGTCATGTCAAGCGGGACGAAATCCTTTGGGTTTTCAGGAACAGGATTATCGATTGCTTTCGGCGTTTCAAAAAGGTTCGTGGTTTCACTTGGATTTTTATGGAAAGGGTTTTCACCTTTGTCATAACCGCCTACCACACAAGCGGAAAGAAAAACCGTGAATATGATTAACAACAGTGTCGCTATCCGAATGTGCTTTTTAAACATTACCGTGCCTCCCTTGCAATCAATGTTTTTATTATAATTTATGTGCTATTCGCTTGTCAAGCTTTTCCCGCCACCAGTTTTCGTTTTTTAAGTACCACTGAATCGTCGTTTTTATTCCCTCGGAAAATTTGGTTTTGGGGAGCCAGCCGAGCGCCGCGTGAATTTTTGAGGGGTCGATGGCGTAACGCAGGTCATGACCCAGGCGGTCGGTGACAAAGGTAATTAAGGATTCGGGTTTCCCGAGTTCGGATAAAATCAGCTTAACGATGTCGATATTCGCCATCTCGTTGTGGCCGCCGATGTTATACACCTCGCCGGGCTTGCCGCCGTGCAGGATTAAATCGATAGCGGCGCAATGATCGTCCACATACAGCCAGTCGCGCACGTTTTTTCCCTCGCCGTACACCGGAAGGGGCTGATCTGCCAGCGCGCGGGAAATCATCAGCGGAATCAGCTTCTCCGGATACTGGTACGGCCCGTAATTGTTTGAGCAGCGCGAAACGGTTACAAAAAGTCCGTACGTGCGGTAATACGCCAGCGCCAGCAAATCCGCGCCCGCTTTAGAGCTTGAATAGGGGCTGGATGCGCAAAGTGGCGTAAGCTCCGTAAACAATAAATCCGGCCTATCAAGCGGCAAATCGCCGTACACCTCGTCGGTGGACACCTGATGGAAGCGGATATTGCCGTAAGCCTTGCACGCGTCCATCAGCACCTGCGTGCCGATGATGTTCGTCATTAAAAAAACCTGCGGCGATTCGATGCTGCGGTCTACGTGGGTTTCGGCCGCAAAGTTTATGACGGCATCGAATCGGTGCTCCGAAAAAAGCTTGTCCACAAGCGTTTTATCCGCGATATCGCCTTTGACGAACGAAAAACGCTTTTCCGTCAGCGCATCCTTTAGCGTTGACAGGCTGCCGGCGTACGTTAAACTATCCAAGCACACGATGTCGTACGCCGGATATTTATGCAATATATAATAGCAAAAATTGCCGCCGATGAAGCCGGCGCCGCCGGTGACTAGTATTTTCATTGCCTTATCTCCTCTAAATATCTCTCCAGCGCGTCCTGCCACGTCGGAATAGCCGGGTATCCGGCGTCAAAGACGGATTTTTTAGATAGCCGGCTGTTTAAAGGCCGTTTGGCAACCGTTTTATATTCGCTCGTCGGAACGGCTTTTACGGCGGTAGAAATGCCCGAAAGCCTGAATATCTCGCGGGCGAAATCGTACCACGAGCAAAAACCCTCGTTCGTAAAATGGTACGTGCCATACTTGCCCGAACGAATGATAAACGCGATAAAATCCGCCAAATCGACGGTGTAGGTCGGCGAACCTATCTGGTCGCAAACGACGTTTAACGAATCACGCTCCCTGCCGAGATTCAGCATGGTTTTTACGAAATTGCCGCCGTTTTTCCCGAATACCCAAGAAGTCCGTATGATGTAAAGCTTTTTGAGAAGCTTTTTGCAAGCCTCCTCGCCCTCAAGCTTTGTCCTGCCGTACACGGAAAGCGGCGCGGGAGCCTCTGTGGCTTCAATCGGGCTTTCGCCTGTTCCGCCGTAAACATAGTCGGTCGAGATATAAACCATTGAGGCGTTTAACGCGCGGCAGGCACGCGCAATATTTTCGGCGCCGAAAGCGTTGGCCTTGCCGCATAGCTCCGGCTCGGATTCGGCCTTATCGACGGCGGTATACGCGGAGCAATGCACCACAACATCCGGCTCAAAGCTCCTAATAAAGTTTTCGGTTTGCGCGGCATCCGTAATGTCAAAGTCGCCGATGTCTACTCCGCGCACATCAAAGCCGTCGGCACTAAGCCTCTTAACTACGTCGTACCCAAGCTGGCCGTTCGCGCCGGTTACCAGTATTTTTTTCATAGAATCACGCAGTCCTTTAGCCTTTTTGCAGTTCTGTCTTTTTCGGACAGAATCGGATTCTTAACACCCCATTCGATTCCGATGTCAGAGTCGTCATACAAGATACCGACCTCGCTCTCCTTATGATACGGATTATCCACCTTGTAAACCACCTCCGTATCGTCGCAAAGCGTAACAAACCCGTGCGCAAACCCGCGCGGAATCATCAGCATTTTATGGTTCTGGGCCGACAATTCTACTCCGACCCATTGGAGATACGTCGGAGAATCTTTCCTTATGTCCGCCGCGACGTCAAAAATAGCGCCGCGCACGCATCGCACAAGCTTTGCCTGCGCATACGGCGGGTTTTGCAAATGCAGCGCGCGTATGGTGCCTTTTACAGCCGAATAGCTGTGGTTATCCTGAACAAAGGCGTAGCTTTGCCCGTTGCTTTCAAAAATCTCACTCTGATACGTTTCCAAAAACCAGCCGCGGCTGTCGGCAAATACGCGCGGCTCGACGATATATACGCCGTCTAACTTTGTTTTTATGAATTTCATACGCCGTTCTCCTTTCCATTGTCTTTATCGGATTTTTTAAATAGCTTGCTTAGAATCCTTTTTATTAAGTCGATTAAATACTTAAATTCCCGCGTCCAAAAGTATACGGCCGTCAGAATGAGCGTCGGCACGGCGATACAAATAACAAAGCCGAGAATCAATTTAACGACCGAGTTTTGTATCGGAATGAAATAATATGCGGCCCAGGCTACGGCGGCACATCCGGCCATAACCGCAGTGTCGGCGAGCATCCGCAGATAGTAATTGCGCAACCGCCCGCCGTAGATGTAATATTTGCCGATGATCGGCAGCACGATTACCTCTTTTATCACGAGGCTTACCGTTATGCCGACCAGTGCGCCCGTAATCCCCCAAAACTGCACGAATATCAAGGACAATCCGATGCCGGCCACGGCCAACAGAATATGCAGGTACCGGTCGGGCTTAAACACGCCGGCCGCGGCGCGGATGCTGCCGAGCATGGACGAATACCCCGTAACAAAGAAATTAACGGTAAACATAATTAAAAACGTTGCGGGCAAAATCACGTTTTCGTCATTGAGCCAAACGCGCAGTATATCGTCGGTCAAAACGTACATTCCGACCGCCGCTATCGCAAATAAACAAAAATTTAAAAATCTCGCCTTTATAAAGCCTTGATATACCGCCTCCCGGCTTTCGCACGCGACTAAGTTCCCGAACGTTGCCGTAATCCCAGAAAAAACACCGGCGATTAAAGTGACGAGCGCCGTCGAGAGCACAAGATAAAACGAGTAATAGCCTGCCGTATCAACGCCCAAAAACACCGAAACAATGATGGGGATTAATCCCACAACCATAAAATTGCCGATTCTGTGGTATACGAGCGCCGCGACATTATCCTTAATCGGCTTGAGCTCTTCCGGTGAAAGCTTCGTACGGTATCGGCTCAAATACGGGTACTTCTTTTGTACATACAGCATCAGCAAGAGGTTGAACGCCGCCGAAATCACCAAATTGGCGATAAGCAGCGGGTAATATTGCCGGGTCGTAAGCAGCAATGCGATTTGCGCGCCCGCAACGACAACCCGGGCGCAGCTTGTGACAATGCTGAGAACGAATTGTTTTTGGTCCGCGGATAAAAGCGTGTGGTTAAAGGTAAGCAAGTACCCTACATATGAGTTGCCCAAAAACAGCAAAAACAGCGGAAAAATTGTCCAAAAATCAAATACGCCCTTGGTAAGCGCGGGCAAAAACGGCATGACGGCAAAGCCAAGCACGACAACCACCGTTCCGAGGATGAAAAAAATCTTTCGGTACAAGCGTATGAGCTGCGCGACCTTTTGCTCGTTATTTTCGGCCAAAGGCTTGTAGAGGCTAAACACAATCGCAGGGCCGATTCCAAGTTCTACAATCGACAGGGTGCTAATGACCGTGTTTAGTACGGCATTTAAGCCGACCAGCTCCGCGCCCAGCACACTCAAAAAAATGCGCTGCACAAAAAGCGTGGCGAGCGTGCTGATAAAAAAGGCGATGACGCCGAATACGGAATTGATAAAAAGCTTATTAACGCGCGGCATGGTGGTCAATAAATTATCTTTCCCTCCGCAATTTTTGTCAAGAATTCGCCGTACGGGGACTTACCGTATTTGACGGCGGAAGCGGCTAAGCCGGCTTTGTCAATCCAACCGTTTAAGTACGCGATTTCTTCTAAGACCGCAATTTTGATGCTTTGACGTTTTTCAATCAGACGGACAAAATTAGAGGCCTCTAAAAGACTGTCCGCCGTACCGGCGTCGAGCCAGGCAAACCCCCGCCCCAAAAACGCCACGTCCAAATTTCCGGCGTCTAAATACAGGCGGTTTAAATCGGTAATCTCTAATTCACCGCGCGCGCTTGGAACCAATTTTTTTGCTTTTTCTGAAACTCCGGGCGGGTAAAAATACAGGCCCGTGACTGCATAATTCGATTTGGGGGCTGCAGGCTTTTCCTCAATGGACAACACCTTGCGGTTTTCGTCAAACTCCACGACGCCGAAGCGTTCGGGGTCGGAGACAGCGTACCCGAAAACGGTGGCACGGTTGCTTTTTTCGGCATTTTCCGCCGCGGCTTTTAACAATTTAGAAAAGCCGCTCCCGTAAAAAATATTATCGCCCAGTACCATGGCGCACGCGTCGCCCGCAATGAACTGCTCGCCCAAAATGAAGGCTTGCGCCAACCCGTCCGGCGAGGGTTGCACGCAATAGGACAAGCGGACGCCGTAATCGCCGCCGTCGCCCAAAAGCCGCTCAAAATTCGGCAAATCCTGCGGCGTAGAGATAATCAAAATGTCCCGGATGCCCGCCAGCATCAACACCGACAGCGGGTAAAAAATCATCGGCTTGTCGTACACCGGCAACAATTGCTTTGACGCCGCTTTGCATATCGGGTACAGCCTTGTCCCGCTGCCGCCCGCTAGAATGATTCCTTTCATAAATAACCTCTTTATTCTCGAACGGCGTACACAAAATCCGCCGCCAACTGTCTAATGCCTAAATACCTTACATAATAATCCAAGTATCGAAGCGTCCCGAAAAACGCGAAAAAACGCCGTCTATTTTGCAGAAGAGATATTCTTTTTTTATAAAATCTTACAACCCTCATCAGCTTTTTGTAGTTCCTCTTATCAATACCGGTTTCATTATCGGAAAAACTCTCCGCCAAGAGTGTCAGGTATTTCAAATTATGGGACAGAGCCTCTCTCTTAATCCTGATTCTTTCCCGAAACGCATATCTTGTTTTCGCCGTATTAGCGTTACGCAGCTCCGTACAATATGCGGCAGTTGCGTTCTTGTCGTGAATTCGGTATTTTACTGCCGGGAAATTGACGGCAAAGCATCCGCCTAATACTGCGGCGGTATTTACCGCCCACATATCGTGTGCGAACTCCTTGTGTCGCTCGAATTTCGGAAGCCTTGCCGACAACTCCCTACGGATCGCCATTGCGCAGCCCAGTCTGCTGTTCCAATGAAAAACCTGCAAATCCTCATAAAACGACAATCTTCTTACTCTATAATCATATTTATCTCCGCATGTCTTGATACTGTTTTTTCGGGTGTACGCATTGTTTTGTGCATCAATTAAATGTAACCCACCGCATAAACAAAAAATCCCTCCGTTTCTTTCCATTATGCCGGACATAACCTCTATTTTGTTCTCGCACCAGATATCGTCTTGATCCGCAAAAAAAATAATATCTCCGGAAGCCCTTTGAACAGCGTCGTAAAAATTGAACCTCCAACCTTTATTGCTCTCGTTAATATGCAGTTCCCAATCTAAACAATTCGCCTTAATAAAGCTTTCAATTAGCTGTACGGATGAGTCCGTCGAGCGATCATCAAAAATTAAAACCTCGTCGGGAGCGCGCGTTTGTGTTAACAGACTGCTTAGCATTTCAAACAAATACTCTTCTCCGTTGTAGACACACATAACAACGGAGACTTTATCGGTGTTTTTATTTGCATTGTTAACATTTTGCCTTCGCATAAAATTATCTCCCGGCGGATTTCTTCTCCTTCTCCATGCTTTGATAGATTTCACTTAAACGGGCTGCGGCAGTGCGGCTGTCATAATTTGAGAAATTCCCGGAAAACTCAGCAATCCCCCGCTCCATCTTAACCAAACGACCGATTGCTTCCGTCCATTCGTTTATAGGCGCCGACAATGGCAAACTAATTACCTTCGAGGATATCAAAACCTCCTGCGGAATTACATCGCTTTGCAAAACGCCGAGCGCATTTGCTTGAGCTTCTATCGAAACAATGCCTAAACCCTCAAAAGTCGAAGGAAATATAAAGACGTCAAAGGCATTAATCTGATCATACACGTTTTCTAACACACCCATTAACCTAACCTTATCGCAAAGATTTAGCTTTGCTACCTGTTGCTCAACCTCGGATTTTAATTCTCCGTCTCCTATCAGCAATAATACGGAAT
>WQYM01000074.1 GCA_009781235.1 Bacillota bacterium
GCCGATGACCGGCGCTACGACGTTTGACCGATATTACGACCAGCCGGTCAACGCAAACCAACTGCCGACGTATAATACCGCCAACTATACTTTGGACGGCTGGTATTTTGACGCGGAGTATACCGAAAAAGCGGAATTCCCGCTGTATTTAACCGGAAACGCGACTCTGTTTGCCAAATGGATCGGCCGATATGTGGTAACGTTTGAATCAAACGGCGGGTCGGCGGTGAACCCGGTTACCTTTACCGAGGGAACCGAGTTGTTTAACTGGCCCGCTGACCCCACAAAGTACGGTTTCTTGTTCGCGGGCTGGTACACCAATGAGGCGTTGACGGTTTTGGCGGGGAGCGCTTTTGTTCCGACGGGGAACATAAAGCTGTACGCCAAGTGGATGGCAAAAACGCCGATTGATTATGACCCGGCTCAAGCGCAAACCTTCTCGGCGGGTAATTACTTTACGCTCATGGTCAATCCGGCCGGCGGCATTTGGGCGTGGGGCGAAAACACGAACGGCAAACTGGGCGACGGCACGACGACGGCTCGCGATACGCCCGTAAGGATTGCGACGGGAATTAATTTTGTTGTTGTTTCGGCGGGGCAAAACCACTCGATGGCGATCGACGAATTCGGTGGGCTTTGGACGTGGGGCAGCAACGGCAACGGCCGCTTAGGTTTGGGCTCTGCGGGCGGTGCCGACCGCTTGACGCCGCAGCCGGTAACGGCGCTCAGCGATAAGGTAATCGTTGCGATTTCGGCGGGGCACGAGCACTCCTTGGCGATTGACCAGGACGGCATACTGTACGCGTGGGGCAATAACGGAAGTGGGCGGCTGGGTTTGGGCGGCGGTACCGACCGCAACGCGCCGCAGGCGGTGACGATCTCGGGCGGCAAAAAAGCCACATCGGTTTCGGCAGGCCAAGAGCACAGCTTTGTGATTGACGAGGACGGTACGCTGTGGGCGTTCGGCGCGAACGGAAACGGACGGTTGGGCGTCGGCGGCGACCGCAACACGCCTACCGAGGTTATGGCGGGCACAAAATTCAGCATGGCAGCTGCGGGCTATCAGCACAGCGCGGCAATCGACAAGGCGGGCAAGCTGTACGCATGGGGTATAGGTGGCCGCAACGGCTTTGCGACGGGCGGCGATCGAAGCGCTCCTGCGGAACTCACGGCCGTTGCGGGCTCGCCTATTCTCGGCGTGCGGTTCGTGGCGGTGTCGGCGGGACAGCAGCACACGGCGGCCATCGACGAATTCGGTTGCCTTTGGACGTGGGGCACCAACTCGCGCGGCCAAATCGGCGACGGCCTATTCGGCCAGCCGCGCGCCACGCCGTTCGAGGTCGTGATTAAAGCCGACGCGGAGGCGCCCAAGCAGCAAATCGCGGCCGTTTCCGCCGGATACCGGCATAACCTGATTTTGTGCGCGGACGGGAGCTTTTGGAAATGCGGCGACTGGAACGGCCAGCTCGACAACCGCCCGAACCTGCCGTCGCCGTTTATTTTGCCCGTGCCCGGATAGGGGAAGAGCGGCATCCCCCGATTACGGCTCTGTCGGGGACGGGGTGTGGTGACAGCGGGCCAGCGAGGGCATCGACCCCTACGGGTAATCGGAATCCCCTTGGTTACGGCTCTGCCCGGGACGGTGGGAGCAAGCCCCCGCCCTACGGAGGACGCCCCTTGGTTACGGCTCTGCCCGGGGACGGCGGGAGCAAGCCCCTGCCCTACGGGAAACCGATACGGATTTGTTACGGCTCCGCCGGGGACGGAGGACCGCCGAACGGCGGCCCGAGGCGTGGTGACACGAAGCGTAGCGGAGTGCCCGAAAGGAGCCGAAAGCTTGCCTTTCGGCATCAACACCCCCGCCCCCCCGACACCTCCCCCCGGCACGGCAAGGGACGACCGCACCAACCGTACAACAAGAGGATATAAAAACCCGCACATGGGAATAAAGGAAGTAATATGAAACGAAGCGAAGTTAAACCTCAATTCCTATGGGATTTGCGCGACATTTTTGTCTCGGCCGCCGAATGGGAAAAAGAGTTATCCGCGCTTAACCGCGAAACGGTGGGGATTTTGCGCTATAAGGGCAGGCTGGCAGGCAAGGGCGCTCTTTTGGAATGCTTAAAATTTTCCGATGTGATAGGCAAACGCATCGAAAAAGCGTACGCCTACGCCATGTTTTTGCACGACGAAAACATCGCGGACACGGTGGCCGCCGAATTAAAATCCAAAATCGAAACGCTGTGCGTCCGCTTTAACGCCGACGCGTCCTTTGTTACGCCGGAATTATCCGCGCTCCCGGCCGAAACGCTGGAAGGTTTTATCGCCGACCCGGCGTTTTCCGACTATGACTATCAGTTAAGAACGGTGCTGAAAGAGAAAAAGCATATCCTCTCCGATGAAACCGAGCGCGTATTGGCGCTGGCGGGCAAAACGACGCATGCGTTTTCGGATATTTTTTCGCAAATCGACAACGTGGATTTGCCGTTCCCCTCAATAGAGGTCGGCGGCAAAAAAGTCAGGCTGACGCACGGGACGTACGGATTGCTTCTGCAAAACCCCGACCGCGAGATACGTAAAAAAGCGTTTTTCGGCATATACAAGGCGGTCGGCGCACTGATTAATACCACGGGCGCGAATTTTGCGGCTTCCGTCAACAAGGATAATTTTTTGGCGCAAGCGCGAAAGTACGGCTCCGCGCTTGAAAAATCGCTTTCCGGCAACGATGTACCGACGGGCGTATACGAAACTTTGGTAGCCGAAACGGGCAAGCGCATCAAAACTCTACATGACTACATGGGGCTGCGAAAAAATATTTTAGGGCTTGAATCCTTGCACATGTACGATTTGCATGTGCCCATGTATGAAAAAGCCGAACTATCGCTTAGCTTTGAGGACGCCTTCGAGACGGTGCTAGCGGGTCTTGCGCCGATGGGGGAGGAGTACCTTTCCTTGCTCCGCTCGGCAAAGCAAAACCGCTGGATTGACGTCGAGGAGACCGAAAACAAGCGTTCCGGCGCATACTCCTGCGGCGTTTACGGCGTGCACCCCTATGTATTGCTCAATTACAAGCCCACCACGCACGACGTTTTTACCATCGCCCACGAGTTGGGCCACGCGCTCCATTCGTATTATTCGGCGCAAAACCAGCCGTACGCGAAAAACGATTATTCGATTTTCGTCGCCGAGGTTGCCAGCACGGTCAACGAGGTTTTGCTGCTTAAGCATTTGCTAAAAATCGTCTCGAACCAAAAAACAAAAAAATTCTTGCTGTCTTACTATCTTGATATGTTCCGCACCACGCTCTTTCGGCAAACGATGTTCGCCGAGTTCGAATCGGAGGTGCATGGCGCGGAGGCGGCTGGGGTGCCCTTAACGGTCGAATGGTTATCAAAACGTTATCTTGCCCTAAACAAAAAATACTATGGCTCCGGGGTTTCGCACGATCGGCAGATCCGCCTCGAATGGGCGCGCATCCCGCATTTTTACCGCGCGTTTTATGTGTACCAGTACGCGACGGGGCTGACGGCGGCGGTCAACATCGCGAACCATATTTTATCCGGGAATCCGGGCGCCGTTGCGTCGTATAAAGCATTCCTCTCCGCGGGCGGCCACAAATCCCCCTACGAGATTTTAAAAGACGCGGGCGTGGATTTGGCGACGCCGGAACCGTATGGCATTGCGTTCGGGGAATTTGCGGATTCCCTGCGGGAATTAATGATAAATGATGAATGATAAATTTCGGAAGAATTAGATTAACTGCGTCAAAATAATTGCTTGGAACAAAAGAACGGATTGCTTGAACCCGCAAACTCGTATCCCTAATTTATCATTCATCATTTATCATTTATCATTCGTAAAAGGATTTTCAATGTCAAAAAAACGCTGCTTACTAACCCTATCGCTCCTTTTTTCCGCCCTTGTATTCGCCGGCTGCGCAAGCGAGGTGGAGTTTTTGGCGATCCAGGGCGCGGACGGCACCGAACATGTGTTGGCCGTAAAATTAGACCGGAGCGAGGAGTCCGTTTTGAACGACGCCGCGCAAAATGAGGGCGCAGTAAAACACACCGACACCGTCAATATCGCGGACGTGGCGGCCTGGGTGGCCGGAGAGCCGTGGACGTTGGAGCAGTACCTGACGTACACTATGCACCTTTGCGGCATTGAGCGCGACGCCGCGTATGAAAAAACGTCGGGCGGACGAAAAATTTTGGCGTTCCGACTGCAGGGATTTTCCACGGGCGGAAACGCAAAGATTGTGGAAAGCTACCCCTACATCAACGTCTACGAGTTCCGCGCGCCCAACCCCTTTAACGCCTACCGCGCCCAGTTTGACCGCCCCGCCGCCGATTCGCCGTTCGATATTTTTAAAAACGGTAAGCCAACAAAAGGCATCCCGCCGTTTGCGGAGGCGTTCCCCCGGGTCGGCGGCAACCTGGATCTCGAAAGCCTCGGGCTGGATGTCAAATACACGATGAAAAACTTCAGCCGTTACGAGGTGGGCGACGGGGCGGTCAAGCAATACGACGAACAAACCGGCTATAATGTGTACACCTTTGCCGGAAAATTCGATAAAAAGGACAAGGAGATCGTGTTCCGGTTTATCCGTCCGAACCAAACGTGGTGGTACATTACGGCGATTTTGGCGGGCTTTATCGCGGTCGGGCTGGTATTTTTGATTGCAAAATTCCGAAAAGCGCCCCTCAAGGCGTCCGGCTTCCCGCAAGGCTACTATCCTCCGGGCGCTTACGGCGCCCCGCCCTCCGACCCGTTCGCCCCGCAAGAGCCTATGCCTCCGCGCCCGCAAGACCCGTTTGAATCTCTCCGGGTTTTATTCCCCGACGTCTTGCGTCGGTCTGCTTATTGCGAACGCAGTGAGCTGAGGGGGATACCCCGAGGTCTTGCCTCGGGGAGATTCATTGATTACGAAAAGCGAATAGTGGATAGCGAATAGCGAATAGCAATGGATAAGTGCAGATAGGTTCAAGAAGTTCTTTCTTTTGTTCCAAGCGTGTTAGTGATATTCGTTCACCAAATCCGCCCGACGCAGAGGCGAGGCGTTAAGTATACTTTGTGGGAGCGCGTATTTGGTTTAATCGCAAAAAGAGAATGGACAGGGTAAAACCTTGCTCATTCTCTTTTTGCGTGGGAGTTGATTTTATTGGGATGCGATTTTTTTCGGTAGAGTTCTTTTTGTTTTCCCCGAAGCCCACCCACCCGTGGAGAAAGGTTATGTCATTTTGTTAGACCTTGAGATGTCATTTTTTTCTATCGGCGGCTCACCCATTTTTTGCGAGTTTTTCCGCTTCTTCTACTGTCGTCGATGATATAATTTCAGGGAAAGCTTTTTTGAGAGCTTTAAGCCCCTCTATTAATTCTTCTTTTGTGTCGAGTCTGCCAAACACAACCTCACAAAATTTAGACGGTACTTCCGATCCCGGGTTGACAATAGTATATTGGTTTATTGCTTGCACATTGGGAAACGCATATATGTCCGAAAGGGTTTCGTCGTCTTGCGCCGGTATTTTGAAATTTACGACATACTTCAGGTTTTCCATTTTTGAATAATCTACTGGACTGCCCAACAGCGATTCCACATAAATGGTAAAAGTAGACCGTCCTTCCGCGATAGCGGTAGTCAATGTCATACCGGAATAACGCGCATTGATTTCAATAATGTACCATTCATCTTTATAGAAAACTAAGTCCAATTGTGCACTACCCACAAAGCCAAACGCCTCTGCTAAGCGGTGCAAAGATTCTTGCAACTTGGAAATTTTATATTTTTCGTTAGTTACAGGTCCGAATTTTACATTGTTATGCCCATCTGAAATACCGCTCGCATTGATAGACAGGCTGAACGGGGGAAGCACATGGTAATTACCCATTGCCCCATGTATTTCTGTACCAAACGCTTCGCCTTGCAAAAACTCCTCAACGATTACATCGTAATTGGCTGATGATTCATCATTCAATATCTCTATCGCCTGCTCAAAGCTCTCCGCTATCTTCATATCAATAGAGCCGGTACCCACCGTGCTTTTGATAATGATGGGTAGAGTCAACTCCTTTATGCGATGCAAGACATATTCCCTATATATGTTTATGCTAATCGCAGGATCCGTTTTTTCCTTCCAGAACAATTTCTTGTCTACGAAAACGGCTTTTGCTACATTGAGCCCCAGTTCTCGCAACGCTAAATGCGTTTGCCACTTATCAAAGCAAGCGAACGAGGTGGACGTTTTTTGCCAAATTGTTTTCACCCCGCGTTTTTCGAGTACTTCTGCAACAAGGGAATCCATAATCGGATTCCAATCTATATATGAGCCGGTAACCGATGAGGCTATTGCTACTGAAGGATTCAGGCTAATAATCAGTTCAGCAATCTCTTCGACAGTCGCCTTATCTTCAACAATTACATATCTCACATTTTTTGGCTTGATGGCAACTTTGTTATTCTTAATATCAAGCCAAAACAATCCGAGGTTTACGGCAACATAAATAATCTCGTGTTCCGGGAAAAGCGCCGCAGTGCTATCCCAATCGTCAGCCCTGCTGGGGAGATAGGTGACTTCGGAGCCGTCTCCAAACCGCCTGGAAGATGTGTTGAATAATACGATTCGCATTTAAAATGCCTCCATGAATAAAATACTTTTGTTTTAATTTTTTCTAAAAAATAACAGAACTACACAGATTGTCATACGACGAAATCATAACGTAAGTTCTCTGGGTTCATAAGACGGCTGAGAAGTTCTCCAAAAAAACTTTTCCCAATCAAAAGTCAGCAACGAATGCTAGAACACTAATATTCGTCACGCTTTTAGGTATTGTCATGTTCGTAAGACCACCGAATGCCTGAGCTTCAACTCTCTTCACACTGTCGGGGATGGTTATACTCGTAAGCTTTTTACATTTTTCGAATGCTTTTTCTCCAATGCTCGTCACGCTGCTAGGTATTATGTAGGAAAGCTGCTGTTTTCCTATTGGATATCTAAGCAAAGATGTTTTATCCTTGTTAAACAGAATTCCGTCCACACTTGAATAATCCTTGTTGTTTTCGTCAACATTAATGCTCGACAGATTTACACAATTATCGAATGCAGAACAGGCAATATTCGATACGCTGTCGGGTACAAAAATATTCGTAAGGCTAGCGCAACCATGGAATGCATACGCGCCAATACTCTTCACGCTTTTTGATATTGATATACTCGTAAAACTGGCACAATCATTGAATGCAAACTCGCCAATACTCGCTACTTTGTCGGGTATCGTGTAGGAAAGCTGCTGTTTTCCTATTGGATATCTAAGCAAAGATGTTTTATCCCTGTTAAACAGAATTCCGTCCACACTCGAATAATCCTTGTTGTTTTCGTCAACACTAATGCTCGATAGATTTGTACAACCACTGAATGCAGAAGTGCCAAGACTCGTCACTCTATCAGGAATAGATATACTCGTAAGACCAGCGCAACCATTGAATGCACACTCGCCAATACTCTTCACGCTTTTTGACATTGATATACTCGTAAGACTGGCACAACCATTGAATCTCTCCGGGTTTTATTCCCCGACGTCTTGCGTCGGTCTGCTTATTGCGAACGCAGTGAGCTGAGGGGGATACCCCGAGGTCTTGCCTCGGGGAGATTCATTGCAAACTCGCCAATACTCGTCACACCGTCGAGCATTGATATACTCGTAAGACCAGTGCAACCGTTGAATGCGTTCCTCCCAATAATCGTCACGCTTTCTGGTATTGATATACTCGTAAGACTAGCGCAACCGTTGAATGCATACGCGCCAATACTTATCACACTTTTGGGTATTAATATACTCGTAAGACCAGTACAACGGGAAAAAGCACCTTCGCCAATAATTGTTAGGCTTTTGGGTATTGATATATTCGTAAGATCAGCGCAACCGTTGAATGCAAACTCGCCAATACTCGTCACACTTTTGGGTATTAATATACTCGTAAGACCAGTGCAACGGGAAAAAGCACCAATAGTGATTATAGTGCTGTGGCCAGGAATGGAAGACTTCACACCGCTTATACTGACTACGAACTTACCACCAATCGTGTCAGGGATAAGCACTGCCTTTTCGTTTCCCTTGTACTTGGTTATAACCATTCCGTTTAGCTCGGAACTATATTCATATTCGAAGTTTGCAAGAAATTCAGTCGATTCGGGAGAAAAAGGCTTGTTATCATTCAAATCGGAATCCGGTTTTCGCATTGTTTTGCTCCTTAATTTTTTTATCGCCCCATTATCAATCCGGGCGGCAGATAATCATGCTTGTTAGTTTGCATTTTGATTTCAAGTTTGCTTTTCTAATCCCCAGATTCTGTCCACCCTTGCGCGCCGGAGTCGGGAGCGCAATTCATAATCTCTCTTGCTATCAACGCCAACTCCTTTCTGAAAGCCAAATAAGACTCTAGCGATTCTAAATTAAAGAAATGCCTAAAATAATCGCGTTGCAGTTCATCCAACGATATGCGGTCATTCAAAAGATACTTTTCGGGATAGGCTCTTGTCAAAGCCCTGTAAATCGGCGAACCGGGATTCGGTTCAATCAAGTTTGCAACGATTTCACCGGGAACACTACCTATTATGGACATTGATAATTCGGCGATTGCCTTAGCGTGATCAACTGTTTTTCGAAGCGAAGATTTACTCTCTCCCGGCAATCCTAAAACATAGTGAACATGTGCAATAATTCCGCTTAAAAACAATTCTCTTGCCGCCGCAATATTCATTTCGGGCGTAGTGTTCCGCTTATTGCATTTTTTTAAAGTCTTTTCATCGCCCGATTCAAAACCAATAGCCACATCCGTAACACCGATTTTTCGCAGGGCTTCAACGCTTTCTTTTGTAACGCCAATCGATCGCCCAAATACCGCAAGCTGAAATGCCTTATAAAAAACGGGTCTGGTTGCCGCAGCTTTTTTGAGCCAATCTAAATTATATAAAAAATCATCCCCAACATCAAAAATGTAATTGGCATTACAAACATCTACAACATATTTCATTTCTGTCCAATACTTCTCAGGGGATTTGAACCTCAATATGTCGTCAGATCTTCCACAAAATAAACACCCTTTGCCATTCATTCGATTGCCGCAACCCTTATGCGAATATACTCTCATATAAGTAGTCGTACTCACAACATCGCCCTGTGCCCGAGTGTATGGGCTAAGGTCAATGTTTGAATAATCAAGTAGCGGGCTTTCGTCCAAATCAAGAACAAACGCCGGCGTTTTGCGTATTGTGCCGTTATCATTGATTGCCAGATTCGGTATTTCTTCTAGCGGGGCATTATTGATAATCCTCCATAATGCCATTTCGCCCTCACCATAAACTACATAATCCACTAAGTCGCTTTGTCTAAATGCTATGGCTTCGCATAATTGTGACACATGATGCCCGCCGAAAATGTTTTTTGCACCGCATCGGTGTGCATGTTCCGCAATAGTCAAAGCGTTTTCGTATGACTTTTGCATTACACTTTGGGCGACAAAATCAGGGCGCTCTTTTTCAATGAATTCAATAATTTCATTCAGCGAGTGAATCGGTCCCCCGTCCAAAATAGTTATCCGTACACTTGGATCCAATCTATGTATGAAGTTCTCTAAAGCAACAAGCCCTAAAGGCGGTGTAAATTGAAATGCGTTCCTATACTTTCTATCTATAGGTGTAAAAACTAAGCATAAGTGACAATTCATATATTCTTATATGTAATCTCCTAAGTATTTTTAGCTTCAAGCATGGTAGTCAGCCGAATCTTTTTTATAAACACATGGCTGTTTGACAGCGGATAATGTAATTATAGCCAATAATATGCAATTAGTCAAACTAATAAGTGACCTTTTACACTTTGTTTTTGATTTATTCAGCTTCATTTGGCTAGATTTTTCTTGCTATTCGTCTCAAAAAGTGCTATTATGCTTGTATGTTGACGGTTGCACAACTCAAAAAAATGATTGCCGAGGGCGAGGGATTCGTCATCGAATTTAAGTCAAACAGCGACCGCCTTTCGACGGACGTTTTTGAAACGGT
This sequence comes from Bacillota bacterium, assembly GCA_009781235.1. Classification (GTDB taxonomy): domain Bacteria; phylum Bacillota; class Clostridia; order Christensenellales; family Pumilibacteraceae; genus WRAP01. The sequence goes on from WQYM01000074.1 coordinate 10,059, forward strand.
CGCGTCTTTTTCTAATCGCTACGGCGGGCATATCATTTTGGGCGTTAGTAACGACGGCGAGATTTTGGGCGTGAATCGGAACGCCGCCGAGGGGATGAAGAAAAACTTCGTCAATCAGCTAAACAACCCCGAATTTATCGTGCCCTCGCTGTTTTTGAACCTTGAAGAAATCGAGGTGGACGGCAAGCTATTACTTTACGTTTACGTTCCCGTCAGTTCGCAAATGGTGATGATGGGCGCGAAAATCTTTGATCGAGCCGAGGACGGGGATTTTGATATTGGCCGTTCTGTTGATTTGGTCGCAAATTTGGCGCGGCGTAAATCATTAGATTTTTCCGAACGTCAGCTTTTCCCTTACGCGACCGAAAAAGATTTGCGCCTTGCCGAACTTATGCCGAGGGTTCGTAATATGTCACAGTATATTCCGAATCATCCATGGGGCAAAATGTCCACAATGGAAATTATGCGGAGTGCAGGGCTCTATGAGGACGACAAAATAACCGGACGTAAAGGCTTTAATTTGGCGGCAATCTTGTTGTTTGGACGCGATGAGGTAATTAGGTCTTGCGCTCCCGGATATGTTACCGATGCAATTTTGCGCCGCGAAAATCTTGACCGTTACGACGACAGGCTGATGGTGGAAACAAACCTCATTGACAGCTTTGGGTTATTGACAGACTTTATCGCAAAGCACACGCTGGACAGGTTTTTTCTGATAGACAACCGTAGAATCAGCGTTCGCGGCGCGATTGCAAGAGAAATCGTTAGCAATTCATTAGCGCATCGTGAATACAGCAGTACCGTTCCCGCTACGATTGTAATTGAGCGCGACCGAATTGTGGCGCAAAACTGGTGCCGAGCAAAGCGCGTTGGTAAATTGGATGCAAATTCGTTTACGCCTGAATCCAAAAACCCGCTGATTGCCAGATTTTTCGTGAATATCGGCTATGCCGACCAGCTCGGCTCCGGTGTTCGTAATTTATACAGGTATACACAAATTTATTCGGGGTGCGAGCCCGAACTGATAGAGGGCGATGTTTTTAAGACGGTTGTGCCGCTTATGAAAAACGGGGCGAACGGCGGTGGCGTAGTAAATGGCGCAAATGGCATAGTAAATGGCATAGTAAACGGAAAAAATGATGCCAATGATACTAATCATGATACTAATGATACTAATGATACTAATGATACTAATCATGATACTAATGGGGCTGCGTTGTTATCGGCATTAAAAGTGAATCCCTCGGCAAGTTATAACGAACTTGCCGACACCCTTAAAGTATCGCGTCCGACAATTTCCCGTATGATTGCGCAACTCAAAAGCCGTGGTTTAATCGAAAGGAAAGGGTCGTTGCGTTCGGGCTATTGGGTAATAAAAGGATGAACAGAAATTACTTCAAAGAACGTAGTCAACTCACAAAAAAATCAATAACTATTGTACTACTGCACTATTGCACTACTGCACTAAAAGGAGATTCCATATGTCGCCCACCACATCCATCCCAGCCGTCATCCGTTTTACGAACGGAAAAAAAATCAACCTCGAACTGTACCCCGAGGTTGCGTCGTTATCGGTTGAAAATTTTGTCGAACTGGCTAAATCCGGCTTTTATGACGGGCTTTGCTTTCATCGCGTCATCCCCGGCTTTATGATCCAGGGCGGCGGCTTTATCGCAAAGGGCGAAAAGCTGAGCCAAAAGAAAGCGCCGCGCACCGTTAAGGGGGAGTTTCGCTCCAACGGCGTTGAAAACGCGCTGCTGCATACGGCGGGCACGCTTTCGATGGCGCGCACCTCGGTAAAAGACAGCGCGACGAGCCAATTTTTTATCTGCGTCGCGGACGTCCCGTATTTAGACGGCGAGTACGCGGCCTTTGGCAAGGTTGCCGATGCGGACAGCTTTAAGGTGGCGGTGCAGGTCAGCGAGGTCCGCACGGCGACAAAGGACGGGTACGAGAACGTACCGGTGCAGCCGATAGAAATCCAGACGATTGAGGTAAGAGTGTAGTAGTGCTCTGACGAGTGCAATAGTGCAGTAGTGCAATGGTGCAGTAGTGAAGGACTGATTGAAAGTGTATTCAAAGTTTGTCCAAATAACCTGACCAACAATAATTACTGCACTACTGCACTACTGCACTACTGCACTACTGCACTACCGCACTACTGCACTACTGCACTACCGCACTACTGCACTACTGCACTACCGCACTACTGCACTACTGCACTACCGCACTACTGCACTACTGCACTACCGCACTACTGCACTACTGCACTAC
>WQYM01000075.1 GCA_009781235.1 Bacillota bacterium
CGGGTGAGCCGTTAAGCTTAGAGTGGTCGATTGCCAAGGCGGAGCTAAAGGTGATTGCGAACGACAAATTCCGTGATTACAACCAGGCGAACCCTTCGTTTGACGTCCGCTTCGAGGGTTTTGTCGGGAAGGATACGGAAAAAGAAGTAATAACGGGAGACTTTATTCTTGATTGTACGGCGGAAATCGACAGTGATGCGGGCGGAGAATACTATATCTTTGCGGACGCAGGCTTTATGGCGGATAACTACTACTTTGTGTTTGTAGGCGGAATATTAACGATTTCGAAAGCAAGCCTTGAAATGCCATACGTGGCAGACGCTGTATTAACGTACAATGCGAACCCACAAAGCCCGGATATTATTGGGTTAAGCTCATTTTATACCATAACGGACAATGTTCAAACGGGCGCGGGTAAGTATACAGCTACGGTCACGTTGACGCAGGCAGCGTCGGTAAATTACACATGGGACGACGGCACGAGTGAGCCGTTAGGCTTGCCTTGGACGATTGGCAAGGCGGTATTGACGGTAACGGCGAACGACAAAAGCTGGGTATACCTTACCGCCGATCCGGAATTCACATACACAGTAACGGGTTTCCTTGGCGGCGATACGGCAAGCGTAATTTTGGGAGGCTTTTCACTTTGGACTGCGGCGTTGCTTGACAGCCCCGTTAAGACGGAGGGGTATATGCTTTATATAAAAAATGAGGACGCAATTGCCGCCGATTATGATTTTGAATTTGTATATGCGAATTTGACGATTGTTCGGGCGAGCGTCGCAAGGCCTGTCGTTACTAGCGCTGATTTTATTTATGACGGCGCCGCAAGGAACCCGGCAATCACTACCTCAAATTTGTATACCATAACGGGCAACTCGGAAACGAATGTAGGAAATCATTTCGCTCGCGTTATCCTAAACGACACAATCAACTACGAATGGGAGGATGGCGCAGATGAACCGCTTAGCTTGCAATGGAACATTTTAAAAGCAAGCCGAACCAACTTTGTTACGATCGGCGGCTGGGTGTACGGCGACGCCGCGAAAGCTCCGAGCGTCGGTTTCGCAGCCGAGAACGCCGTGGTGACGTTCTATTACGATAACTCGCCGGCCGGAGGGTTTACCTCTTCGAGCATACCGACAAACGCGGGCAGTTATTATGTCCGCGCCGTCATCGGGGAAACCGCAAACTATAGTGCCTTCACGACCAACAGTGTTTCATTTACGATTGATAAGGCGTTATTGACGGTGCGCGCGCCCGACGGGCAACGAATCTATGGCATGGATAACGCGGATTTTGGCGAGCCGAGCATCCAAGGCTTTATCGGTAACGATAACAAAGGAAACGCTATTATAGGAAGTTTTTCCGTTTTTTCGGAAGCAAACGCTTTAAGCCCGGTCGGGTTATATGCGATTAAGGTTTCCGCCGTCAGCGCGATTTCCGCCAATTACGCCTTTATTCTTGAAGACGGAAGCTTAACCGTAATGGTAGCGGCAAATATCGCAAAGCCGACATTGGACAAAATTGTGTTTGAATACAACGGGTTTGATTGGCAGCCGAAGCTTGAACGCTTTAACGCCAACCGTGTAGGAATTGTCTCAGAAAGCGTAACGCTTGCGAAAAGCGCGGGGACTTATTATATCACCCTTTCTTTGGCAGACAAGCACAATACCGCTTGGGAAGACGACGGGTCAACCGCCGACATTGTGTTAGAATGGAAAATTACGCGAGCGGTTTTAACCGTTACGGCGCGTGACGCGTATAAAACCTATAATGATTCCAACCCAACGCTTACTTACTTGATAACGGGGTATTTGGGTACGGATACGGCGGCCGAAATAACGGGCGTATTCAAAATAGAAGCCGCGGCGGAAACCGATAGCAGCGCCGGCGTTTACCCGATTACCGTGTCAGCAGGTACGGCTTTCTCGCAAAACTATGATTTTGAATTTATCGGCGCGTTGCTTACGGTTGCAAAGGCAGCTGTTACGAAGCCCTCTATTACCAGTTCCGACTTTATTTACGACGGGAATTCTAAAACCCCGTCTATTGAGACAAACGCGCTTTACGGGATTGCGGGCAACACGGGGATTGAGTCCGGGACATACAACGCCGTTGTAACGCTACTTGATCCGGGCAACTATGAATGGAAGGACGGCGGCTCGGAGCCCTATACCATTGATTGGGATATCGTTAAAGCCAATCGATTTCATACCGTTACGATGAGCGGATGGATACACGGTCAAACGCCTAATGCGCCGTCGGTCGGAGGAAATATCCGCGAAGAAGCGCCCGTAATGTATTTTTATGACACTGTCTTAGACGGCGACTTTCATCTTGCGACGCCACCGGATACGCCGGGCAATTACTATGTGCGCGCGGTGATTGGCGAGAGTGCGAACTTTAACGCCTGTATAACTTCCGCTACGGCGTTTAAAATTGCGGCGGTTTATTCAATTGCCTACCACGGATTAAACGCCATAAGCAACCCGAACCCCGAAAATTATAATGAGTGGAGTGCCGCAATTAACCTTGCCGCTCCGGGAGAGCGTCCCGGTTATGCGTTTGCAGGCTGGTTTGATAACGCCGAATGCGCGGGAGACCCGGTAACGGCGATTGCGCCCGATACCGAAGGCAACATAACGCTATGGGCGAAATGGGAGATCTATTCCTTTACGGTCGTGCTCAGTATCGGCGGAACAAGCGCAACGTTGCGGCTGACTGTGTCCGCGTTCGGGTACATTGAAAAGCCCGCCGACCCCGTTCGCGAAGGATATAGATTTATCGGCTGGTATCACGGGGAAACGGAATGGAATTTTGAAGTCGACACGGTTACGGACAGCTTGGTACTCACCGCGCGCTGGGATAAAGACGAAGAACCGGAGGAGGGCTGCGGCTGCGGCTCGATAGAAGCGGCGGGCGGTAACTTTGGCGGGCTACTGCTCGCACTCGGACTGTTTGTTTTCCCGATTTTGTTAGTGCCGATTGTTAAGAAAAAGCAAAGAAAAGCTTGCTAAGAACCCGCTTGTGAAGCAATAACTTCCTCGGGTGCAGTGCTTAGCTCATATTTATACAGCATATTGCCGGATTGGATATAGAATAGGGTGGAGGTTTCGCTTGACAAGCAGATGACAGGCTTTTGTTCGAATTGAGAAAGTTTTGTCAATTCTTTAAAGTCTATTACATCGGTTACCGGAGATTCGGACGGCAAGGCCGCGCCCGCGTCGGCCATCACAATTTCGTTTCCAAAGCGCTTAATAATTTCGTTTACGGCTCGTTTATAAGGGTCGGTACTCATAATCAGCTTTTTAATAGAAAACATCAGTGTAATGGCAAAACCGACCGCTAACAATGCAAAAAGCGGCAGCGCGATGTTGTGAAACGGGTTATCGGCAAGTTGAAAGGTGCGTTCAAATATTTCTTGACCCGCTAATTCGACTTTATAGGTGCCGTCATCCCTAAATGAAATCAGGATATCGCGTTTTGTGTTTGAGTTAATTGAGCCGTTATTGTTGTGTACGGAAATAGAAAATTCAATGATTAGCCCGCCCGATAAGTCTAGACTCGGGCTGCTTTGCGGCACTTCCGCCTCTACAAACGCATCATACCTCGCTTTATAATTTTGTAAATCAATTTCATAAGGGTCGAAGAAGCCGGCGCTCGCCGTATTAGAAGTCATCGGTATCTCAAAAATTTTACGTGCCTCTCTTAAACTCTTTGTGATGTCTTTTTCATCCCTAAGGAAAAACTCGTGGTTATCCTCGCCGCCGGCCCGCACGACAAACGTCGCGGTGATATCGTAGCCGACGGATACCGCCGGGACGTCCTTATCTAATGTAACCGAGCAATCGTTTTCAAGCTCGAATTTTTCGGTCTGTCCCAAAAAATACGTCAGCCCCATCGGAACGGGCACCGGCTCCCCGTCAGAATCTGCCGGGAATTCAGCGCTTATCGGATAATAAGGCTTGTAAACCACGCTGTTCTTGACTGTTAACGTTACGGGACGTTTCGCGTCGGCGTAGCCTGCCGCAAAAAACGCAAAAAGAACAACGGCAGCCACCGCGGCCAAAGTGCTTGCCGCGGCAATGCCGATAAACAGGCGCTTATTTCTTAGCAAGACTTCTTTTTTTCTCAGCTTATCTTTTTTCATGGTGTGTTCAACTCCATCAGTAATACGGAAGGGAAGCCCATAAGTGGGACTTTAAACGTCGCGATGCCTACAATCTGGCCCATGGTTACCGGTTCTTCGTCCGCGTCTTCGCGGTTATCGCCTTTGGTAATGTATTGTGTATTTCCGCGAAAATCGGTTTTTATTTCGATAACACGGTGTATTATGTCTTTATCGACGCTGTGGTACACGATAATATCTCCTGTTTTTAGCGTTTTTACAGCTTTTTCCGCGCTAAGCTTTCTTACGATTAACATGTCGCCGCGGACAAAGTTGTCCGCACCTGCTCCTTTCATACTGTTTGACGCGACCGCGACGGGTGCAAAGGGCAAAATCCCGACGGCAAAGACGACACAAACGGCCGCAATCAAAACGGAAGCGGCAGAGATAGCCCATTTAGTATTGCTGCGATGAAGCTTAAGCCGCTTTTTTTGTATTTTTGCGTGGGCACTGCAGAAAAAGAACATCGCAATTACGGCTACGCACAGGAAAACTGCGAGGACAATACGCGTAATGTCAGTCAGCAGCGGAGAACATACAAGCGTCAGCGCAAAGGCGTTGTGGAGCGAAACTATACCGATCAGCGCGCCGTTCCGGCAAACATAGGTTAGGAAAAGGTTAAGCGCACAAATAGGCAGCAGGGTAACCGCCAACAGATTAACCCAGTGTACCCAAGTCCCTCCTGCGACTTCGCCCGCATTTTCCAGCATTGTAAAGCTATATACCAGTACAATCAAAATAAACACGAAGAGTTGGTGCTTTTTGTCTGTATTTTTCAGGATTTGAAAACGCAAAATTTCACCCATTACGGCAACCGGGAGATATCGCCAAATATTCTCTAAAAACACGCCCGCGTCCGGAATTGCGTAATTTTGCCTAAAGCTTGCGGCCAAAACGGCAAACGACAGCATAACAACATAAATAAGCGCGCCGGTTAAGAGCACGGCGTTTTCCGGTTTTTTCCGACGGGAACACCCCAAGTCAATCCCCCAATAGATTAGCGTAAATGCCAACAAAATCCCGTACGCTGCGGGGCGGACGATGATATTGTAGACAGGGATAACCGAAGTCGGCAATACAAAAATAAGGCTTTGGATTAAAGCCATAACAAACAAAATAATCAAGCATACAAGGAATTTTTTATTTTTCATTGTGTTGTAAGTAACCGCTGATTCGTAATAGTATATCTATTTTTTCCGACAAAGTCAACAAAAAAGTAACCGCTGAACGAAGTCGATTCACTGTGTAAATCCTACGCTTTACCACCTTATAGCCCAAATAACGGTTGCCCCGCGTATTTTGTGGTGCAACCGTTGTTTTGGTTAAATTTTTGTAACGGTGTTCGCCGAGCCATTATTTTGTGATTTCGGCTTTGGCGAAGTAGGTTTCGGTTCCACCGGGGGTGGAAAGATTCATGGAGAAACTTGCGTTGCCGTTGGCTTCGACTAACGTTACGGAGACCGTGTATTTACCTGCCGTTACGTTGAAGTTAAAGGTGCCGTTGGCGGAGGCCGTGTTCTTGTAGACTTCCTTGCCTGCGGCGTCTTTTACCGTGATTAATGCGGTGACTTTATTAAGGCCAGAGAGGGTCAAGGCGGCGGAGCCGCTGATAGAAGCGTCGAAGCTGTAGTTGAAGTTTTCTCCCTGCTTGCCTTTGGGCGCGAAGCTGAACGCTTTACCGGTGGCCGCACGGGTTTGCGGGGCTATAATTTCGACGTTGCGCGTTACGCTTGCGGACTGGCTCTCGGTGTTGGTGACGGTGTATTTGACGGTATAGTTGCCGGCTTTAGACGTGTCCACATTGCTCGCGACCACGGCCCAGGAGCCGATACTGCCGTCTACCGTGTCCGTCGCCGTTACGCCTTGTTCCACATAGGGCGAGCCGTCGAGATGCAAGACGATTTGGGCGGAGCCGTTGAGCTTAACGGAGGGGGCAGTGCGCGGAACGGAGGGAGCGGGAGGCGGAGCGACGGGATCAGGAGCGGGAGGGGGAGGCGCTTCGCTTTCGATAAGCGTGATGTTTACGCTGAATGCCGTGTTGCCGTTGGTGGAGTCGATTTTCGATACCGCCGTGTAGCTACCGACCGAGAGGTTCACGGTTTTGGCGGTATTCGCGGCGAAGGCCGAAGTGAATACCGTATTGTTCGAGGCGTCTTTAATGGTGATTGTGACCTGCGTTTTAGCGTCGACGCCGGGGGCGGTTATGGTCGCGATTCCGGGGAACGCGGGTTTGAAGCTATCGGTGAAGCTGGCGCCCGCTTTTCCGCTGTGGCTGTAATTGAATACGGCGGTGTTGGCGGTCACGTTAACTGTTCTAACAGCCTTGGCGGTGTTGCCGGCTTCGTCGGAAACGGCATAGGTTAAGGTATAGGTGCCGGCGGTATTGATATTCACCGAACCGGAGACGGTAACCTTGTGCGTGATGTCGCCGTCGGTGTCGTCAAGCGCCTTATAGCCCGGCTCGACAAACTTTTCGCCCAAGAAGAGCGTAATGTTCGCACTGCCCGAAAGCGTAAGCACGGGAGCCGTGGTATCGACGGGAGGGGCGGGAGGAACAGTTTCTACAGTGGGAGGGGTGGGAGGAGCAACCGGCTGCGTAGGCGCCGCGCCGCTCTGGCGCAATTCCGCCGCTTTTGACAAAAGGATTTGCATATCCGCAACGCCGTAGCCGGTTTGGGCGTCCCAGCCCGCGGTGCCGAGGTCTTTTGCGTTGTTCTTCAGAAATTGCACAATCTGTGTATTGGAGTACGAGGGGAGCATATCCCAAACCAAGGCGGCGATGCCGGCGGCGATGGGGGTGGCGCAGGAGGTTCCCGACCAGATGCTGTATCCGCCGTTGTAGTTGGGCGCGTACCAGGAGCCGCTCGCCATGATGTCTAAGCCGGTTCCGCCGTTCGAGTAAGAAGCTTTGGCGGTCGGCGATGAGAGCGCGCCTACGCCTATAACGTTATCGTTTCTTGCCGGGAAGCAGACGCTGGAGGCCGCTTCGTTTCCGGTGGCCGCAAAGATGATGCAGCCTTTGGATACCGCGTAATTGATTGCGTTTTGACGGGTGACGTTGTCGGTGGCGCCGCCGTAGCTGATGGAGATAATCTTTGCGCCGTTATCCGCGGCGTACAGAATGCCGTTGGTCATGTCCGAAACGTACGCGCTGCCGCCCGCCTGCTCCGAAATCCGTATGAACATTAAGTTGGAGTAGTCCCAAATGATGCCCGCGCCGCCTAAGCCGTTGTTCGCAAGGGCGCACAGCGTACCCGAAACCAGGGTGCCGTGGCCGTTAAGGTCGGCGACGTTGCTGTTGCGGCTGACGGCGTTGTATACGCGGGCCGGCGTCGGGAGGTCGGGATGGGGGTTGAACCCGGTATCTAACACGGCGACGGTGACGGAACTTGACGTCTTGATATCCCAGCCGCGTTCTGCGTTCATAATGCTGGCGCTGCCCGAGCCGTAAGACTTATAGGAAGGATCTGTCGGGGCAAGCGTTAATTCCTCTACGGTATCTTCTTCTATGTATTCGATGTGTTTGTTATTCGCGACTAATTTCGCGATGGCTTTCGGGTTCTTAACCTTCATAACCTTAACGCCGAGTTGGGAAAGGCTTCCGACGTCTTCGGCGTTGCCGAGCTCGGGCACATTGCCCTTGTGGCTGCCGGACTTGAACTTAATCAGCAGGCGGCCTTCTTCTTGGTTGCCGAGGCTCATGCCGCTATTGCTTCCGTTGGCATTACCGTTGCCGTTATTGCCGGTAGACGCATCTGCCGACATGGGGGCAGACATTGCCGTCAAAGATACTGTGGCTAACGCCATCAATACTACTAATACAATCAGAAAAAATTTTTTCGTAAACATTTTTTTATACCATCCTTTTTGGTTTGTTGCTCTCTTTTTTAAGAGGCGTTCCTTGGTTTTTCCGCCGTCCCGATTCCGGTTCGTATAAAAAAACCTTCTTTTCGTTTTTTGGTTACCGAAAAAAAGGCATTACTCACGTAGTCTCTTTGCGGTAACTGGCTGCCGTCCCGGTTTACCCGGATTAGGCCCTGTAGCTTTGCGTCGCTGTCTTTCGGCAGCTTTGCCTTTATCGATTTTTTGGGCTGAGTTGTTACAAAGGGATAGGTGCTGAGTTGTTATAAGGGGTTTTTGTTTTTTATCCGCTGCGCCGAGCTCAAGACGCCGCATAAAAAAACTTCTTTCCGAATCCAATTACCGAAAAGAAGATGTAAATCTTTCTGTGGCGGTAACTGGCTACCGTCCCGGATTAGACCCTGTAGCTTCACCTTTTTCTTAATATCGTGATATTACCACAAAAAAAATCAGTTGTCAAACATTTTTTCACAAGTTTTTAGTTTTTTTTTGAATTTTGATTGCTTTTGCGTGATAACGCTTTTTTAGCGCATAATACGACGTGTAATGGGCTAGCGGTTAGAGAAAGACGAAAGTTTTTTGATAAAAATTTTGGGTCTTATTCACATAGGTTGAAACGCTTGCTATAATGTTGTGCATATGGTCTAATTTATCTTAAAGGAGAGAGATAAATTATACGCAAGAGTTTTTGAACGGACTAAGTCCAAGATTAAAATTTATTCGTAGCGAGCTACACGGTAGGACTTTGCGAATATATTGCGAGAGCGAGCCAACCGAGGGCATGGGTATTCACTCTCGCGTAGAGAGAGTTTAGAACGAATCCGGGCTGAAATCAACAATCTCGTCGATATCCGTACTAAAGCCGTCAGTCTCATCAAAATCAACATATTGCGGCTTGCTCTCTTTAAATCGGATTGACGGTACCTGTTTTGTCCTTATAGAGTTCTTTCCTTTTTTTGTGACGTGTCGCTCCAAGCAAAATACCATATCCGGTGTGCGCTTAAAATAGCCCATCTCCTTTTTCCAAGTGATTCCGCACTTGCAATGTTGTAAGCCTATAAACTGCTGCTTCATTCTCTTTCCGCAGTTTATACATATTCTATTCATAAAAATCATCTGCATCCTTATTGTTGAAATCGGGGATGGCACCCGTAGACACATAATATTCCATCGCCTCGCCCAGAAATTCTTCCGTAACGTCTAAATCTTCGGCTATTTCAAAGGCGTTATTGTAATAATACTATTCTTTTGGCAACTGCGTTAGACGGTCAAAAGGAGTGAAAATCGCGGGTTTTGAGCGTGCGGGTGAGGTTTCACACACACTTTCACACACGTTTTCACACACATCAGAACGAAAAAATCTTTACAAGGAGTAAGAAAGTCAGACCGCCGTAATAAAAAATGGACGCCGTTCGTATTCGTTCGGTGTCCATTTACATTGTGCAAGTTACCCGATTTTTTGTTCTGCCGTGAACATCGGGCGGCGCCTATCGGGGGCTAGCGGCTGCGCCGCACGCTCCCCGAATCACGGCTACCGCCCGTAAAGGCTTCACCGAATGATTCACGGTGGCGAAACAAAAAAAAATCTTTCGGGCGCAAATCCTTTTCCATTGCATAAACTGTCGGCAATTCTTTTTGCAAGTAATAGCCGCACGAATGAGATTTGCGATTTTACACACTTCCAAAACTTAAAGGTCATATTTTACGTCATTATATTTGCGAATAACCTTGATATAGAATGGGAAACGCACGCCAGAAATAAGTGTAAGTATGCCCCCACCAATCATACCCAAAAGCATGATTACAAATACAGCCGTAATATCTATGAAAAGAACAAAAAACAAAATTGAAAGTGCGAGTGCGAGTGCCGAAACTGCAAGAAAAATCCCCCATTTTTTAGTTTTCTCTTTCAATCTCTTTGGATACTCGATATGAAAATCGCTTATGATTTTCTTTACGATTCGAATCAACTCCCCAAATTCGGTTTTTTTCTCGGACGGAAGCCTTTTTAATAAACTTTGATAATGCTTGTAAATCGGATGCACATACGCATACCCATAATTCACGCTATCGAATACACTAGAATCCACACGCGATTGAAGAGAGATTCTATATTGTGGTGTATTAAAGTTGCGATATTCCTCAAAGTTTTTGATTAACCATGCATATCCGAGATAAGATTCCGGCCATTTTTCAATGATTTCCGAAGCGACTTCCAAGGAACGCGAATAGTCCCTAAGTTCGTACAATTTTTTACAGCGTTCTTCGGCGGCTTCCAAAGTGGTCAGTGTGGTCAGTGGGACGGGGGTGTTTTGACAACTTTTGTGTCACGATTCTCAACATATGATCTGACATAAAAGTTGTCAAAACACCCCCGTCCCCCTGACCACCCTGACCACCCTGACCACCCCCGTCCCCCTGACCACCTGACCATCGGGTTTTATGTAGAGGATAACCCGACCGGTTTAACCGTAACCAAGCCGGTAAGCAACGGGATTTCCGGGACGGTTGTTATTCCGTCAACCATGTACGGTATGCCGGTAACAGAAATCAAAAACCAAGCGTTCAAAGATTGTACCTCTCTTACGGAAGCTTATGTGGCGGGCAACGTAACCAGTATCGGCGCCAAAGCTTTTTACGGCTGCACGGGTTTGACGCAGGTCACGATACAAAACGGCGGTTTAGCAAGGATTGAACCCGAGACGTTTTATGGTTGCCACAGCTTGACAACTATCTATTTGCCAAATACCCTAACCAGCATCGGATACGACGCGTTCCGAAATTGCTACAGTTTAACGGGCATCGATTTGCCGAGCGGCCTGACCGGCATCGAAAGCGGGGTCTTTTACAATTGTAGCACTCTTTCGAGCCTCACGATTCCCGGCAGCGTGACAACTATTGAACATTACGTGCTTTCCGGCTGCAACAACATAACAAGTTTAACCGTCCCGTTTTTGGGGAATGGCTCAAATATCACACATCTTGGATATCTTTTCGGTTGCCCAAGTTATGTCAACCAAGGCGCAAGCTTCCCGAACTTAAAAAGCGTTGGCGTAACGGGCGGCAGCAGTATCGCGGATAATGCTTTTCGCGATTGCGGCGGATTAACAAGCATCTCGCTTTCCTCGAGTGTGACGAGTATCGGGGTTAACGTGTTTGACGGCTGCACGCAATTAGCAAGCGTTTATCTTCCCGCCATAACATCCATCGACACCGCGGCGTTTAAAAACTGCAAAAGCTTAACGGGAATCACCTTACCAAGCGGCGTTACGAGCATCGAGGCTAATACTTTTTACGGCTGCGACGGGTTAAAAAGCGTAAATATGCTGGGCAATTTAGCAAGCATCGGCAGCAACGCATTTGACGGCTGCAGCGGGCTTACAAGCTTTACCATTCCTTATTCCGTAACCTCAGTGGGCTTGGGCGCGTTTGCAAATTGCTCGGCAAGCTTGGCGATTTCGTGGATATATAATCCCGCGTTGACGGCGGCAAATTTCAGCTCTAATTTGACGCAAGTCAGCGTTCAATTCGGAATTACGTCCATATCGGCGAATGCGTTTAAAAACTGTAGCAAGCTTCCGAGCCTGGAAATCCCAAAGACCGTAGCGTCCATAGGCTCGGACGCATTCTCGAACTGCTCGCCAAGCTTGTCGATTACGTGGGAATATAACCCTGTGCTGACGGCGGCTAATTTTAGTCCGTATCTAAAGCAGGTGACTGTTCCGGTCGGAGTGACAGCCGTAACAACAAATGCATTCCAAAACTGTAACAAGCTGACAAGCGTCACTATTTTGGATGCCGTGACGTCGATCGGCCAAAATGCGTTTTACGGGTGCTCCGGTCTTTCGGCATTTACGCTCCCGCAATCCCTAGCCTCCATCGGCCCAAATGCGTTTTACGGGTGCTCCGGTCTTTCGGCATTTACGCTCCCGCAATCCCTAGCCTCCATCGGCCCAAATGCGTTTTACGGCTGCAACGGGCTTTCGGCCCTTACCATCTCGCAAGAACTGGAAAAGCTACGCCGCAAAAATCTCCGCCGCGCCGTAGGGCATAACAAAGGGTAAAGCAAAGGATAAAGCAAAGGATAAAGCAAAGAGATTCAAAAAAACGCAATGAGTTAAAAGCCATTGCGTTTTTTTATGGTGCGGGACGCCGGGGACGACGTCCCCTACGATTGGGTTGACCATTTTTGTACC
>WQYM01000076.1 GCA_009781235.1 Bacillota bacterium
GAACAACAATTCAAAAGAGGTAGACTGGCAATTCACTACGAAAGACGCAAGAGTTAAGCTAAAGAGACTTTATCCCATTGTCATTGTCAATTAGTCAAGCAAAAGATTTAACGTATCACTAGTAATTTTTGACATATAAACGCTTCCAATCAGTCCGCCCGCAGTTGCCTCGGCAGTACCGGAGGATACAGAAGCTGTTGAATTTACGGCTACTTTACCCAAGGCATAACAGTTAATCACCTCTCCGGACATGCTTCCAAACAGTCCACCGGCTAAGGAATTATAGCCAGCTTTCGCGTTTACTTCACCTTTCGCATAGCAGTTAGTTGCCTTGCCGCTCATACTTCCAACCAACCCACCAGCAGTTGCAAAACCTGCGAACTGACCAATATCGGTGCTAGTAGCACTAACAATTCCGGTCGCATAACAGTTGGTAATTTGAACCGCGCCACATCCAATTAGTCCGCCCGCAGTTGCCCCATCGCCGGAGGTTGCTGTTACATTGCCGTTTGCATAACAATTAGTTATCACACCGTTGCTATATCCAACCAATCCGCCTGCATATAGCTGAGCTGAAGCTACCATTGTATTTGCGGTAATGTTGCTCGTTGCATAACTCCTATCTATCGTGCCCGAATTATATCCGACCAGTCCGCCCACATAGGTAGTCCCAGAGCGAGTTATATTTATTGTAAAATTTTCAACACCGATATTTTCTATTGTTCCGCCGCTATATCCAAACAGACCTGCGTATTCGCGAGCCTGCGTAATTTTATAATTACTTATCACAAATCCCGCGCCGTCAAAGTTTCCACCAAAGTATAGAGAACTGCTGGCTCCTATCGGTGTCCACTCTGCACCTCCCAAGTTGATATTTGCGCCCAACCTAAAGTGTATCCCGCTATATCTTTGTCCGCCATTTACTTGCGTCGCAAAACTTGTTAATCCCTGCGCCGTTTGTAGGATAACAGGCTTTGATTCTGAGCCATGCCATTGGGCATATAACGTAATTACTGTGTCTTGTGTACTTGATAAATTGCTCACGCTCTGTCCATTCGTATAATTTGTACCGCTACCATCTGCATTAACAGACCAATTAGCAAAGATATTGCCCGTTTTGCCGAAAGTATTGCTTCTTAAGTTTTGCGAAGTGCCATAACTATAAATTTGGTCAGCCATTGAACCTGCGCCGCCGTTAGCGTCAAATCGCACTACATATGTTATCGCTATCCAACGTGCATATAATGTAGTATTCGCCGTTTTATTCCATGCTCTTGCACTTGATAGGTCAGCGTTATAATATCGCGTGCCGCCGTTTACCGCATCAAAGAAACCATCGAATACGTAGCCAAGTCTTGTTGGCGCAACAGTTATTTCTGGCATCGCGGCATCGTATGTCGCCGTGACAATGCCGGGTATGCCGCTTCCGCTACTTGCATTAAATGAAACCGTATATGTGCTTGCCGTCCACTTGGCAAATAATGTAGTGTCCTCTGTTTTATCATACAGCCGAAGACTGGTCATTGCGCTTGAATAATATTGCACTCCGCCGCCGTTTGCCTCCGAAAAATATCCGCCGAAAGTGTAGCCCATTATAGTAGGCGCGGTTGCTGTAGGCATAGCTGAATTAAATATTGCCGTAACGGAAGCAGTTCCACTTGTTGCGCCTTGCCTGTCAAGCTCCACGGTGTAAGTTATTGAAATCCAACGGGCAAACAATTCCGCATTATGCGCCTTGTCCCATTCCCTCATACTTGCCATGAGCGAGGAATAATACTGTGTTCCGCCTGTTTCCGCGTCGTAATAGCCGTCGAAAATATAATGCTCCCGTTCAGGCACAAGAGCAGACGGCATAGATGCGTCAAAGAGAACCTTAACGGAAGTAGTGCCGCCACTGCCGCCCATTCTATTGAATGTAACCGTATATTCGTTTGCCGTCCATTTTGCATACAGCGTGGCATCAACTAATTTATCCCACATTCTAATTCCTGCGCCTGAGGCATCGGCATATTGCGTTCCCGTACCACCAACACCATCGTACCAACCGCTAAACGTATAGCCCGTGACCGGGTTAGGGATGTCTAACGTGAAGTTTTCACCATAAGCAACTCTTTTTTCCGCTATGCCTCCCGCTGGAGGGAAACGGGTTCCCGATAACGATACCGTTATCGTGCCTGAGGGGTCTATCTGATGGCATCTAATGTAGTAAAGTTTACCCGCTATGACTGGATAATTAGTTATACTCGCTGTAGCAAAGGTATACATGCTATATATAAGAGCATTCGACCAATCAATGGTTTCTCCTAGGCATAGTGAATAACTCGAGGACATAGATATGCCGGAAGATGTGGCGTTTATCGTAACCTGCTGGCTAACAAGCGGCACAAATGAAAAATATCTTGCGCCGAAATCACCTACTAAGGGGTTGCTATAACTTAATGCTCCGCTATTTCCGTTTATCGAAAGATTGGATGAATAGGTTGTAATGGAAGATGAAGCCGGGCTTAACCATTTTGCATATAATGTTGTGTTGGAAGTTACTGATGCCGAAAAATTAAACGGTTCGCCCAAGCATGTTGCATGAGCATACCAACCTGCAAAGACATAGCCACTTCTTGTCGGCACAGCGGGATAGGTCAAACCGTTTGAATTTGTAACTGTTTGAGTCGCGGGAGCAGTTCCCGTTGCGCCGTTTAGATTAAACGAAACGGTATATGAAACTCTTTCGGATATATTGAGTCCATCCAATGTCAGTTTAGTTGCAGGCAACCATTGCGCATATAATCTTATTGTCGCTCCCTGTGCGGACAAAAGATTTAATACGCTTTGTTCGTTAGCGTAAGACATTCCGCTCCCATTTGCCGCCGTATTCCATCCCTTAAACGACCAGCCCGTCAGCACATAGCCGTTATTGGCTAGATTGCTTGCGGTATTGTATGTATGCGTTGAATCCAAAGTGTTTCCGTTAATATTTACAGTATCGCTTATGCTGCTTGGCTTATTCTTATCATATATTACCGTATAGGTATTAGCCTTCCACTCTGCGGTGATGGTAGTATTGTCCATAATCGACAAACCGAAATCCCGATTCCATGCGCTGAAAGTAAATCCTGTTCTGTTTGTAGCTGTCGTGCCAGGATTTGTCGCAAAGCTGTCTTCTTCGACTTGCTGTGACGATACAGCCGTCCCGCCATTCGTATTAAATGTCACCGTATATATCGGGCGGCGGCGCACACTCATTGTATAAAGTGACATGCCGATGCCGTTTTGCGCCGTCACTAAAATATATACGATATTGTCTCCCACATCAAGATTTATTGCTCTGGTAGGAATCACGTTTAAACCTTGAAGGTCGGTGCTTAATTGCCATATCGCGCCGGGGCTGACGGTTATTTCGCCTATAAACGAAAAAATCGTTGTCGTATTTGAAACCTTAGTTGATGCAGAGCTTCCGTTAAAAATAAAATTTTCTGCAGAGACAATGGAGTGGTCATTGCCTACTAGCCATTTGGCGTAAATTACAGTGTCGGAAGTTATGGTTTGCGTGGCGAAGTTAAAGACGGTCGCTTTGCCAGCATCGCTGTACCAATTTTCAAAGATGTACCCACTCTTAGTAGGATTGTTGGCAGGGCGGGTTGCAAATCCGCCGCTTGCTATCGTTTGATTTGGGATAGAGCTTCCGCCGTCTGTGTTGAATTGCACGGTGTAATTGACTATGGGAATAGGATTCCATTTTGCGTATACCGTCGTGTCGGCAGTTATGGATTGAGTCGCGAAATTGAAAAGAACCGTTTTATTTGCATCACTATACCAATTATCAAATGTGTAGCCGCTTTTTGTCGGATTGTTGACGGGGCGGGTCGCAAAGCCGCCGCTTGTTACCGTCTGGTTTGCAATGGGACTTCCGCCGTCTGTGCTAAATTGCACGGTGTATTCGGTTACAATAATCGGATTAGGATTCCACTTCGCATATATCGTCGAATTAACGGTTATTGTTTGCGTTGCAAAGTTGAAAACTACGGTCTTGCCGGAATCACTGTACCAATTATCAAAGACAAAACCGCTTTTGCTCGGATTGTCGGCGGGACGGGTCGCCAAGCCGCCGCTTGTTATCGTTTGATTCGGGACAGAGCTTCCGCCGTCGGAGTCAAATTGCACGGTGAAGCTAGTTGCGGGTTCGCCGCCGCCGCCCACGATATGACTGACGGACGACCAATCGGAATCGGTATATTTTATCCCATCGCCGTTAGCCCTGACTTTTATCGTGTATGTACCGTTTGAAAGCGACGACAGGGTATAAGCTGTCGCTTGTCCGTTGCCGACGGGCGCGTTTTCGTTGATTTGCACGGAATAACCGCTTGCGTTGCTTACGGCGTTCCATGTCAGAACCGAATTTGCTATTTGCAAGTTCGTTGGCGCAGAAAGCTGTGTCTTGTCGCCGAGGTTGGTCGTATCGCTTTGACACGCCGCTAGCGATAGCGCAAGCACTAAAGAAACCAAGCCGACTGCCGCAAGTTTTACAAAGTTTTTCATAAGGAAATTCCTCCGTTTTATTCTTGCGGATAAATGAAAAATGCCGCCTCAATTAAGAGACGGCACCCGCACAGCCTTAACTCCTAATTGTTGCGACACAATTCCAAAAGAATGGGTGGAGTGTAGCCGATTGGCTAGACCGTCCCATTCTTTTATAGAAGAGTGTCGCACAATTATTATATTACTTTTCGATTTAATAATCAAGCGAATCGGTATAAACGACGGTTTATACGTGTGCGCGAGAGAAGTGTATCGGTTGTATCGGTTGTCACGGTAGGATAGCAGAAAGGCTGTTCTTCTAATTCTCATCATACTGGCTACCCCCACAGCTTCGTCTGTGTTTTAGCAAAGTGATGACGCTTGCCGCGCTCCTCCGAATGAGTAATCCCGTCCGCCAAGAGCCTGTCCGCATAGTTTTTTATTGTCCTGCCGATAGTTTCAGCCGACTTATTGCACAACGTGCGCGTTTCTTCATATATCTTTACCTTGATTTCCGCACTCGTGCCGCGCCAGCCCATCGGGTTTTTGTCTACCAAAGAGTCCGCCGCTCATACTGTCGCAGACCACCGAGCCGTAAAAGTTCGACGGAGCCTTCGCGCCATCCAGCAATTTATTGAGCCTCAACTTATATCGCCGTTTGCTGTCTTCAAGAGCAAAATACATACAATCGCATTGTTCGGTTTTTTTGCCCAAGAACGGCGTACCCGTCGCGACCGCGAGGCATAGCTGCATCATCAGCCAAGACTTCCCATACTTCGACGGAGCGCAGATTATCGCCAATCCCTCGGGCAGAAGGTCGCGCACTATCCACCGAATATCCTTTAAATCCTGCGTCTGCAATTCCGCCGCCGAAAATAGCTCCTTCAGGCAACTAAACTTTCTTTTTGCCACGCCAATCGCTTCACACACATTCGCCGTCAGCTTCTGCGCGTCGGTCATAAGCAACTCGTTGGGGTCCTTGCAATTCTCTGCGAGATTGTATGTTATGAATTTTACGCCTGCATCAGTGAGCGCGTCCGCCAAATCGTGTTGTGCTTTCTCGCCCGGCGCGTCGTTATCAAGCGCGAGGACAAAAATACACTTCGTCTTCTTTGCCTCTACCTCTTTAAGAAAATTCCTCACGCCGCCCGTGCCACCGAGCGCAACGGCAACGCCACCCACCTGCATAATACTGACAGCGCAAATCTGACTTTCGACAACGCATACAACGCCGCTTCGGTTAATCGCTTGCAAGTTGTAAATCGGCTCCGCTCCCCAATCTTCCGTGGGCGGCTTGCGATATGGCTTTTTAGGGTCGGGCGCATGGAGCAATCGAGTGATATGATATTCGAGCTTTGAGGAGTATGGGATAACTATACCGTCCTGCTCCACATCGTAACCCAAGAAATACTTTTTAATAGCGTCGTCAGAAAAACCACGCTTTTTAAAGTAATCCGTCTTGCCGACATCAGTAATGCAACGGCGTATGTAATCTGCGTTACGCGCTTTCTGCGCCGCTGTGATTTGCGTTATACCATCACCGTTTGCGTGTGGTGCGCTCACTTCAGTAGCGTTTGGGATTTTAGGCTTCGAGCAACCACGGGACGGCTTGGCTATTCCGTACATTTCAGCCAAAACCCGCGCCGCTTCCAAGACTGTAATGCCTCTGCGTTTGGCGACAAAATCTATAGCGTCGCCGCTCGCGCCGCAACCGAAGCACTTAAAATAATTGCCCTTTCGATTGACCGAAAACGACGGCGTTTTTTCGCTATGAAACGGACAAAGTGCCTTATCCGTTCGGTCTAATTTTATGTCGAACCACTCGACAACCTCGGCTATCTGCGCTGTCCTTTTTACCAGCTCGATTATGCTCTCGTTACTCATTTGTCTTCCTCCGTAATTGTAGATACCGCCTCTTCATAAAGCTCCGGGGCTAATTCTTTTGTAGCGTCATGGAAACTTCTGTAGAAAATAAAACTATCGCGCATTTGATAATGCCTCCTCTAATGTTTTTCGTTTATAAAATACTGCTTGTCCAAACGGACGGATTTATTGATAGGCAATAATTAGCCTATTGATGAGTTCTGCTTTGTCCTCTTTCGACAATGCAGATGCATTAAGATACCGCTCCAAAACTCCGATATAAAACCTATTAACCTCCGCAATATGTAGGGTTAAATCAGGGTTTGGGTGGATATAAATATTTTTAATCTTGCTAGTTTTCATAACTACCTTTGCATAGGCCTTTTTTTATACCCTATGAACTGACAATTTGTCCATATTACTGTTTATCGCTGTTTTCGCTGCTTGCCGACTCTGTCGCCGCTGTTTTCTTGGCGCGATTTTCCCAATATCTCGCGTTGATTTGGGCGATGCGGCTTTTGTTCCTTTGACGGTACTCGCGGTAATATTTTCGCTTTTCCTCTTTCACGGAATCCTCAATAGTTTTCTCTGACATGGTTTCTTTCTCCTTATTGTTAAATTCGCTTGACAATGACTTATGTCCTGCTTATACTAATAAAGTGAAAGATAAAGATAAACGTTTCACTTTACTTTATCATTATCGCACAAAAATAAGTGAAATTTTTAATCGTTCACAATATTATTTTTGTGAAACCAGTCCGAGTATCTTTCACAAAAGTGAAATTAAAATCAGCGAGGTATCAAAGTGCCACGAAAAAGAGAATTACAGGAAGTAGATTATCGTCTTATAAGAGAATACGCCGGAGGCGATGAATACCGGCTTATTTTCGCAACCCGTTTGAATGAGCTTTTGTTTGATAAAGGTTATTCAGGCAAAGCATTTGCTGATAAAATTGGAACCTCTACAGCCTCTATTTTTGCTTACACCCATGGCACAAGAGACCCCACTTCACCGATGATAATTACGCTTGCAAAAGCTCTTGATGTGTCTGCCGATTATTTACTCGGCATTACAGAAACTCCATCGGATGACCCTGTGAACATTGAAATAAGTAAAGTCTTGGGACTAAATGATTCTTCCATTGAAGTACTGAAGCGCGATGCGGCGAAAGTAGCTAAGCGCAAAAGCGACGATAGTGTTACTTTGTCTTGTGATGACGCTTTTGCATCCCCTTGCAATACAATAAACACCTTACTAAAGCAGTTTTTTGATGCTGAGAAGGACTCGGTTTTGGAGCTTCTCGGCAAATTTTTGAACCAACGAAGCATAGATGATAAGAGTGCGTTTTTCCAATTAGCTTTTTATGAACTCGATGACTCCAAGGAAAAAGACATGTCTGATTATTGCGTAGACCTTGACATAACGCAAAGCACTCGATTGAAAGGAAATGTCGTTCCAGGTTATGAAAAAATAGGTGGCAACACCTTTTTAACAATGCGAATGGCAAAACTTCAGGAGGCATTATACGCACTGCAAAGAAAAATTGAAAAAAAGTCTTCCAAGATGATAGGTTTGACAAGGCGTGAAAAAGCAGAAAGAAAAGAGTGTTTAGATGCTCTTGAAGAATCACGACGGCCAGAACGACAGGCTTTGTGGGATGAGATTATGGCTTCTTCGTCAGAGGATAAAGAATAACCGCTTTTATGCTGAAATAACTTGAATTTAAGGAGAACCGAATTTTGAAATTCGCAATATACAGCCGAAAATCCGTGGATACCGGGAAGGGCGAATCCATCGGAAACCAAATCGAGATGTGCCGACAACACATCTTCTCTAAATTTCCCAACGCAAAGGACGAGAACATCACGGTTTTTGAGGACGAGGGATTTTCGGGCAAAAGTATCGAGCGTCCGCAGTTTAAGAAGATGCTGGCCGAATTGAAGCGCAAGGCGTTCGATTGCTTGGTGTGTTACAGGCTTGACCGCATCTCTAGGAACGTCGGCGACTTTGCCTCCATCATCGAGGAATTAAACAGCCGTGATATCTCGTTCATTTCCATCAAAGAGAGTTTCGACACGACGACCCCGATGGGAAAGGCCATGCTTTACATCGCCAGCGTTTTCGCCCAGTTGGAACGCGAAACGATTGCCGAGCGGGTGCGCGACAATATGGTGATGCTGGCGAGAACCGGGCGGTGGCTCGGCGGGATAACATCGCTTGGGTACGTTTCCGATAAAGCGCAAGACATCGTAATCGACGGGAAAATCAAAACCTCTTGTTTGTTGAAAGAGAACCCGGACGAGATTGCCATTGTGGATTTAGTCTTTAATACCTTCCTTGAACTGCGGAGCACGACCGCCGTCAACAGAGTTTTAATCAAACAGGGAATCAAAACACGTTCCGGCCAAATTTATTCCCCACGCGGCATAAAATCTATTTTGCAAAACCCCGTTTATTGTACCGCCGATTCAGACGCGCTGAAATACTTTAGAGCCAATAACGCCGATGTCTGTTTCGATGAAAAGGATTGCGGCGACAGGGGAATCATTACGTATAATAAGCGCGACTATAAGAAGAAGTCCGCGCCGCGCCTTTCTATGGATAATTGGATTGTGGCCATCGGAAAGCACAAGGGCAGAATCCCCGGCGAAAAATGGGTGGCTGTTCAGAATATTTTGGAAGCGAATAAACCCGACGGCATTAAACCCGCCCTTATGCGCAACGATTATTCCCTCTTATCGGGCTTAATCCATTGCGAAAAATGCGGCAACCGAATGTTCTCTAAACCGTATTCGGGCAAAAATCCATCGGGCGCGTTCTCCTACATTTGCCATCATAAGCAACGCGGCGGAAGTGCTTTATGCGACTGCCCTAACTTAGAGGGCTTGCAGACGGACGATATTGTTTGCGATTACCTAAAGGACTATCTAAAACCGACTTCCGGCCTTTGCTTGCATCTTGAAAAACTAAAACGCAACCTATCCGACAATCCCGTTGAAAATCCCCTTGCGGCCATCGAAGCCAAAATCAAAAAAGTAGCCGCCGAAATGGATAACTTGGTAGCAACGCTCGGTAGCACCGAATTAGTACCCGCGTTGCTTGTCCGTGTGAACGAACGGATGAGTGAACTCGACGGCGAACTAAAGATTCTGCTCCAAGAAAAAGCCCGACTTGAGGGCGAACAAGACGGGCTGCGGGATTCCGAGAAACAAGTGGAAGTTTTATTTGAACTCCTGTCCTCGTTTAAGAATAATTTCAATAACCTGACCGTTCAGGACAAACGCGCCCTGATTAAGATACTGGTGCGCAAAATCAGTTGGGACGGCAAAGACCTCCATATTTTTATTGACGGCGGGTAGAGATTTGTCGGCTTACTACCCGCCGCAACCCCTAAAAGGCGTAAAACGCCCTCAAAATTTGCCCTTAGAGCAGTGGCGCATTACCGTGTGAGCCGGACACCGCGATTACGTTTTGATACATACGGCACAAGCAACCCAGAAAATCCGCGCGCTCGATGACGGGAATCCCGCGTTTTCGCGCCAGGCTTAGCTCGCAATTATCCTCACCCACCGCCGACGTGTATACTACCAGGTCTGCGTCCATAATGTTATCCGGGGTATGCGCACCCATAACGATATCCGAGCCCGTTACGGCGTGCCCGAGGCTATTTACGATTAAGCTAAGCTGCCGCATACTGACCCCGCGCGCGCCCACAAAATGGATGTTCATGTACCATGCTATGCAAAAATCCCCATCCGCGTTCGCGGGCGGGGATTTTTGCAGTTGACAGTTTGCAGTTGACAGTTTGCAGCTTTTAACGCATTTTATCTAACAGGCTATCGATAATTTCTACGCACCATATTTTATCATTCTCGTCAAAATCTATATTCGACTTAGGCCATGTAAGCTGTGATTTAACCCACGTTAAAACGGATATCCGCCCGCCGACGGATAGGCGGTTAATCCGCACCTTTAGCTCAACTTCTAAGCTGTCAAATCCCGATACGGCGATTTGCCCGTTTAGGAATTCAATAACGCTTTGACCGATTTCCTCGGTTATCTTGATGTGCATCATTCACACCCTAATGCAACTCGGTTTCAGGCTCTTGCGGCGGGGCAATATCAGTCTCCGCCGTACTCACGGGGGCACTTTCCGTTTGCGGCAGCTTCGCCAACTCTTCCTCGAATGCCCCTAAAACGGTCTTTGAAAGCAGCTCGCGCATTTCGTTATTCAGCGGGTGAACGATATCTTTATACTCCCCGTCGGGCGTTTTTTTAGACGGCATCGCGATAAAATAGCCGGCCGGTCCCCGAATGCCTTGAATAATCTTAATGTCGTGAATCACCAAAGCGTCGTCAATCGTCAAAGACGCGACCGCCCTCAGCTTTCCGTCATCCTTTTTGACCATCCGGATTCGTACTTCTGTAATGTTCATAGGTTTTACATCCATCCTTGTATGTAATGAGGCTATTATACTACAGGAATTCGAGAAAAGCAAGGGTTTGCAAAAATATAAATGATAAAATGTAAAATATAAAAGGTATTAAACCGTAGGACAAGCCCTGGGGTTTAATATTTTTTATATTTTATCATTTATATTTCACAATAACTCACGAATACCTTCTCATATCCCCGCTGCACTCGCACACGCCTAAAACCGCAGCGCATTTTTCGCAAAAATGCTTTCCGCAACAGGAGCAATACACGGCGGCCGCGCAATCGATTTCTTTTAAGCAGGACTTACAACGCATAGGGGTAGTGTGGGAAAGCGGACGAAAAAATATACCGGCAACTCAATTGTTGCGCCAGCTCCGCAACAATTTGAAAATCGGGAAAACGTGCCGCAAAATGCGCCATTCTGCGCACATTCGTATAGTCAAAGGTGCTTCCGTATTTCTCTCTTAAAAGTTGCGCCAGCTCCGCAACAATTCGTTTCCCGTATTCGGCATGCTGACCGCCCAACACGTCAAAATTTGTCCTTTGCCCGATTTCGTGGCACATAAGGATAATTTCCTTGTTCGCATAAGCCCCTGCGTTGTATTTCCGCTTTTCAATGATTACGCAACAATCCGAAAATAAGCTGTCGGGCAACGCTTCCGTATCCCTCGTCGCAACCGCTCGTTTGTCCGCTACTGTCGGCAAATTTTCTTTTTTCTTAGCCATGTATATTCTCTAAAATGTTAAACTTTCGGGGTCACTTCAAACCTCATGGGATTGGGCGGGTGGGAAAACCCCAACACAAGGGGCTGTCTCACAGAGTAAAAAACAAGCTGTCTCTTGCAATAGGACATTGTTTTTTTATCTGAATTTCCGTAGGGGCGAGGCGTGCCTCGCCCAAAAAATTCCCAAATATGGGTAAAAACGCTTTGTTATTTATAAATTCGGGCGAGGCGCGCCTCGCCCCTACGGTTCGAACACGCCTTATACCAAGAGCAACGCAAAAAACAAAAAGGGCTGTCCCCCGCCAAAATCTCGTGAGACAGCCCCTTTGTCTACCTTTTGGCGACAAAGCCCGCAACCATGACGTTTTTATGAATATGCCTTATCGCCCTAATCTCAATATCAGCACATTCACGTCCGCCGGGGTCACCCCGCTGATACGCGACGCTTGACCGACGGTGAGGGGACGGACGGCGGCGAGCTTTTCGCGCGCTTCGAGCCTTAATCCGTTCATTTTAGAAAAATCCGTATCAGGCGGGATCGACAAATCCCCTACCCTTCTTGCGTTCGCGGCGGCCGCCTCCTCGCGCCGCAAATATCCCTCGTACTTGACCCCGATAAAAATATCATAAGCGGCGGATTTTGAAAGGCCGGAAAAGACATCAAACTCTGCC
>WQYM01000077.1 GCA_009781235.1 Bacillota bacterium
ACCCTATTCGCCCAAAAGCCGCGACGACATCTTAAAGAAAATGGGCGATATGGGTATGTATACTTCCGCAATCGACCCTGGGCGAATGTTGTATAGAATGGACGACGACGACGCGCTCCGCCGAGCCATGAATTTGAAAGAAAACGACGTGAATTTGAGCTTTATGGGAACTATCGCGGCGGCGTTCAAAAACCTATTCGGCGGCGGCAACACTTCAAAGGGCTTTTTATCTAACTTCTTGGACGTGCTTATTTTGGTCGGCGTGATTCTCGCGGGATTCTTGATACTCTATTTCGTCATTAAGGGCGTGTCCATGCTGAAAAAAGCGCGGCAATATAAATGATAGCGGCTCTCATTCTGCTGCTGACGCTGCTATTGAAATTGGCGTGGTTTTTATTCAAAGGATTTATCCGTATTCTTTCCATGCCGTTCCGTGCGCTTTGGCGGCTCATTTTCAAACGCAAAAAATCTTAAAATTGAGGTAAAAATCATGGATAAGGTATTCGTGTACGGCGGCGCTGGTCTGCTTGCGCTGATTCTCGCCGCCGTGTTCACGGCAATTATGTTGCGCTTGCGCCGCCGTCGCAAAGAGGAACAGGAATCGCAGTATTGGCACGTTCAAAACGAGTGGCTGAAAAGCACCTTTGATAATTTCGACGTTGCCGTTTACGGTCTGCGCGGCGCGGGGAAAGACGTTATTTTCGCCCATACGATAAACTTGCAGGGCAAAAAGCATTACAGCAACATTTTTTACAATAGCCAAACGGAAGTGCGCGACCTCAAAGATTTGAACGTCGGCGGGAATGAATATGAATCGTTTATTAACGGAACGACGCATAAATTTGAGCCGAATTTTGAGGAAAACTATCACTTTTTTATCTCGGACGCGGGTGTGTACTTAGGTTGTCAGTACAATAAGGAACTCAACCAAAATTACGGCGAGATGCCTATACATATCGCGCTCCGACGGCACTTGTACGATTCGCACGTCCATACCAATTCGCAAGCCCTCAACCGCCCGTGGGATAAAATCCGCGAACAGCAGGGGGCGTATATCCATTGCTTAGGGGTAAAGAACTACGGCGAATTTTTAATCGTGAGCGCCATTACCTACACCAAGTATGAAAGCGCGTTGCTGTGCCTGCCGCCGCCCAAAAACCCCGACAAGTACGACATTTTAAGGAACGGGGAAATTGAGGAGCGGTGGTTCAAAGTGCCTACAAAATCCCTAAGCTACGACACGCGCCATTTTAGGACGGCGTTACTACAAATCGCAATCAAGGAGGAACAAGAAAATGCAAGAGCCGCTATTGTTGTCTGACGGCAAAGCGCGAAAACAGCGCAGAAAATTACTGAAACGCCTAAAAGAGAGTTACAAAGTCGCGCATATCGCATGGGAAGCCGTAAACTATTTTGATTTTTACTTCGACACGCGCATTGCGGAAAAATTAGGAATGACGGCTGCGGAATTTGAAGTTTTCCAAGAAAAAGTAGTCAACACGCTTTCCCAATACTGCAAAATTAGACAAGAGCGAATGTTTGAACTCATGTATTCTATGGACATCAGCGTAACAGTTTAACCCCGCGACAACGGGCGGTGCAAGGATTTATAGGGGGCGTCTGCGAAGCAGCCCCCGACTTGCGCCGCCCGTCGTGCTATACAGTTGAAATCGGGTGGTAGGGCTTAGTATTACCCCTACCACCCTGTGATATTGTGATTACCCACAACCCCAAAAAACAAGAATCTTACAAGGAGAAATGAACCAATGACAAATGAAATCAGACGCAGAAATTGGTTGTTTACGATAAATAATCCCGAACAATCAGAACAGGAACTTTTAGAATACTTGAAAAACCTACCTCACGCAAAATATGGCTGCTTCGGACGTGAAAAGGGCGACGGTACGGAAAATAATCCAAGCGGCACGGAGCATTTTCAAGGCTATATCGAATTTAGCGAACCAAAGAATTTTACAACGGTTAAAGGATATTTTTCCGAGCCGAATATTAAGCCGTCCGCACACTTAGACCCGCGCAAAGGTACAAAAGCCCAAGCCCGCGATTATGTTTTCAAAGTCAATGAGTACGCCGACAAAGCTCATACCAAAATGGGCGAAACATACGAATTTGGCAAATTTGCCGACAGCGGCGACCGCTCCGACCTTACCGACATCATGGACGACATAGAGCAGGGCTTTGACGAGGTAGATTTATCCCGCAAGCACCACGGCAGATATGCGCGGCATCAGAGTTGGGCTGACCGATACAAGCAACAAGTTTTCGCAAAAAAATTCGGCAAAATACGGCGGTTAGATTTAGAAGTCGTATACATTTACGGCAAAACGGGCTTAGGCAAAACCCGTCATATCATGGACACCTACGGCGACGAAAACGTGTACCGCATAACCAATTATGACGGCAACCTTTTTGATAATTACAACAACGAATCCGTTATTATTTTTGAGGAATTTCGCTCACAAGTCCGCATTGATATTATGCTGAATTACTTAGACGTTTACCCGCTGCGGCTTCCCGCACGGTACAACAACAAAATCGCTTGCTACACAAAAGCGTTTATCGTTACCAATATACCGCTGTCCGCGCAATACAAAAACGTACAAACCGAACACCCCGAAACATGGGCTGCGTTTCTGCGCCGTATTCACAAAGTCTATAACTTTGATTTATCCAAAGACGCACCCGTTGATAAAACCACGGGCGCATTGATAGGCGCAAAAAAAACGCTGCTCGAATTAGTACCCATAGAGGACGACGGCAGCTTGCCATTTTAAGAATTTTGCTATAATGGAGCGACCGAAAAAGGAGTTATAATAACTATGAACGATTTAATCAAGAACATTGGCAAAGTTCACGCGTCCAAAATAGGTTTGGAAAGAGCAATGAGAGTTCCAGACCTAAAAGATGTTGACGCGAATGTGTATTTGCGGGAGCGAATATTACAAGCCGACAGAATGGAGCGCAACGGCGAAAATTGGTATGCATATGCCGACAACCATATTTTTATTGTTGACGCAAATACCTACGAAGTAATCTCGGCAAAGTACATTAAGGCGACTTGCATAACGACGATTTATTTCAACGACGCAAGCAAAAATGTATATGCAGAGTTGTCGCCCGACGACCTCGAATATCTTGCCAAAAGATTCGCAAAGCGTATTTATAGAGATTGCATGAGAGATATTGCAGAGGAAAAGCAAAAACAAAGGGAGTGCCAAAATGTCAAAACAACCGAAGAATAAATTGCTCGATAACGAGTTTGTCAAAGGCGTTGCCCGCGCGCTTGCCTATGACTTACTCCGATACAGCGAACACGGCGGCGATATGGGAAATATCACCGCCGCAAAAGTATATGAATTTTTGGAACGCCTCGACAAGGGGGGTGTTTCCGCTTGACTTATGGGGTGTTTTCGTTTAATATTAGGCTATTAGGCGGAAATACCCTTTTCCTATGCGTACTTTGATAAAGAGTTCGGATTCGTTATCGGTCAGTCCGCCAATGTCGTCAAGAGTAGAACCCTCGCGGTCTACTCTTTTTTCTATGATTTCGTCGGTTTCTCTCTTAGTAATTAAGGGAGAGTCCTTACGGTTTCCGACGCTGAAATAAATAACGCTTTGGTCGTCGTAGGTATAGACGGTAACAACCAAGTTGTCGATGATGGTTTTCTGAAACGCTTTGTCCGTTGGGTCGCCGTCGGTAAACTCGGCAATAAAATCAAATATGGCTTGTTTGGTGATCGGCAAACCCCGTTCAAGTTCAAGCCCCGCCTTTTGCATTTCCAAATCGTCAATGAGAATGCCCAAGTCGTTTATCTTGCGGTCAAGCATTTTTTTCGTAGTTATGCTTTCGGCGGCAATCATGGAATCGAGCGCATCATCGATTTGTTTTTTAGCGACGGCTATTTTGGTTTCCACCGCCTTTATTTCGCTTGCGCCCGTTTTGCGGTCGTGGTAGGCGAGTAAATCGTCGGCGAGTTTGTTTAGGAATTTGGGGGTTCTAAAAAATTTAATCGTTTCCACCGTAACCCATTTTTCCAAAGCGTCTTTCGGCTCACGGTTTTTGGCGCAAATACCTTTCTTTGTGCCTTTACAAGCGTAGTACTTATAGGTATTACCCAACTTCCCGACGCCGCCGTCCGCGACCATAAGCGTGCCGCAATAGCCGCAGTAAAGTTTGCTGTTCAGTAAAAACGGCTCCCGGACGGCATTGGATTTTTTGAAATATTTGTTTTTCTGCAATAGTTTTTGCGCCTTGTCAAAAGTAACCCTGTCTATGATAGCGGGGTACATATTATCGCACTTGCGCTCGCCGAAAGCAAAAACACCCGTGTATTTCTCGTTAGACAGATACTTGTCGAAAGTCCGCGCCATAAAGGGCTTGCCGTTGTAACGGTGCCCTTGCGCGTTTAATTCCTCGGCGATCGCCTTTTTAGATATGCCTATCGCGTACCGCTTAAAAACGTACCGCACAACGGCAGCCTGCTCCTCGTCAATCTCAACGTATTTTATATACCGGTCTTTGTTACCGATTTGCTCTTTGCGTATTTTGTAGCCGTAAATCAAATTGCCGCCGCAAAACGTACCGTTAGCCACGCTGGTATCCAACCCGTCGCGGACGCGCTTGGAAAGACGTTGGCTGTACTTTTCGTCGTTCCACTCTAAAATCATTTCATAGAGTTCGCCGCCCTCGTCGTCGGTGATGTTCTCGGTGGCGGATAAAACCCTGACGCCGTATTTTTCCAATTCCGACTTAAAAATCCGGCTTTCGTTCCGGCTTCGGGCAAAGCGGTCTAATTTATAGACAATGATGTATTGGAAAGTCCTTGTTTCGGCGTCGGCAAACATACGGTGGAGTTCCTTTCTTTTTTCCGTCTCCTTGCTTGCCGATTTTGCTTTATCGCCGTCATATATGCGGACGACGTTTAAGCCCAATTTGTCCGCATACTCTTTGCAAACCCGGATTTGCCCTTCAATCGTTTGCTCGTTTTGGCCCGTGCTTGAATAGCGGGCGTAAATAACTGCGTTTCCCATTGGTGTTTATATCTCCTTACTTTTTTAACGGATTATATTTTTCCGCTGTGCTAAGATTTGCTCCGAAGTTCCCTAAAAACGCTTTTAGGGAACTTCGGCAGAGCAAAGCGACGCACAGGGGAATATGGCTTGTCAAGGGGTCATACTTTTTGCGCAGCAAAAAGAAGTTGACGGCGGAGATTTTCCCCAGTGGGGAAAATACAGCCGCGAAGCCCCTTGACAAGCCATAAGTTGTATGCGGTATTAAAAAACGGTTGTCTTGTCCCACTAAGTACAAATGTTAAAAATCTTCAATAGATATATTGCCGACAACCTTGCCCACGCAATAAATGCTCTCGCCGAAAAGCGGAATATCTCCGTATGCTTTGTTAGCCGAGCGTAAATAATAGTTGCCGTCATAGAACGCTAATATTTTGCAGTAAGCGTCGCCGTCATAAATAAAAATGCCGGTATCGCCAATATCGATAGTCGTCTGCCGTTTCACAAAAGCAATCTCTCCGTCATGAATGTCCGGCTCCATGCTGTCGCCGCTAATCATAATGCCGAACTCCGCGCCCACGGGAATAGTAGGCACGCTAACCATTTTGTAATCATCGTCGCTGTCATCGGATAAAGAATTGCCGAAACCGGCCGCCGCCGATTGATTATATACCTTAATCATTTCGCCCCGGTCTTGACGTCGCGGCCTCGCCATTTTTATCGGCGTTTCGCCTTGCGCGACGGTCTTAACGTGCCGCAGTTCCATTTCCGCGACGGTCTGCACGATTTGCTTGCTGTTGGGCGTAAGCAGACGGTAGGTAGAAACTAGATCGGTTTCGTCCTTAGAATACTCGCCCCGTCTTTTTGCCGCGCTGGTTTCGGGATTTTCCGTAACCCCTAACAAAAAATCCGTTGATACCTTAAAATACTCGGCAATTTTAACCACCCAATCGGTGGACGGTTTTTGTACATTCTTTGTCCATGAGGTTATAGCGCCCTCGGATATGCCTACGTCCTTAGACAATCTGTACCGCGTAATCCCTCTTTGTTCTATTAACAATAGAATCCTTTCAATCGTGTTCATAGTTGTTAAAACTCCTAAAAAATATTTTTTCGGATGGGTATAAAACGCTTGACTTATGTTTTCAGGTGATATATAATGCGATACACAGTCAGCGCGTTTGCGTCCATACCGTAAAGTATTATACACCATAGCCGCTATGGAGTCAAGCAAAAAACGATAGATTGTAAAAAAATTACGGAGGTGTCTTAATTTTATGAAAGATTGTTTTTGCTGCGGTTGCGGGGAAAAGCAAAACGCCAAGCTCCCTCTGCCAAGCAAAGTAATGCTGACTTGCCCGAAGTGCGGTAAGCCCTTGCTTGCCAAGCGTGACAAAACCGGCATCACGACCAAAATTTTCGACGAAGCCGATTCGACGTAAGCCAACGCCCTTTGATTCGTACCCCACAATTGAATACCTTATAATGCCAGCCCTTATGGGCGGCCTGCAATTATAAGTAGACGACACTTTGTCCAACAAGTAGAGATTCCGCACTATTAGAGAAAGCGGAGGAACCCACCTACACCCTTGCAAAGATTAACCGATAACCTCGGTAATTTTTTTGCAAGGTTTTTTTATTTAGGCGCAGTAAAGATTTTACCCCGTTTGTCGGTTACACGACGGACGGGGCTTTTTTGATGCCCGCATTTTAATTCCCCGTTCCGTTTTTCAAAAAATGAAAAACCAACCCAAACGGAGGAATTAAAAATGAAGGAAATTTACATCAAAAACGACGGGATTAAGGAAACCGTTGCCGTGTCGGACGAATTGGCCGAAGCGATGGCGGAAATGCGTCGCGCTTGGTGGCGTATCGAGTCCACGGAAAGGTATTATCGGGAGGCCTCTATTGACGCTATGCCCGATTGCGACGAGCGCATCATCAGCGAAAAGTTTAACCCCGAAGCGATGATGGTCGCTGCCGAGGATAAGCAAAAGCGGCAGACTAAACTTTCCGCCGCCTATAATGCCTTGACAGCGCGCCAAAAACAAGTCGTGAAGTTGCTGATTGGAAAGTCGGTAACGGAAACAGCGGCATTGCTTGGAGTGTCAAAGCAGTCAATAAGCGATATTAGAACAGCAGTTCAAAAAAAGTTTGAAGTTTTTTTGTAAAAAGTGCCTGACAAACGATTGATTTTCCTCTGAGAGTGAAGGGGTTAGTAATCTCTATCATCATCGAGGAGTTAAATCAACAAATGCCAAAGTACACCTACAAATTTTGCGACGGCACCGTCAGCGAGGTCGAGGTCAGCGTTGAACAATACGCGCTGCTCAAAGAAATGGACACCGAGGAACGCAGAAACAATCGGCGCCATAGGCGGCGCACTTCTTCGCTTGCCTCCCATCTATACAAAGAGGAAAAGGACGACAAGGAGCGCGATAAGAGTTTTTGGGAGGATAACGGATGACGCAGAAAATCTATGTGCAGGTCGGTATAACCGCTATGCGCGAACCCAACGGCGAGCGCCTGCCGTCAGTGCCTATGTATATTGAGGTCACCCATTTATCTAAAGCGGGGTTGACGGATTTGGAAAACACGGCGCTTGCAAACATAGCCGGCTTCTTCGCGGCAAAGCGCAAGGAGTTGGAATTGAAACGAAAACGACAAGGAGGAAACGAAAATGCGATATCGAGTTGAATGCAATTACGGAAGTAAATACTTCAAAACGGCCGCCGAAGCCTTTGACTATTTTTATATGTGCAAGGTGCGGGGCTATGCCGTCGAAATTTGGACGGTCGTCTATTGCTACATCGAAAAAATTGGCAGATATGGCGCGGCGCAAGAATTATTAGACTATTCGCGCTCCAAATTCCCGAAACACTAAACGTCCTATGCCGGCTTGGGGTCAGCCCTCGGACTATCGCAGTCCTGCTAAGACAAGCCCCACCATAGCCAATCGCTACGCGGTCGCGAACGCCTCTGCGAACGGCAAAATTATGGGTAGCGTCCTACCGCAATAAGTATAAGGAGTATAGCACACATGGAATTGAAAGTTGTAAAATACGAGTGGAAGAACGGCGTCAGCAAAAAGACGGAAAAACCGTATATCGGCCTCGAAGTTACCTTGCAGGGCGGCGAGAAGTTTACCGTCACGAAGCTCATTTTCCTCAGCGACACGCAGTATCAAATGCTTGGGTTAGAAAAGCCCGGCGCCGGCGCCTAAAATCTTTGGCGCGCACATCGCAAAAAGGGAGCCCCGCCAACGATGGCGGGCGCTCCCTCTTATGCGGGTTCGCTTTTACAAATCATTAAGACGTTTTTTGTAGTCTTTGAGGGCGTCAGACAGGTTTCCGAAGTAATTGCCCCAATGCCACGTGTAGTTTCCTTGCCACGGCATCAGGTTTCTTGCCGTGATAAAAAGCCCGTCGTTCGAGCAGATAACCAAGATGAGGTTAGAATCCGCTATTTCGGATTTTTCAAAGCAAAGCAGGGTTAACTCCATCGAGCCGTTGGTAAAATGCGTCCCGGGTTTCATCGTTTCGAGCGTTTCCATCATTGCACCACCTTTGTGCGGTCGGGAACGTAGATTTTCTCCCGCACCTTAACGGCGTGGTAAGTAACCCCGTTGTGCTCGTATGTCGTGCTTTCCGGCTTGCCCGTCAATGTAGCGCGCAGGATTAGGTTATCCGGCACCGGCTCGCATTTGGCGATGTTTCCGTCTAAGAATTTATCGTCCCCGGAAACTTCGAGTACCTGAAAACCCTTGCCGATTAAAAACGAGCTAAACTGCCAGAGCTTTTCGTACATTCCGTTGCTGTCCATAATGACCGTTAAATTCTCGGCCGGATGGTAAGCAACAACTCTAAAATATTTTGTGTTCATGGTAAAATTCTCCTTTGCGGTTCTTAGGCCGCCTGTAATTTTTTGATTTCTTTGTTGGCGTGGGGCTGCCAAACCTTGTGGACGTAGTTAATAACCGATTCGTCGGGCCGCAGATTGCCCTGTCCGTAGCACTGTAAAACCTTGCGGCTTTTGAGCGAATACTCGACCGTCACAAACGGAACATCGGGTGAGACCGCATTTCGGACAAAGAAAATCAAGGTTTCCTCCCGCGCCATCCTTTGCCCGTAGTTCATCTTGCCGACGCAGTGACCCAGTAATTCGCCCTCGCGCATTAAGTCCGCCGGGCTCGTCGCGATAATCACGGCGTAACCGCCTTTGAGCTTTTGGAGCGCCATGTATTTCTCGGCAACGGCCGCGAATTGAGCGTATAGCTCGGCTCGCTCTTTTTCGTCCGCCAACGCCTTCGCCGTGTGGTACTCGTCAATGCGAATATCGTGCCAGCGCTTAAAATCATGCGGATATCGGTTTTTCGGCAAGGCCATATCCAAGCCAAGATAGTTGCAAGCGTTAAGATAATCGCGGTAGTCGCGGGGGGCGGCGCTTTGAGCCTCTAAGTACGAAAAGAACCGTTCCGCCTCTTTCCCGCGAACCATCTCCCGAATCGGTTTTAGGTCGGCATCACAAGCTAATTTTTTCTTAAACTCGTTCAAAACCTGTATTTGCGCTAACGAATTACCGCTTTTGTACGCTTGCAAAATAGTGGTCGCATAGTGGTATTTCGAGGCGATTTCATCCCGGTTTTGGATGAGCCACTTGCAGAATTTCTTATCCTTTTTGATACGCCTTAAAATCATAACGCTGTCGTGGATTTTTTCTAAGCCGAGTTTTAGTAGGTACTCCACCTGCGGAAAACGCTCGTACAGCCGTAAATACTGAATGAGGCACCGACCGCGAAAATATTGGCACGCGCTGTACCGATATTCCGAGAATTTAGCGATAAGCTCAAAATTGACGGCGGTGCTCCACACGTTGTAGTATTTTACCTTCGCGTGACACCAATTACCGCTCTCGAACCACTTTTGGTAGCGCGTGATGCCCTCGGCGTACCAGCCGACGCGGAAGCCCATGCCGATATAGTTGTACTCCAAATCCCGAATCATGCAATGCTCGGACTTGACCCCGTGGACGGCAACCTGCTTAATATACCGCTTGCGCTTATGGTCTTTGACGGCAACCGTGATTTTCACAAGCTCCTTTTGCAATTTAGCGAAATACGAATAAAACCGAATCCCTACTTGCGCCGGACACTCGATTTTGTCTTGCTTTTCTATCCGCGTCAAAATATATTTCGGAATGGGTCGAATGAATTTTGCATCCATAGCTCACCTCACAATCAGCAAATCGCCGAAAATGCACGCCAGCGCGTCCGGTAAAGGGTTTTCCTCTTGACGCGGTACTATGGTGTACATTATGCCGTCGTCGTCCACCATTTGGGTTTCGCTGATTTGCCGTAAGCCCGACGGAATATCTTGCTCGTCCAATTCGTCCGGCTCGTCTGCGCAAGCGGCCTCAACCGGCTCGTCGCCACAATCGTCCTCGGCGGGTTCCTCGGATTCCTCGGATTCCTCCGGTTCGTCGGCCTCGTCGGTGCCCTCGTCGGCATCGGATTCGGTTTCCTCCGGCTCGTCGGCTTCGTCGGTATCGGGCGCTTCCGATTCTTTCGGCGCGGCATCCACCGCTTTTCCGTCCATCAAGTCGAATAACGACATCTGCGGTTTCGGTTTCGGAGGCGGGGGCGCGATTACGGTTTGCGCGGACGCTTTCGGCGTATAAACGGGCTTTGGCGGTTTGTATTCCGTGCCGTCCTCGTTAAAAAGCGTACCCGCGATGGAATCCTCTTCGAAGTAATGGATAGCCCAGCCGAATACGGTCGCGTGGTCGATACACGCAAAGCGCGCGCCTTTCTCGGCTTCTTTCCGGGCCCGCTCGCAGGCGTAATTCATAAAGGAGGCGAGGCTCTTTTTGCTGAGTAGCCGTTTGCCGTCCTTTTCGATGAAAACGCCGCTGTTGATTTTCTCCGCCAAAACCTCGCCGGCGTTATTTTGCAGATATTCTTTCAGCATCGTTAGCTCGGCGGTCGTTGCATCCAAATTTAATGCAATCATGGTTTGTTTTTCTCCTTACAAAGTTTTTGGGTTTTTGTTTTTGTTGCAATTATTAAGGATAGAGAAAAGCCACCCCCGCTAGAAGGGCGGCTCATCCCAAATCCCGGCTTTAATCTCGTCCCGACTCACGGGGATAATTTTCCATCGCGGTTTTACGAGCGCGCGCCCGTTCTCCCGTGCCGTTGGAGGATAGCGGATATAGCAGATTAGCACATCTTCGGCCTGCTTGCGCGTGTACGTCAAGAAATGCCGCACATAGCGCGTCTTACCTTTTTCGCGATAGCAAACTTTGTAGCCATAACTTTTCATACGCACCTCATTCGAGAATCTCGATGATGCCGCCGCTCCATTCCTCGGCACAGCAGTCGCCGACGTATTTTCCGTAAGCCTCAAAGTCGAAAAAGTCGAGTAGCCGGTCGTCTATGCGATGCTCGCAGCACTCAAACATTTCTCTGCCGTAATCCGCCCAATCGAAGCCGGGATAGATGCGGATATCGTCGTCCCAGCGAAAGCCTTTGGACTTCACGAGTTCCTCAAAATCGCTATAGCAGCGCACCTCCAAAAAAGCGAGCATTGCGTCATACTTATACGATTCTTCCAGCACGCCGGCCTCGTAGAGCGTCATAAACAGCCTTTGCGGGCTCGTATGGTCCCAATTGGCACATCCGGACGGCAAGCCCTCGATGTCCTGAATAAACAGTTCCTCATCGATACCGTCCAACACGAAGCCCTGCTTTACAAGCTCCGCCTCGATTTCCTCCCAATCGGAATAGTCCGAAAAATCCGGCCATTCCGACCCGAGCGCGCGCTCGTTGCATTCGTTATACGACCCCCAAGAGCCGATCACCGCGCTGATTTTCTTATCGCTCATTGCGTGACCCTCCCATAGATGTCGTCCACATAGTAACGACAGACAAAGAAATTAAAAAGGGCATGACACCTCACGCCCTTGTAGTCCACAACGTAATCGTTGTCGCCGCACTGTTCGAGAACGGTTA
>WQYM01000078.1 GCA_009781235.1 Bacillota bacterium
CGGCGGCAAACAAAAAGTCGGCAGGGGCTTATACCCGTACCGACCTTATGCACAACTTTCCATTTTACACGTTTGGGGGCAATCTTGATTTATCACGTTTCTTTGCACGCTGTCCGGTATCGTGACGGACGCCAAATTAGCGCAGCCGTCAAACGCGTAAATTCCGATGCCAGTCACGGAATCGGGAATAATAACCTCTGTTAGATAATCGCTTAAAGAGGTTCTCCCTAACACCGGGTTATAATGCCATGTTATCGACAGGTTTCTGCAGCCGGAGAACACGCGCCTCCCGGCGCTCGTTACGGAAGACGGAATCGTGATGCTTGTAAGGGCGGTGAATTTATAGAATGCATAATCGCCGATTCCCGTAACATAACCAGGAATTACGCTGCTGTTGCAGCCCGCAATCAAAACGTTGTCGCTGATTCGGATAAGACAGTCACCGTCGCTTTTGTACGCCGTATTTCCGCTTGCTACGGTAATGCTCGTAAGGCCGCTGCATTTAAGAAACGCATTGTCGCCGATGCTCGAAACGGAGGCGGGAATCGTAATGTTCGTAAGAGCGGCGCAATCGTAAAACGCCCTTTCGCCGATATTCGAAACGGAGGCGGGAATCGTAATGTCCGTAAGAGCGGCGCAGTCGGCGAACGCGCCCTCGCCGATACTCAGCACAGAGGACGGTATTGTGACGGACACCAAAGAGTTGTACCCAAGGAACGCGAAAGCGTCGATGCTTGTCGTGCCTGCCGGAACGGCCACACTTGTAATGTCTTTTATGGAATCGCTTTCCGGCGATTTGACGCGCACAATTTCCCTTTGCAGGACGGCCTGATTTAAGTTGCCGGAGAAGATGTCGCAGGGCATATGATAGTACGCGCCTCCGCCGGCGTCCGACATTGGCTTGTGCACGGTTGAATTCGACGTGAGCTGGCTGACATCGATGACGGACAAGGTGGCTCCTTCCGCAGCCATTGTTTCGATGGCGTTCCGGTATTCGGTTATTTGCAGCGCGGTCTCGTTTGAGCCGGCGCCGCCGGATATAAAGAGGGTATGCTTTTTGCATGTGTCGGAAATTTCGCCCATCACCGCTTGCGCCCGCGCAACCGCATTGCCGTACGAGGTGCCCTGAACCGAGGTTACGCCGCTCAGCGCCGCATCGATGTCGTCCGCGCGGCTTGCCGGCGATACGCTTAGGCGCGTCGTCGCGGTTTGGCTAAACGAGACAATCCCTATAAAATCGCCCGCGTCCAGTGCGCTTGCGGCTAATTTCGCGCTTTCCGCTGCCGCCCAAAGCATGCTTCCGTTCATATCGGCGTCGTAGGGAGCCTTTCCGCTTGTGCTGCCGAAGTTCGGCCCGGTCATCGTGGTGGACGCCCGGATTACCGTCAAAAGAACCATTTTACCCTCAAATCCCGCGAATTTTTGCTCCGCCTCCACCAATCGCAAAAGTGCGCCCGCGACGTCGAAAAGCCCCTTGGCTGTCTCGGTGAGCGTACCATAACAGCTTCTGGCTGCGGCGATTTTTGCCCCATCCGCTTTGGTCGGGGCAATCTCGTCTGTTTTTGGGATCGCGCCGACCAGTGCGACAAATTCGGTCGGAGCCGCTTCGGCTTGCGCAGCCGTTACTAACGCGTCGTACTCGGCTTTCTTTGAGTTATAGGCCGACTTTGCCGCCGTTACGTCCGTGCGTGCCTTTTCTGCTTCCGTCAGCGCGTTATATCTTGCAAGCGCGGCGGCAAGAATAATGTTGCTCTCAAAACTTATGGTGCCTAAAGACCCCACCACCGTGATAAAGGCCAAAGCCTCGGCAGACGGAGGAGGCTCTACCGCCCACTTGGCGTACACCGCTATATTTGACGTCACGCCCGATAGGGAGGTAAAGGGCTGTAAAAAAGTCCCGTTGTCTAAAAACCAGCCGCCGAACACTAAACCCTCGCGCTGCGGGTTTTGCGGCATAACGGCCGACGAGTCGGCTGTAACCGTCGCGTGCGTTTCGTTGTTCGATATAAACGTAACGGTGACAGCCTGCGACCCCTGTCCCGCCGGCGTCCACTTGGCGTACACGGTTGCGTTTGCCGTTACACCGGAAAGCGTAGTGAAAGGCTGTAAAAAAGCCTCGTCGTCTAAAAACCACCCGTCAAAGGTTTGGCCTTCTTTTTGCGGGGGCGCGGGGAGCGACGCCCCGGCTTTTGCTTCCACCGTCGCGTGCACTTTCCCGTCGGACATAAACGTAACGACTGGCGCGTCGGTTTTGTTGCCCCCGTCGCCGCACGCCGCAAAGCTTATCGCGCACAACAGCGCGATAAGCACAGCCACCGATAATTTAGAAAACCTTTTCATAACGAGCCCTCCGTATGCGACCATTTTATAATCTATGTGCTATTCGTTTGTCAACGAATATATCCGACTTGCGTCGGATGCCAAAACCTGCGGTTTTGGCACATATATTGCATTACTCGGTGTCTCGGCCATGCGAAAATAAATTTTCGCGCGACGCTCGACTTCTCATAATACCACTTTTGCATGTCGGATGTCAACGGTTTTCGAAAAAAATCCGCCGCCAACTATTCCGGCTACTTACGAACTGCGAATCACAAGCCGCGAACCACGAACCACGGGTCGAAAAACCGCATATCATGGAATATCCACTTTGCGGAGGAACGTATCCATGAAAATAGCCGTGTTTTTCGGCGGGAAGTCGTGCGAACATAATATAAGCTTAATTACGGGGGCGCAGGTGATGCGCGCATTAGCCTCCCGGCATGAAGTGATTCCCGTATACATAGACAAAGCCGGCGCTTTTTTTACGGGCAAGGAGCTTGCTAAGCCCGGAGCTTTTAAAAAGGGGGCGAATCCCAAAAAAATACCGGCGGTAATCCGTCCGGCCTCCGATAAATTATACTCCAAAAGTGGGAAAGCGCTTTATAAAATCGACGCGGCAGTGCTCGCGACACACGGCTTTGGGGGCGAGGACGGATGCCTGCAGGGGCTGCTGACGCTTGCCGGCATTCCGTTCACGGGCTCCGGCGTGGCGGCATCGGCGCTCGGCATGGATAAAATCTTAATGAAAAAACTCTTTGAGCGCGCGTTTTTGCCGACGCTGCCTTATGTCGCACTCGCAGCCGCCGAGTACCGAGACACGCTCTCCGGCGTCGTCGAAAACATTAAAAAGGAGTTGCGCTTCCCGATGATAGTAAAGCCGGCGGGTGGGGGCAGCAGCATCGGCATTTCGGTCG
This sequence comes from Bacillota bacterium, assembly GCA_009781235.1. GTDB lineage: Bacteria > Bacillota > Clostridia > Christensenellales > Pumilibacteraceae > WRAP01. Next base: position 3,237 of record WQYM01000078.1, read on the forward strand.
CCCACGGCTTCCCCGAATTGTTTGAGGCAATCAACGCCGCGCTTTTGTGGGACAACGCCGCCGTCGTCGAAAACGCGCTTCCGCCCGGCTTTACGGAGCTCAACTGCGCCGTTTTGGGGAATGGGAACGAGTTAATCGCCAGCGAAATCGAGCAGCCCGTGAGCGCGGAGGAGTTTTTAACCTTCCGCGAAAAATACTTGGCAAATCCGGGCGGCAAGAGCGGGCGCGGCGGCGTCAAAGGCAAGGGCGGAGCGGGCGGCGCGCGTAAAAAATTCCCCGCCGATATCCCCGAAGCTTTGTCCGAAAAAGTAAAAAGCTACGCAAAACGCGCGTTTTCGGCCGTCGGCGCGTCCGGTGTGGCGCGCGTCGATTTTTTATACGACGGCGAGGTGTTATACGTCAACGAAATCAACACAATCCCCGGCGCCTTGAGTTACTACTTGTTCTCTCATGGCCCGCACAAAATGACGTTCCCTGATTTATTAGATCGTCTGGTCGGCCTCGCGATAAAAGTAAAGACGGAGGCCGACAAGCTGACCTACGTGTACGAGCCGGTTTAAACAATCATATCCTTCATCTCGTAAAAGCCCGGCTTTTTGCCGAGTAGAAATTGGGCGGCTCTTATGGCGCCGTCGGCGAAAATTGCGCGGGAGAGGGCGGTATGGCTGACGGTGATAGTTTCGTCCGCGCCGGCAAAAATGACCTCGTGCTCGCCCACAATCGTTCCGCCCCGCACCGCATGAATCGCCACGTCGCCCCTTTTGCGCTTTTGGCTTTGCGGGTCGCGGCCATATAGAAAATTTGCTTTGCCGTCGGCGGCAGCGTTTATCGTTTCCGCCAGCATCTTAGCCGTACCGCTCGGTGCGTCGGTCTTTTGGTTGTGGTGCTTTTCGATGATTTCCACGTCGAAACCGCCCCACAGGTTTTTAACCGCTTCCGCTACTAACTTTCGCATCACATGAATGCCGACGCTCATATTGCCGGAGAGAAAAACTGGAACTTTCTTAGCAAGCGCACGGATTTTTGTCAGTTGCTGTTCATTATGCCCCGTCGTCGCAATAACCGCGGGGCACATAAACTTTTCGGCGATCGCTGCCACCGTATCGATGCTTTCGGGGCGCGAAAAATCCACCACCGCGTCAAAATCCACGTTGATGTCGTCAACGTTCGTAAAAACCTTAAAGTCCATGTCGGGGATAATATCAAAGCCGCCCGCGACCTCGAACCCCTCTTGCTCTGCGACGCGCCGGCAAACCGTGCGCCCCATTTTTCCGTCGATACCGACGATGAATAGTTTTATCATAGGTGCTCCTTTTTTGAATTATAAATGATAAATGATAAATGATAAATTAGGGATATTTATTTTGTCGCCGTTCTTTCCATCCGAAATGTATCATTTATCATTTATCATTTATAATTATCCTAAATCAAACCCAGTCTTTCCATCTCCGCCCGTAATTTTTCCGCGTTCTGCGGTTCCATCTCCGTCAGCGGCATACGCGGAATCCCGGCGTTAAAGCCTAAAAGATTCATCGCATACTTCACCGGAATCGGGTTGACCTCGCAGAATAAAAGCTTCATGAGCGGCGCTAAATTAAAATGAATGTCGGAAGCGGCGCTAAAGTTGCCGGTAAGAGCCAGCTGCGTCATCTCGCGCATCTCCTTTGGCACGACGTTCCCGGCGACCGAAATCACGCCCAAAGCCCCGAGCGCCATCGCGGGCACGGTGAGAGAATCGTCGCCGCTGTAAATGTCCAGCTTGCCTTTGGTAAGCCGCAGCACCTCGGAAATTTGGTGGATGTCGCCGCTCGCTTCCTTAATGGCGACGACGTTTTTAATCTCCGCAAGCTTTAACGCAGTCTCCGGTAAAATATTCACGTTGGTGCGCGTGGGCACGTTGTAGGCGATCATCGGAATGCTTACCGCGTCCGAAATGGCCGCAAAGTGCGCGATTAAGCCTTTTTGTGTACATTTGTTATAATACGGCGTAACGACCAACAGCCCGTCCGCGCCCAATTCTTGACAGCGGCGCGAAAAATCCACGGACTCGGCCGTGTTGTTTCCGCCGCTGCCCGCATACACGGGGATTCTTCCCGCCACGCGCTGCACGGTGAACGCAATTAAGTCCTCGCGCTCCGGCTTAGTCATCGTGGACGGCTCTCCGGTGGTGCCGCATACGACAATCGCGTCGGTGCCGCCGTTCAGTAAATGGTCGATAATCTTGCCTTGCGCATCGAAATTGATTCCGTTTTCGTCAAACGCGGTAATCATGGCGACGCCGAGGCCGGTGAATAATGGCATAATAAAAAACCTCCGGGTTTTCAAGATAAAAGATAACAGATAAAAGATAACAGAATGCGGATCGGATTTGAGATTTGTATCAAAACGTATTGAGAATAACAAATAAAAAGCCGATTTCTGTTATCTTTTATCTGTTATCTTTTATCTTGACTTGGGATTGGCAATTTTCAACCTCGAATCAATGTCTCAACGATTTGCACTGCGTTCGTCGCGGCGCCTTTTCGGATATTGTCCGAAACAACCCATAAATTCAGGCCGTTTTTGACGGAATCGTCTAAGCGGATGCGGCCGACAAACACGTCGTCGCGGCCCGAGCAATCGAGCGGGGTGGGGAATTTGCCGCGTTTTATATCGTCCACGACGGTGATGCCGGGCGACGATTTTAAAATTTTGCGCACGACGGAAAGCGCGGGCTTGCGTTTAAACTCGATATTCACGCTCTCGGAGTGGCCGTTGTATACGGGGACGCGCACGGTGGTGGCGGTGATTTTAAGTGATTCGTCGCCCAAGATTTTGCGCGTCTCGCGAATCATCTTGTCTTCTTCCTTGGTGTAGCCGTTGTCTAAAAACACGTCGATTTGCGGAATCACGTTGCCAAAAATCGGGCGCGAAAACTTTTGAGGCGGCATTCCCTTTACGCCGTTTTCTAAATCCGTCCAGCCCGCCAGTCCCGCGCCGGAAACCGCCTGATAGGTCGAATACACGATGCGCTTAATGCCGTAGCGACGGTGCAAGGGCGCCAAAGCGACCACCGCCTGAATGGTGGAGCAATTCGGGTTGGCGATGATGTTCGCGTGCGATTTTAGCGCGTCCGGGTTGACCTCCGGCACGACCAGCGGTACGGACGGGTCCATGCGCCACTGAGAGGAATTGTCGACGACGATGCACCCCGCGGCGGCAAAAATCGGCGCAAAAACGCGGCTGGTTTCGCCGCCCGCCGAAAAAATCGCGAAATCAAGCGGCTGAGCTTTAATATTTTCTTCCGTCAACTCGATTACGGTATATTGCTTACCGCAGAACGTAATTGCGCTCCCCGCGCTGCGGGGGGAGGCGAATGCGTAAAAATTCCCGATGGGGAGTTTTCGCTCGGCCAAGACTTCGAGCATTTTTCTTCCGACCATTCCGGTCGCGCCGACCACGGCGAGGTTGTAGTGTTTCATGGTGTGTATGTATCTCCTTGGGGTGTTTGTTTTGTGAATTGTGGGTTGTGTATGGTGAATCCTGCCTTTTTTATTTTTCCTCCCGGAAAAATAAAAAAGGCAGGTACGAATCCTGCACTAAAACCGCCCGTAAATTACGGAAAGGTTAATGCGCCCATTCGTACACGAATGCAGTCGGCCCCGTATTACCGGTGACGCCCAACCGCCTCTCGTTCGCAACAAAAAACGGTTTCGGCGGCAATGCCCTTTCACGCGTCCCGGATTTGCGAAATCCTTTGCTGTGCCGCGTTACTGATGCTTGCCGCTCCTCATTAACTGGGGTAATCATAGCACAAAAAAATCGGCCTGTCAAATATATTTTATGCTTTTTTGATCCGAATAGTGCATATTTTTAGGGGATAGGGGATAGGGGATAGGGGTTAACGGAATGCCGAAAAATTCAAACAAAAAGTGTTGACAAATTGCTCAAAAAGTGTTAAGATTAAGTATAATGGGGATTGTACCCTTTACTGCTCGCAGATCACCGTCCGCCAATCACCATTCACCCCTAAAAAAGCCGGAGGTTTTTTATATGAAAGTAGTCACGATGGGAGAGCTTATGCTAAGGCTAGAGCCGCACGGGCACCTGCGTTTTGCTCAAACCGACTCGTTCGGCGTTTCCTACGGCGGCGGCGAGGCGAACGTCGCGGTAAGCTTGGCCAATTTCGGCGCGCAGGCTACGCTGGTCACCAAGCTCCCGAAACACGAAATCGGGCAGGCCGCGGTGAATAGCTTGCGGCGTTTCGGCGTGGATACCTCGTTTATTGTACGCGGCGGCGAGCGCGTCGGGATTTATTTTTTAGAAAAAGGTGCGTCGCAACGCCCGGGTAAGGTGATTTACGACCGTGCGGGCTCCAGCTTTGCGCTCGCAGGCCATGCCGAATTCGATTGGGACAAGATTTTTGAGGGCGCGGACTGGTTCCACTTTACCGGCATTACGCCGTCGCTCGGCGGAAACGCGGCCCTCACCACCTTAAACGCGTTAAAGGCTGCCAAAGCGTTCGGAATCCCCGTGTCGTGCGATTTAAACTACCGCTCAAAGCTATGGAGCCGCGAAAGCGCGCGCGAGGTGATGAGCGGACTGATGAAGTACGTCCAAGTATGCATCACCAACGAACTGGATGCGTCCCGCATATTCGGGATCGAACCGGACAAGGGCGGGGCAACGGCCGGCAAACTGAATAAAGCGGGCTACGAGTCCGTGGCAAAGCAGCTGATGGAGCAGTTTTGCTTTCAAAAAGTTGCCATCACCCTGCGCGGCTCGGTAACACACAGCGACAACCTTTGGGCGGGGATGCTGTACTCGGGCGTAAAGCCGCATTTTTCCAAGGAGTACGCCATTCGCCTTGTCGAGCGTGTAGGCGGCGGCGACGCGTTTTCGGCGGGCCTTATTTACGCGCTGTTAAGCAAGTACGACGATCACGAAGCGATTGAGTTTGCAACGGCGGCAAGCTGCTTGAAGCATTCCGTCGAGGGCTGCTATAACATGGTGACGGCCGAAGAGGTAAAGGAGCTCGCGAATAACGGCTAACGCGCAGAATCAATTTTTTGGACGCAAGGACACAAGGACACAAGGACACAAGGGGACGGAGTAGGGAACGGGGGGACGACAATGTCACACTACTCCGTCCCCTTGTGTCCTACGACCCGCAGGTGGGTAGGTTCATCAACGCCGACGCTGTGGATTACGATAGGCTTAAAAGGAGTTGCGGATTTATATTCGGGTTCGGCATTTTTGGGTGTCATGCTCGACCCGAAAAATGACAGTTATTTTGCAGGTTTAGATGTTGGTGTAACTTTATTAACCGGTCGTGCAGGGATTACCTTAGGAAACAATTTTGAAGCTGGTGTTTACGGAGAATTGCTTGGCGCCGGCGCAAAACTTGGGATATCCTTCAAAAATGGCACACTGGAGTTTAAAGGCGGCGTAGCGTTTTTGTTTGGCGGAGGCTTTTATATTCGAATAAAATTTTGGTGAGGTGATTTAAAATGAGTGACGGTTTAGCAGAATTTGACGGAGTAGAACATTCCCCGTTAAGAGTATTATTGGGCTCTAGGACAAGAGTCTGTATACATTGCGGGCATACAACAGTGCGCATAGAAAAGAAATGTGACACAAAATTTAACCTCATAAAAAATGTGTTTAGGTATCGCTGTTTGGGATGCAAAAAAGAAACAAGCCCATGGACGCAAATTAATTATGAGGACATGGTGAAGCGTTTAGAAAAAATATATAATACTCTATTGCAATACGCGAAAGCCGAACAAATAAGAAAAGTGTGGATTAACAAAAATGGTTACGCTTTAAATTATGAACCCCCAATTGAAAACTTGCGCAAAATTCTGTTTTTAGTTACCGTAGGCAAAACAGAATTTAAAATACCATGCAGCTATACCCTAGAATTAAAACGCTATTATGAAAGCCCTATCGGCATCAAAAAAGACAAAGGCTTTAAAAAGGCTTTTGCAGTTTTCAAAAAAGCGCAGAAAACCTAACCATAGCGATAGGATTCAGTATGTTTTGACGCTCGTTTGCATAATTGATAGGAAACCAAAAAGTGAAAAGGGGACGCCGTCCTCGACGTCCCGCACCGCATAAATGGTCACGGAGACGTCAGACTGGGGGAAAACTCTCGTTTTAAATGCTTGCAAAACTCGTTAGATTTTGGTACCTTTTAACAACTGTGTAACCTTTTAACAACTGTGTAATGTTGTTATACAGAGCAGGCGGATTCCGAGGCGGAGCGGCAGGGGATAGAGCGGAGCATTCAGGCGGCGAAAAGCGCGGATCTGGTGCTGGCGGTGACAGAAGCTGAGGGTTATGTCGGGGTTCGGGATTCGGGATTCGGGATTCGGAAACAGAGGGAAAAAAGTGAGAAGCGGGCAGTAAGACATAAACAAGCTTTTCCGTTTGAATTACCGCAAGATAAACCGGTTATTTACATCGAAAACAAGATAGACCTCCTTTCTCCCGAGCCCCGAGCCCCAGGAAGTCGACTCCGGAAGGTCGCAGAGGCCTGCAACCCCTACGAAGAAGATAGTAACCTTTCCGAGCCCCGAACCCCGAACCCCGAGCCCCGAACCCCGAACCCCCATTCCCCGTCCCCCGTCCCCGTCAGCGCCCTCACCGGTCAAAACATCGACGCCCTAAAAGACGCAATCTATCAAGCCACCGTCGGCAAAATCTCCGCCCACGGGGCAAAAATTAATAATTTACGCCAGTTAACCGCAGTCGTTAAAAGCCTTGAGGCGCTGGAGCGGCTGGAAATTTCAAAGGCGCTGAGCCTCGATTGTATGCTGTCCGATTTATCCGACGCCTACCGCGAGCTTGGCAGCGTGACGGGCGTCACCGCGACCGACGCGATTGTGAACGAAATTTTTTCTAAGTTTTGCGTGGGAAAGTAGAATTTCGACAACACAGGGATCCGTCAGACTGGAGAAAAACTCCCGGTCAAAGGTGTGCTTTGACCCGCGTCCGGACTTGCGGACAAAATGAATATCCCGCGTTGGGATTTTAGTGAATAATTTAAGCTGCCGTCTCGGCATATTCCTTTGGCGTTTTGTAAGGCGAAATATTTTTTAGGAGAGACAGGATGGGTATGAGGACAAGAAAAAGCTATAGGCGCATTATCGAGATTTTACTTTGCGGGTGCTTTGCGGTTGCCGCTGCGTTTTCGCTGGCGGCGTGCAATCAAGAGGTTGGGCTTGCCAAGTATAAAGCAACGGCAAAGTCGGGGTTGGAGACTTATGCCGTAGCCAAGGGCGAGGGCAATTATTCTGCCGAAAAATGGGCGGAAGTTTTGGCGTTTGCCACGGACGGCAAGGCGGCGATAGACGCGGCTACGGATAAGCCCGGCGTGGATTTTGCGGTTGCGACGGCAAAGACGAATATCGACGGCGTGCTGACGGCAGCACAGGAGGACGCGATTGCGCTTGCCGAATACAAGGCAAAACGATATATGTTCAAACCCACACAAGCAAGCCCGCGGAATGGAGCAGTAATTGGTATTATGGAAGCAACGCTCAAGTCGTATGGGGCGTTGAATAAAGAGAGGCGTTATTAGGCAATAACATTCTTTCTTACGAAAAATTCACCACCGAGGAACATGTAAAATCCGCAATTGAAAAAGTGAAAAGCACGCATTTTTTTGAATTGGACGGAGCCCAATATGTTTTAGCAAACACCACAATAGCTTTGAGGAAATATGTTGGCATGAAAACTGAAGTTGTCATTCCTCAGACGATGAATATTAACGGAATCAACAGAGAAGTTATAAGAATCAATTCTGGTGCATTTTTTGGTTGTGCTGAAATAGTAAGCGTCACAATTCCAAATAGTGTGAAAGCTCTTGGTGACAGAGCGTTCTTCGGTTGCTCCGCATTAAAGAGAACTGTACCCTTGCGGGGGTAGAGCTTGAATCGGGCTCTGTTTTGTCGGTCATAGGCACAAGCGCGTTTTCCGGCTGCACGATTTTAACGTCCATCAACCTGCCGGGCAGCTTAGAGGAGATTAAGGAAAACGCGTTTAACAACACCGGATTCTTTGCCGCCGCGCCTGCTGACGGCGTGGTGTACGCGGGGAAAAACGTAATATACGGAGCGGGCGGCGCGGCCACATTCGCGGGCGGCTCCGGGGGCTGGGCCGTGGGCGTCAAAGGCACAGTGAGCGGCACGGTGACGGTCGCGGACGGCACGCGGGGGCTGATTATGCGCGCGTTCTACAATAAAACGGCAATCACCGTTCTAAACCTGCCGTCGTCGCTCCGCTACATCGGCGAGCGGTCGTTAGAGAAGATATCTATTACGCAGATAACCATTCCGGAGGGCGTGGTGTACGTCGGCAGCCGCGCGTTTCAGAGCGTAACCACGCTGCAAACCGTTTCCGTTCCGTCCACAACCGGCCTCATGCGCGGCTACGCCTTTGACGGCTGCACCTCTTTGACGACGGTGTACATCAACCGTCCTTCGGCTCTCGGCGTCACCGCGATTCAGGTTTCGACCTTTAACGGCTGCAGTTCGCTCACGCACCTGTACGTCCCGGACGATTCTGCGAGCGAGGCCGCTTATAAGTCCGCGACCAACTGGAAAAGCTACGCCGCAAAAATCTCCGCCGCGCCGTAGGGCATAACAAAGGGTAAAGCAAAGGATAAAGCAAAGAGATTCAAAAAAACGCAATGAGTTAAAAGCCATTGCGTTTTTTTATGGTGCGGGACGCCGGGGACGACGTCCCCTACGATTGGGTTGACCATTTTTGTACC
>WQYM01000079.1 GCA_009781235.1 Bacillota bacterium
ACGAAAGACGCAAGAGTTAAGCTAAAGAGACTTTATCCCATTGTCATTGTCAATTAGTCAAGCAAAAGATTTAACGTATCACTAGGGTATAACCCGCGCGAATTAAAAGAGAGCTTTAGGGACGTCCTTGAGGGATTGCCCCCGTCCCCGACGTTTGCCGATACGATTTTTTGTTATTCGGGCACGGGGAACACGTACGCCTCCGCCAAGCGGATTGCCGCGCGCCTTAACATGAAAGTCGAGTTCATCACGGCGGAGTTGGTTGCGTCCAAGCCGGTCATCGAGGGCGAACTCGGCATCATCATGGCGCCGCCCTACGCATACGGGCTGCCGATGACCGTAAAGCGCTTCATTCAAGCCTCTGCGTTCCGCGTGCAATATATGGCCGTGCTGGCAACGCCGGGTTCGACGCACGGAGGGATGCTGGCCGAAGCCGCGCGGCTACTTTCCCGCCGCAAGCAAAAGGTGTCCTATTCGATGGGCATCAAATCGGTCGAAAATTTTGTGCAAATGTTTAAGCTGCCCTCCGAGGAGGGCATCGTGTTGGCAAATATCCGACAGAACGAGCGCACGGACGCGGTGATTGCCGACATCAAAAACCGCAAACGCAAGCGCCGTTTTTTATTCCGGCCGGATTCGTCGTTTGTCAGTTTTTTATTCCGCCGCATCACGGCAACTTTTGCAAGGCGGTACCGCTTTACCGAAGCGTGCAACGGCTGCGGGATCTGCGCCAAGGTGTGCCCCGCGCGCGCGATTACGGTTTTTGAGGGGAAAAAGCCGAGGGTCGATCCCAAAAAGTGCGATCATTGCGAGGGTTGCACGATGCTCTGCCCGCAAAAGGCAATCCGCTTTGGCAAGATAACGCCGGATTCGCGCCGGTATAAGCATCCGGACGTGAGCCTCGGAGAGCTTTATAAGAGATAAAAGATAACAGGTAAAAGATAACAGATGACGGATAATTGATAAAAAGCCATAGTATTGCGCATGATACGGATGCATTCGCAATATAATTCACAAAATCTCGGCTTTTTTAAAAAAATTCCGTAAAAGCGTTGACAAGGGATGTTTTGTGTAGTACAATACCATACAGTACATACCGTGCGGCGGTATATTTTGGGGCGCACTCTAAAAATGGGGCGCACTCTATAAACCGACTTCATTCCCTAACCCCTAGCCCTAGCCCTAGCCCCCGGCTCCTAACCCCTCGGCGGGAGCAAGCCCCCGCCCTACATCCCCTAGCCCCTAAAAAAAGCCGCTGCGGATTATAGTACAAAAAAATTTTCGGAGGATATTCATGAAAAAAATCAAGATTTTGACGGTTGTCATCCTAGCGCTGATGCTGACGTTCGCCTTGGCGGCGTGCGGCGGCTGCAGCCCCAAGGATGACGGAGTGACGGTGGAGAGCTTCATCATCAAAACGAAGCCCGTTAAGTACAACTACACCGTGGGCGAGGCGTTCAGCGACGCCGGCATGGTGCTTACGGTCACGTACACCGACGAGGAAGAAGAGGACGTAACCGTCGGCTGGACGACCAGCATCACCAACGGCACGGTGCTGAAGCTGACGGATGCGGGCGACGTAATAGTCACGTACCAGGGGCTCACCCAAACGTACGCCATCACGGTTACGGAAGCCGCCCCCACGGTAGCGTCCTTTACCGTTAAAACGGCGCCCAAGGCAAAATACGCGGCGGGCGATGTCTTTGACGCGACGGGCATGGTGTTAACGGTCAAGTTTTCCAACGACACCGAGCAGGACATTTCGGCGAATTGGACCATCGATAAGACCGGCGCGTTGAGTACCACCGACACCAAGGTGGGCATCACCTACGGCGGCGTCAGCGTGGACTTCCCCATCCAGGTGCTGGCGGTTAAGAGCATCAGCTTCGTAGAGGGCAAAGCGCCGAAGAGCAAGTATATCGAAGGCGAGAGCGTCTCCGTGACCGGAGAGCTTGCCGTAGTGTTCGACGATGCAACCCTCAACAAGACGGTTACCACGGGCTGGACTGCCGATAAGACCGGCATTTTGTTAAGGGCGGATACCGGCGCCAAAATTACGATCACGTATCAGGGCGTGACCACCGATTACAATATTACGGTTATTTTTGTCGAAAGCCTTGAGGTCGAGATTAAAAAAGGCACCGCGGCAGCCCCTTATCAGGTGGGTGACACCTTTGCCAGAGAAGACGTTGTGGTTACCGCCATATTCAGCGACGAATCGGATCAGGTGGTTACCACGTATACGGTGACGCCGCTCACGCCGCTCAGCAAATCTAACAACAAGATTAAGATTACCTACGGGCACGTTCCGGTTGATTTCGAATATGACGCCGTTGTGAATCAGGATTTGTTGAACATTAAGCTCAGCGGTACGAGCGCAACGCTTGTGGCGGGGGTTCGTCCCACTTATCAGCTGATTGCGGAAACCATGAGAACCCCCAACAATTGGCAAACCGTCTCGGCTGCGGACATTACCGATTATGACAACGTGGCAAGCGTTGCGTGGACGTCGAGCGCCCCGAATGTTGCCGATGTTAATGGAGACGGCTTAATCACGATTGGTACGGTTACCGGCGACGCGGTTATTACGCTTACGGTAAACCGTACGGGTACCGCGTCGGCGTTTACAGCGACCTTCCCGGTCAAGGCGACCCAAGGTGTCGCGATTGATTCGGCCGCCAAATTTGCCGCAGAAGTATACAAGCTGGACAATCGCGGCGAGTACTTCTACCTGACGCAGAACATTGACTGCTCCGGCGTAACGTTCACCCCTCCCGTATGGGCGCAGGCTGAATGGTATCCCGAAGCCCGTATCCTAGACGCAGAATTGGGTCCGGAGGATCCCGACAATGCCACCACCGCGTGGTACATCGACCACCCGACCTTCTTTAACGGCATCTTTGACGGCCGCGGCTACACGATGAGCAACGTTACGGCGGCGCACCCGAAGCCCAGCACTGCAGAGCAGTGGGGAACCTCGATTTTCGGCGTCATCGGTAAGAGCGGCATCGTTCAAAATGTGACGATTGACGGGTATTCCGCTACTTCGGCGGCGTACGGCCAGATTTCGGTTTTTGCGCAACACAACCACGGAATTATCCGCAACTGCAAGATTTTAGGAATTAACTCCGGTCGTCCCATCAGCATCAATGCCGGCAATACGTACTACGACCTCAACAACCGGTCCGCCATGATTGCCGGGTTTAACTACAACGTGATCGACAGCGTTGTCGTTCAAGCCAGTTTTGGTGCTGCGGGAGAGGATTTGAGGAACTATGTGTACGCGTTTGTCATCCGCAACCGCAACAACTCCGTGACGGAAGGCACCGTGACCAACTGCGTCGCGGTATGGACCGGCAACGCGCCCGAAATGGCTGCGGTAGTCGCCCCTGTTTCCGGTGACGATGGTTGGTATCTCAAGAGCTCCGTTCCGTTTGACGCCAATTGCGCCGTGGTTACGACGGCCACCGCGACTGCGGCGACCTGGAACGCGTTTAATACCAGTGTTTGGACTATAAACGGCACTGCGGTTCCCACCTTAAAGGATTTGGGTTTGCCCGGCTCCGGTGATCCCGATCCCGATCCCGATCCTGATCCCGATCCTGATCCCGAAGACTAAGTATTCGGGTTTTAGATTGGAAGCAATTATTTTACCTTGTCCATCTTTTAAACACTGATTCATTAGATGTTTAACAGATCCGCTCGGCAGGCGCAGCTTTTCGAGGGAGTTGTGTAATCAACCCGCAAAGGAGTTAGTGTGACTTTAAAAAGGGCGGCTCGTTTTCGAGCTGCCCTTTTTCACGAAGATAACAGATAGCAGTCATGAAGATAACAAAATAAATATCACGAAAATTTAGAACCCCCCATTATTTTTTAGGAGATATACAACAATGTCAACAGCATCAACACCCACCCGTACCCCCGTCATCGCGGGGAATTGGAAGATGAACAACACGGTCAAAGAGACCGAAACGCTCTTAAAAGAGCTGATTCCGCTGGTGGAGGGCGCAAGCGCTGCCGTCGTGGTGTGCGTGCCGTTTACGGATATCAAACGCGCGGCACAGCTCACAAAACGCACTAACATAGCCGTCGGCGCGCAAAACGTGGCGTGGGCGGACAAGGGCGCGTTCACGGGCGAAATTTCCGCCGACATGCTAAAGGAAGCGGGCGCAAAGTACGTCATCATCGGCCACTCCGAGCGCCGGCAATATTTCGGCGAGACCGATGTGACCGTAAATAAGCGCTTAAAGCAGGCGCTCAGCAAGGGCCTGACCGCGATCGTTTGCGTCGGCGAAACGCTTTTAGAGCGCGAGGGCGGCATTACGGAACAGGTCGTCAAAGCCCAAATCGAGGGAGGCTTTAAAGATATTACGGCGGCGCAAACCAAAAAAGTGATCGTCGCCTACGAGCCCGTTTGGGCCATCGGCACCGGTAAAACCGCCAGCGCAAAGGACGCGCAGGATACGATTGCTTTTATCCGCGGCGTTTTAAAGAAGCGGTTCGGGGCGGTCAGCGGCGAAAAACTCCGCATTCAATACGGCGGCAGCATGAACGCCCAAAACGTAGACGAGCTCATGGCACAGCCCGACATCGACGGCGGCCTGATTGGCGGCGCGTCTTTAAAGGCGGCGGATTTTGCAAGGATTGTGAAGTTTAAGGCATAGGTAGACAAATTTACAACTGACAATTTACAATTTACAAATTTCGGAGGGGATTGAGTGACGATAAACCGATTAAAACGCTTGGAACAAAAGAGCGAATATTTTGAGCTTTCCGCCACGTATCCCTAATTTGTAAATTGTAAATCGTAAGTTGTAAATCGGTACTACACAAAGAATATGAAAAAGGCAAAAGGTATGGAAAGTAATAACACCAAGCCCACCAACGCAATCGTGATCTTAGACGGTTTCGGGTATTCGCCCGATCCGCGCGGCAACGCCGTGGCTATTTCGGGCATCCCGAACATCTCAAAGCTGCTGGAGCGCTACCCCAACGGTTTTTTAGACGCCGCAGGCAGGGCGGTCGGGCTACCCGAGGGGCAGATGGGCAACAGCGAGGTCGGGCACCTTAATCTTGGTGCCGGGCGCATCGTCTACCAAGACATCACGCGCATCGATAAAAGTATCGAGGACGGCGATTTTTTTGCCAATCCCGCATTTTTGGGCGCGATTAATAACGTTAAGGCGCACGGAACCGCACTGCATTTGGCGGGGCTTTGCTCCGACGGCGGCGTCCACAGCCATTTAAACCACCTATACGCGCTGCTGGAGCTTTGTAAGCGCGAAAAGGTGAAAACCGTTTATATCCACTGCATTACCGACGGGCGCGATGTTCCGCCGGACTCGGCGCGCCGCTACGTTGGCGAAGTAGTGCAAAAAACCAAAGAATTTGGCGTCGGCAGTGTGGCGAGCATCGTCGGACGTTACTACTACATGGACCGCGACAACCGCTGGGAGCGCGTTGAGAAAGGCTACAACGGCGTATTTAACGGAATCGGCGCAAGGTACGGCGATTCCGATGCGGCGATTGCGGCGTCATACGCGGCGGGTGAATTCGACGAGTTCATAAAGCCCTTGATTATCGGCGGCTACGCGGGCGTCAATCCGAACGACTCCATGATTTTCTACAACTTCCGTTCCGACCGCGCGCGGGAAATCTCAAGGGCGATTATTTACCCGGAATTTAATTCTTTCGAGCGCAAGGGCGGCTTTAAACTGATATATTATGTGGGTATGACGCAGTATGATGAATCTTTTCCTCAAATTCAGGGGTCAGGGGTCAGGGGTCAGGGGTCAGTGAATAAGGATGAAAAATTTGGGGTAGGAATTGCGACGGCGTATGCTCCTAAGGAAATCAAAAACACGCTGGGCGAATACTTGGGGAAGCTGGGGCTGACACAAGCGCGGATTGCCGAAACTGAAAAATACGCGCACGTTACGTTCTTTTTTAACGGCGGGGTGGAGGAGCCGAATCCCGGAGAGCAGCGCGTGCTGGTGCCGAGTCCTAAAGTATCCACGTACGACCTAAAGCCGGAAATGAGCGCGTACGAGGTCACTGAAAAGGCGTTGGAGACGATTGGGACGGTGGACGTGCTGATGCTGAATTTCGCCAACTGCGACATGGTCGGCCACACCGGAATCTTGGATGTGGCCGTCAAAGCGGTCACGGCGGTGGACGAGTGCGTGGCGCGCGTGGCCGAAAAAATCCTGTCCGTGCATGGCAACATGATTCTCACCGCCGACCACGGCAACGCAGAACTCATGAGTTTTGCCGACGGTTCCCCCTGCACCGCCCACACCACCAACCTCGTCCGCGTGATGGTGGTAGGCGAGGGGTTCTCAAAAGCGAATATTACCCCGTGCACGGTGACCGGGTCACCGGACACGCTCCCAACCCGTATCCGCTCCGGCGGCAACCTCGGCGACGTCGCTCCCACCTTGCTCGAGATCATGGGTCTCTCTAAGCCGGTCGAGATGGAAGGAAAGAGTCTACTGGAAAAATAAGCCTCACCCCATGCACGGTGACCGGGTCACTAGACACGGGGTCACTAGACACGGGGTCACTAGACACGGGGTCACTAGACACGAGATATATATCGAATTTCGGTTGACATGTAAAAAATTATATGTTATTATGTAAAAATGCCTAAAAGATTAAGAAGCGATGTTGACGGAGGTTACTTCCATGTCATGGTGCAAGGGGTGGGGAAGGAGTATGTTTTTCCGGACGACCAACATAAGGGCTTTTATTTAGCTTGTTTGCAAAAGCATAAGGAAAAACACCCGGTAAAAATACTTGCGTTTTGCGTCATGGGAAACCACGCGCACATTTTGTTGAGCGTTGATGACGTGGCCGAACTTTCTCAATACATGAAAATAGTCAATCAGGACTACGCGCAATACTACAACAGGGTGCATAGTCGGGTAGGATATGTATTTAGGAGCAGATTCAAAAGCGAGGTGATTCGCAGCGAAAAGCATCTTGTGTATTGTGTTGCGTACATACAGAACAATCCGCTCAAAGCCCACATGGTTCAGCGTGCGGAGGATTACGGGTACTCCAGTTACAGCAATTACCTAAGAAGAACAGGAATCGTCGATTTTAACGAAGCGGCGAATTTTTATGATACAAGCCCCGAGTATATGGCGGGGATTATGGCGGAATGCACTGATACAAGCTGGTTGGAGCATGAAGACGGGGATGAAGGCGCACTTGAGAAGAAAGAAAAGGTTTTTGCGGAGTTAGTGCGCGACGGCAGATTTGTTTCGGGAACAACCGATAACGTTGATTTGACAAAAGAATTGGTCTTGGAATTGATAGAACGATGTGGATCAACTATAAAAGAAATTGCCGAATTGTTTGGAATAGGAAGAGAAGCGTTACGAAGACGGTTGAAGCAAGCAGAGCGGGCAGATGTCAAAAGCGAATAGTACCCCGTGCACGGTGACCGGGTCACACAAGACACAAGACACGCATGACCGGGTCATAAGACACGCATAAAGGAAAAGCCATTATGCCGAACAACAACACGCCCAAACAAAAAAGCATCCAAGATCACCCAAACGTTAAGGGGCGCATCCTGCCGCACAGCTTAGAGGCGGAGCAGGCGGTTTTGGGTTGCGTCATGATCGACGAGTACGCGCCGATTCATGTCCTTAATGAGATAAAGCCCGACGATTTTTACAGCCCGTCGCACCGCGAAATATTTTCCGCGATGCTAAGCATTGCCCAAAATGACAAGCCGGTCGATATTATTACGCTGGTTACGGAGCTTGAGGGCTTAGGGAGCTTAGAGGCGGCGGGGGGAGTATCGTACCTGACGGCGCTGTCAGACGCCGTCCCGTCGGCATCAAACTATAAGCACTACACCGCCATCGTCAAAAAGAATTCGGTATTGAGAAAACTCATCGAGGCGGCGCAAGCCATCACCGACAAGGCCTTCACCGGCGACCCCGACGACAACGCGCTTCAGTTTTCCGAGGCCGAGATTTTTGCTTTGAGTGAAAAGTTCGACCGCTCTAAGCTAGTGCCGGTGGGCGGAGCGTTAACGGAAGCGATCCAGCGCATGGAATTCATGTTTAAAAATCCCGACGCCAACCGGGGCATCCCGACGGGTTTTAGGCGGCTTGACCGCATTTTAAACGGATTCCAAGGCGGCGATTTGGTGCTGGTGGCGGCGCGCCCCGGCCAGGGCAAAACCAGCATCGGCATGAATTTTATCACGCACGCGGCGTTCGACGGCAACCGGCGCACCAAAGCCGGAAAGGCCGACCCCTATAAGTGCGCGGTATTTTCGCTCGAAATGCCGGCGGTCCAGCTGTCAAAGAGGCTTTTGTGCTCGACGGCCACAGTCAATATGGCGCACGCAAACTCCGGCGAGCTTTCCGGCCCCGAATGGAAAAAGATTTATTCCGCAAAATCCCGGCTCGATAAGGTACACCTCTACATCGACGACTCTTCCTTAAGCACGCCGATAGAAATTCTCTCAAAATGCCGCCGTTTAAAGCGCGAAAAAGGGCTCGACTTGGTGATGATTGACTATTTGCAGCTTATGAGCTCCGGAAAACGCGTCGAAAACCGCCAGCAGGAGGTTTCGGACATCACGCGCACCCTTAAAATCGCGGCAAAAGAGTTAAACGTCCCGATATTGCTCCTTAGCCAATTGAACCGCGAGGTGGAGAAGCGCAAGGGCGGAGAGCCGCAGATGTCGGATTTGCGCGAATCCGGCGCTATCGAGCAGGACGCGGACATCATTTTGTTTATCCATCGCAAATACGGCCCGACGGATCAAAGCGTGGACGAAGAAACGCGCAATATGGTCCAATTAATTATCGCCAAGCATCGAAACGGCGAGTTAGGCACGGTGGACGTGCGCTGGCGCGGCGATTTCGTGACGTTCGAGGATGTGGACACGGCGGGGTACTTGGGCAAGGCCGTTCCGCCCGGCGGGGGAGAGCGGGAGAGTTTTGTGATGAGCGCCGACGACGCAGGGGTCAGGGGTCAGGGGGCGGGGGGCAGGGATGCGGACGACGCAGATCACGATTTTCCAAGCGCGCCGCCCAATCAAATTACAGATGAAACGAAAAACGAAAAACGAAAAACGAAAAACGAAGGAAGGGATTCGTCTTTGCAACCCGTAGGAGACGACCCGTCGGATGCCCCGTGGGAACCGAATTCCGTAGGGGACGATGCCCTCATCGTCCCGTTCCGCTCAAATAATGATGACGGCGGAAGCTTTTCCGGCCGAACGGCGGAGGAGATTATGAAGGTGCCGTTAAAGATGAACGACGAGGAAGACATTTTTTAAGGGGGAAAAATCATGCCCATGTATAAAAAATTTACCAACGCCAAAAAGACGGAGCTGGTTGAAAACGAAACGGATATCTCCATCGCGGAGTTTTGCGAGCACCTCGGGCTCAGCATCATCCACGGCGGCTCCTCGGAGACGATGCATATCTCTACGTTTAACATCAATCGCCCGGGGCTGCAGTTCGCCGGTTTTTTTGAGCATTTCAGCTCGCACCGTATACAAGTAATCGGCGAGCAGGAGATGGCGTACTTAAAAAAATTGAAGCCGTCCGCGCGCGAAAAGGCCGTCGAGGAATTTTTCCGCCGCGATTTTCCGTGCGTCGTTTTCTCCAGCGGGATTATTCCTACGGGAGACATTTTAGTGCACGCCGAGCAATACGGGCGCGTGGTGCTCAGCTCGCCCTTGCGTTCGACGATGATTATCAACGAGCTCAGCATTTTTTTAAACGAGCTGTTGGCACCCAAAATCACGATTCACGCGGGGTTAATGGATTTGTACGGCGTGGGCGTGTTGATTATCGGTAAATCAAGCGTCGGAAAAAGCGAGACCGCGCTCGAATTATTGCAGCGGATGCACCGCTTCGTTGCCGACGACGCGGTGTGCATTAAAAGGGTTTCGGACCGCCTCGTCGGCGCCAGCCCGCCGCTGATTCGCTACATGATGGAGGTGCGCGGCATCGGCATCATCGACGTGCGTTCGATGTACGGCGCGGGCTCCGTGCGCCACTCAAAGGAAATCGATTTGGTGATAAATTTAGAGGCGTGGGACGAATGTAAGCACTGCGAACGCGCCGAGGACGAGGGGGAAACCTATTCGATTTTAGACGTCGAGCTGCCGATGCACACGATTCCGGTTAAGCCCGGGCGCAACCTGGCCGTAATTTTAGAGGTCGCCGCGCGCAATTACCGCCTTAAATTCATGGGCTACGACGCCGTTACCGAATTAGACGAGCGTAGAAAACACACCGATCCCGACGGCGGGCCGTTTGATTTTTGATATGATGGTATGATGATATGATGATATGATGATATGATGGCGTTCGCTATGCTCACTTATGGCGGACGAATTATTTTATCCATCATACGGCGAAGCCGTCCATCATATCATCATATCATCATAAGCGTAGCGCCATCATACCATATGGTATGGGCGATTATCCTTACTCCTACGACGTCCCGCATCGGTACAGGCGGCGCGTGCACCGCGAAATTTATTGGGGGCGGGTGTTTTTGAGCGTTTTTTTGATTTCCGGCATTATTTCGGGGGCCGTTTTGTTTGTTGTTTTTGGGAGAGATTGCGGCGCTTTGAGCGGTTGCGTGCCGGCAAAAAGCTACGTCACCGTTCCCGCCATTGCCTACCACTATGTTGCGGCTGGGACCTATTCCACCAAAGCAGAGGCGGTTAAAAGCTCGCTATCGTTAAAAAATGCCGGCGGGGCTGGGTATGTGCTGAGCTGCCAAGAGGGGTTTAGAACGGTTGCCGCCGTGTATCGCAGCAGTGCGGACGCCGTGACGGTTTCGGCGAGGCTGATCGGGGAGGGCGTCTCCGCTGAGCTCTACAGTGTCTCTTGCAAAGCCGCGAAAATCGAAATTGTATCGACCGAGGCGCAAGCAAAAGAATTCGCGGCGCATTTTACCTACCTTTGCGAGCTGTTTGATTCTATTTACCGCATCGTCCTCGATTTGGACGCCGATAAAATCACCGAAAGCCACGCTTATATGCAAGTATCGGCGCTAAAAACCAAGGTAGGGCAAAAATACGCCGGGCTTTCCGCTTATTCCGACTACACAGCCGCCTCCCAAGCGATTTTCGCTTATTCTCAAATCCTCGACCTCCTTTCCGGCACGCTCGACTACGCCTTCGGTACATCTTTCCCCGTCAACCTTAAATATTCCATCTGCGCCCTTTCCGACATTTACACATACCTTGTCACGGGGACGTAGTACTTGACCATGTTATTGCCTGTCACGGCGGTCACGGGGACGGTCACGGCGGTCACGGGGACGGTCACGGAGACGGTCACGGTCACGGGGACGGAGGCGGTCACGGGGACGGAGGTATTTTAACAACTTTTGTGGCAAAAATCGGATTGCAAAACCAGTTGACATAAGGGCAATATTGGGATATAGTTACATTAATGATGGAAGGGGTGGCTGTGTGAGAGTACGTCCAAAAGGACAAACATTCTGACATAAAAGTTGTCAAAATACCCCCGTCCCCCTGACCACCCCTGACCAAAGGCTGTGCATGCGTAGAAGCATACACCACGGCTTTCTAATACGCTGACCGTAATGAGCCGTGAAATCAGATGATATGGACTGTTTTTTCGACCAAATCGTTTTTGTAGAACTGTTTAATGGCTAGAACTATCTTTTCGCTATATCG
>WQYM01000080.1 GCA_009781235.1 Bacillota bacterium
AAAGTGGTCAAAATACCCCCGTCCCCGTGACACCCGTGACAACCCTCAACGAGGCGGCCGACCGGTATTATACGTACAAGGAAACAAGCGGGGCGCTTGAGGACAAACGGAATAAGCTGGCCGCGGCGGTTAGAGCCGGGGTTGCCAAGGCGGAAAAGCGGCTGGCGCAGGCGTTAGACCAAAAAATGAATGCGGAGGACTTTGAGGACGAACGCATTAAGGGCGAGATTTTAACGGCAAACCTCTACCGGATAATGCCCGGAGACAAAACACTGGCCGCCGAAAATTACTACGCCGACCCGCCCGCGCCGATCGAAATACCGCTGGACGCTACTCTATCCCCCGCAAAACAGGCGCAACGTTTTTATAAGCGGTACCAGAAAAAGAAAAAGGCGCTTGAGTTTGTTACGCCCCAAATCGAGGCCGCGCAAAATTCTTTGGATTATTTTGAGAGCGTGCAGGTTTCGCTGCAAGCCGCCGAAACGCTTTCGGATTTAGACGAGATTGCGGAGGAATTATGCAAAAGCGGGATTATAAAAGAAACGAAAAACGAAAAACGAAAAACGAAAAACGGCGGGGAAATGCACCTGTCCGGCGTGAAGCGCACGGAATTTGAGGGGTACCTCATTTTAACCGGCAAAAACAACACGCAAAACGACGCGCTGGTTAAGCTCTCGGCTCCCAATGACGTTTGGCTGCACACCAAAAATATCCACGGTGCGCACACGGTCATCGTAAACCCCGCAAAAACGTTGCCGCCCGAATCCGTTTTAAAACGCGCCGCTTCCCTCACCGCGCTATATTCCAAAGCGGCGGCATCCGAAAACGTGCCGGTCGACTATACCTTTATAAAGTTTGTCTCAAAACCAAAATCCGCCGCCCCGGGAAAGGTGGTGTACACGAACCAGCGGACGGTGTACGTAAATCCAATGAAATAAGTTTTAAGTTTTAAGTATTCTTTCTCCCTTACCCGAACACCGCCGCGCCGCCGGACGAGGGCAAATAGGCTTTTCCGCCGGGACTGCGTAATTTGTCCATTAAGGCTTTGCAAGAGAGACGGTAAGGCGCGTCCGGAAAGGCGTTATACTCCCTGGAGTACGAAAACGCGTAATATGCAATCGCTTCCGTCTTACCCCTATTGGTTATCTCCAAGCGATAGATTCCGGGCGTCAATGTTTCGAACGAACCCCCGAAGGTATCCGTCCCGAGTCTTGCAAGATCGGTTACCGCAACCCCGGTGTTCCTTAAATCCTGCCCGTACACCTTTATGGAAAGGCCGACAAGATTTGCCTCCAATCCCCGGATGCGGAATTGAGTTTTAAAATTTTCGTTGCCGTCCGAGTTGAATACAACGTCGCGCTCAAGATTAACCGGTTTGTCCTCCATCATTGACTTTACAACGTTCATCGCAAAAGTTTTGCCGCCCGGCTCCGCCGTGGCGCCGACATACCTAGCCGAATAGATGTCGCCGTTTAAGGTGCTCATAAAGCTTGCGACGCGGCCCGCGCCGTAATTCCACTCGGCATAAATCGGATACCCGTCGGGCGTTGCCAAAATTACCTTGCCGGACATTTCCGGCGGGTCGCCCGGGTCGCCGGCTTTTGCCTTAACGCCATAAAAACCGCCAAGCTTCGGAAATGCCGAAACATTACTTAGTACGGAAGAGTCATGACTTTTTATGATGACCTCTACGCCTATCGGGTTTCCGGACCAATCGTTTTTCCATACGGGCGTCAACTCCTCGACTTCTTTCGTCATAAAATCCGTCACCCGGGTATCGTTTTGAAAATTTGGCGCAATATCTCTGATTCCCAAAAAGTGCCTGCCGTTCGGGCCGCTCTCGTTGCCGGCTCCGGGATAATTGCCGTAGCGGGGCTCGGTAGTCGGCATTCCCCATCCGTCGTCCGCCATCGATTGGAGAATTTGACGCGCGTCGGCGCGGTCTAATTCGTTGCCGATGCCGACCGTAGAAAACGTAATGCCGTTACGTTTCATCGACCGTATGGTGCTGTTGACCGTCCACTCCATGTTTGCATCGCCGTCCATCGGCAACCCGTCGGTGATGAAAATCACGTGCTTGCGCTCGGTAAAGGTGACGCCCGCCATCATATTCGCCGCCGCTGTAACCCCTTGATTGTATATACAGCCCTGCGACGTAGAGATATTTTCTATCGCGGTAAAAATCTCGGCTTTACGGCTCACCGGCGTCATGCCGATTACTTGGCGCGCGCTTGAGTTAAATTTTATGATCCCGACGTAATCATCGCCGGCCAGCGCGTTGACCGCCGCCTTGCAGCTCTCGGCCGCCGCCCAAAGGCGAGAACCAATCATATCGCCGTCATAGGGTTTGTTAGGCCCTGAGGGTCTGATGGGCGCGGCCATCGAGGTCGATGCGTCGACCACCAGCACCAACGCAAGCGGTTGTCCGTTCGGGTCAAAGTCTACCGGCAGCATTTTCTCCAACGCTACGGCTTGAGCGCTGTAAAAATAATCTTTGGGGTCAACCTGCCGGGGGTTATACATGTTGTCGCCGCCGGTGGTAATTAATCCCCCGCCGTATTTATACACGTATTCATCCAAAATGCCCATAAAATCCATGCTGAGCTCTTTGGGGTCGGCATTCATTAAAAATACTTCATCGTATTCCCTTAACTGCTCTATGCCCAATCCGTTCGCCCGATTGGTTGGAAGCGTCGTCACCCTGTACTCATCGCCGATTAAATCCGACAACGCGTCGGCGCCGCCGATAATTCCGTCGATAATCAAAATCTTATCGCCGGGTAAAACGTTGACAAACGTGTAATATGTATTATTTTGTTCGATTCCGTCGCCCGCGCGGCTCACTTCCGCCTTTAGGCGCAAAAGCCCAAAGTGCCCGAACGCATGCTGATACGATATCCGCGCGCCGTCGCCCGATAAAACGACGGGAGCTACTTCGTGCCCGTCCTTCTTTATCGCATGCTCGGCGCCGGCCGCCATAGTATCCGGATTTATTGACGCCCAAGAAAGCGTAACCGTAGCGTTGCCCGCCGCAGCAGCCGTCGCGCCGATGTCCACAACAATGTCGGCGGTATCGCCCTTTTTAAGGCTGCTTTGACGCACCGTAAGCGCATTGATTTGCACCTCGGCGCGATTGCTGTTGAGCGGTGGTTCAAAATACACCGTATCGATCCGCATTCCCCTATTCGCCGCCCTTGCCGCCGCGGGCAAAGCCTTACCGTCGGTTTGCCCGCCGTCGGAAAGGATTACGGCTCTTCCGTTCACAATTTTTCCGGATGCATCTTTGGTAAACATTTCTTCGGCAGTTAGAATTGCGTTTTCGATATCGGTGCCGTCGGCAAGCGGAGATTCAAAAAGTTCTCCTACATAGAGCAAAGAACTGTAATCCGAAAAAACATTTGCGGCGGAAGTAGATAAGCCGGTGCTTTTAGGTGCCCCATAACCAAACGCGACAATCCCGACGGCGCAATTGCCCTTAACGGCTATGTCGAACGCCTCTTTTAGGAATTTGTCCATTGCCCTATACTCACCCGGATTTCCTGTCGCGCCGCGCAAATCTTTGGTGCTGTATGAGCAATCAATCAAAAAAATAGTCTCGCTCTTATTGCTATTGCCGTTCCCGCTTCCTTTATCCCCGCCGCCCGTTACACACGCCGCAAATACAAAAGCCGCGCACAAAACCATGCACGCGACGAATGCGGTAAATAAGAGGCGGCTTTTTTTCATGGGAAGTACCTCCTAATAAATAAACGATGTACTAGTGCGGATTGTGGATTGTGAATTGTAGGGCGGGGCCTAGCCCCTCTGCCGACTTGATGTCCAATGCCGTTTGCGGCGGGGGCAAGCCCCCGCCCTACATTACCATCCTCTTCACAATCCACAAAACTCCTACCACAAAATAGCGGCGACGATACCGAACGCGGCTAAAAGCAGCAACGCGCCCATAATACAAAGATTGACGAGTGCGGTTTTGTACTCGGGGTCGCGTTTGTTGATGCCCTTTTTAAAAATGACGGTCAAGCAGCGGTAAATCGCCAGCAAACACCCGGCAGCAAAAATAATCATGCCGATGATGGCGACCAGGTTGCCATTCTCGCTGGCCGAGACAAAGATGCCGGCAAACATGACGACGGCGGCAACAAACATCAGGATAAAATTGACCTGTCTGAGGCCGAACGGCACAAAAAACGCCACGATCGGGTTTCTTTTTTTCTTTCTTGATTTTACTCTTTCTGACATGGGGGCTCCTTGTTGAATGCAGTAATGCGGTAATGCGATAATGCAATAATAATTGTTGATTTAGTCTTACACGATACTCAAGATATAAAAGCACACCACCAGCGCCGCCGCGACGATCCAAAGTATTACCCAAAGTGCGCCTCTTGCGCGCGCCTCTTTAAACGATAGCGCAATCGGGACAATCAGCGCAAGGGCGACGGCGATGTTGCGAATCCAAACCGCCAAGACCTTGCCGACCGTAAAGGCTTCGATTTTGTCGGCGAGGAGCCCGCACAACCACGAGAGCGCGAGCCCTAACCCCAGCAGCATTACGGCCAAAAACGCAAAAAAAACTAAGAACTCGCCTGTGCCGCCGGAGTTTTTTGAATTCTTGGACACTGTTTTAAAACCTCCGGTTTTAAACTATAACGCCCGGCTACCGGGCTTATACAGCGGAATTTTGCCCTCGGCGCAAATCGGGCAGTTATCGGGTTCGAAGCTTGCGATTTCTACGCTCAAAAGCGATTCAAACGGGACGCCGAAATTGACTTTGCCTGCCGAGCGGTCCACAATCGAGCCGACGGCCGCCGTTTTGCCGCCGGAAAGCGCAATTAACTCCATGACCTCTTTGACCGAGCCGCCCGTCGTTACCACGTCCTCTACGACCAACGCCCGGCAATCCTCCGGCAATACAAAGCCGCGGCGAAGGGCAAATTTGCCGTTTTCCCGCTCGGCAAAGATGTTGGGGACATCCAAGTGGCGCGATACCTCGTAGCCCATTAAAATGCCGCCGACCGCCGGGGATACCACGATGTTTGCTCCGTACCCACTAAGCTTTTCGGCGAGCGCACTGCAAAGCTTTTCGCTGCAGGCGGCGTCGGTAAACAGCTTGGCGCACTGCATGTACGTGTCGGCGTGGCGACCGGACGTTAAACGGAAGTGGCCTTTTAAGACGCCGCCCGTGGCATTAAAGATGTCTAGGATTTCGTTGTTGGTCATGGGCTTATATGTTGCTTTAGATAGTGGCCTTTTAAGACGCCGCCCGTGGCATTAAAGATGTCTAGGATTTCGTTGTTGGTCATGGGCTTATATGTTGCTTTAGATAACAGATAAAAGA
The DNA here is from genome assembly GCA_009781235.1 of Bacillota bacterium. Classification (GTDB taxonomy): domain Bacteria; phylum Bacillota; class Clostridia; order Christensenellales; family Pumilibacteraceae; genus WRAP01. The sequence goes on from WQYM01000080.1 coordinate 5,336, forward strand.
TAACAGAAATCAGACTTATTTTGAGTTAGGTAATCAACAAACGCCTGATACAAATTCGAAATCTCGTCCGCATTCTGTTATCTGTTATCTTTTATCTGTTATCTTGTCCTGATGAACGGCTCATAAAATCAGATGATTAAGGAACCGATTACCTCATTAACGTCGTCTATTTTACACGAATTTAGCAGCTTTGTCAACCCTTTTACGATTGTTATCGCCGCCATGGGGTCAAAAATATTGGCGGAGCCCACCTGCACGGCGGACGCACCCGCAATCATGAACTCCAGCACATCCTCGGGGGTTTGAATACCGCCCATGCCTATTATAGGTATTTTTACGGCGCGGTATGCCTCGTACACCATGCGCAATGCAATCGGCTTTACGCAAGGCCCGGAGAGCCCGCCCGTAACGTTGCCCAAGACCGGGCGGCGCGTCTTATAGTCGATTGCCATGCCCGTTATCGTGTTGATGAGCGAGATTGCGTCGGCTCCGCCGTTTTCGGCCGCGGCCGCGTTGTCGGCAATGCGCGCGACGTTGGGAGTGAGCTTTACGATGAGCGGCTTTGCGCCGCACACCGCCTTCACGGCGCGGGTAATATGCTCGACGCTTGCGGGCTCGACCCCGAACGCGACGCCCCCGCATTTAACGTTGGGGCACGAGATGTTGAGCTCTAAGCAATCGACCGAAGTCCGGGAAAACCGCTCGGCGATTTTTAAATAGTCTTCTTCCGTGCTGCCCGCGACATTTGCAATGATTACCGTGCCGAGTTTATCCAAAAACGGCAGCTCGTCCGCGACAAATTTTTCGACGCCGGGGTTTTGAAGCCCGACGCAGTTTAAAATGCCGGACGGTGTTTCGGCGATGCGCGTGCCTCCGTTCCCCTCGCGGGGCTCTAAGGTAAGACCCTTGGTCGCGATGCCGCCCAAAAGCGACACGTCGTAAAAGGCGTTGTATTCCCGTCCGAGCCCGAACGTGCCGGATGCCGCGATGACGGGACTTTTGAATTCCGTTCCCGCGATAGTTACCTTTAAATTCATTCTTATTCTCCACAAAAAGAACGAATAGCAAGCAGCGAATAGCGGATAGCGTCGGATGCTTTCACTTTGGAAACAAAAGCCTGACGCAATTAAAATCTGCCCTGTGCCACTAGGCTCTGCTGACAATTTAATCCGTCCGACGCTATTCGCTATTCGCTATTCGCTATTCGTTAAAAAATAAGATCCTCCAGCCGAAACACCGGCCCGTCCACGCACGCCCGCTTGTTCTTCACCTGTCCGTCCTCGCGCACGGCGCAGGCGCACACCAGGCACGCGCCGATGCCGCAGCCCATGCGCATCTCGCCCGACATAAAGCCGGGGATTTTGAGCTCGGCGGATATTTTTTGAACGGCTTTTATCATCGGTTCGGGACCGCAGGTGAGGATGACGTCCGGGCGATAGCCCTTTTTATAATCGGCCAAAAACGCGTCCGCCGCGTACCCTTTAAAGCCAAAGCTGCCGTCGTCAGTGGAGACGGTGATGCGGGAGGACTTTTTTAAGCCGTCGCAACCGCCTCCGGCATCATTTAGAAAGCCGACGGACAGCGCTTGCTCAAATTCCTCGCAAAACATGACCCCTGATTTGGTACTAAAGCCTAAATAGCTGCGGAATTCGCGCCCGGGGTAGTCGTACGGCACGCGCAGCAGGGGTGCGCAGCCGATTCCGCCGCCTATTAGCGCGATTTTTTGGTGGCGCACCGACAGTGTAAAGCCGTTGCCGAGCGGCACAATGCCGCGCACCGTATCACTGCGTTTTAGGTTTGAGAGGCTTTTTGTACCCTTGCCGACGACGGCAATCACGAGGGTGATGGAATGGCGGTCAAATTGATACAAGCAAAACGGGCGCCTTAAACACAGCGACGCATCCGGCACCTCTATATGCGCAAACTGCCCCGCCCGCATCGGGGGCAGGGTGAACCGGGTGTGGAGTTTTAGCTCGAATACCGATTCGGACAAAAACTTTTTGGATTGCACGGTAAATATAATGTCTTTCATAATAAGTTTAATGATAAATGATGAATTAAGGATTTTATATTTTTCTGCGCGATAGGCTAAGCGCAATGTCCTCACGCATATCGAGGACTGCGGCACGGGCAGCATCCAGGTAATTCATGCCCTTGTATTTTTCGGATTTGTTGGCGCATAGGATTCCGCGCGAATTGTTGACGATCCCACCCAAACCACGCGCGTCAAAGCACACCGCCAAATCGTCCGCCTTGCCGCCTTGCGCCCCGTAGCCGGGGATTAAAAAGAACGTATGCGGCATTAACTCCCGCAAAATTGCGGCTTCCTCGGGGTGTGTCGCGCCGACCACCGCGCCCACGTCGGAATAGCCATACTTGCCGACAGAAGCGCTTCCCCATTCCTCCACCAAAGCGCCCATCGCCTCATAAAGCGTTTCGCCGCTGGCGAAGCGGCGGTTTTGAAATTGGCCCGACGAGGGGTTCGAGGTTTTTACCAGCACGAATATACCCTTGTCGCAGCGTTTGCAATCGGCCAAAAACGGTTCGATGCCGTCGGAGCCCAAATACCCGTTGACGGTGAGGTAGTCGGAGGGAAACGCGGGCTCGCTTACGCCGTTTACTTCCGTCTCGCCTAAATACGCCTTGGAGTAGCACGCGGCGGTGGAACCGATGTCGTTGCGTTTAGCGTCCGCAATGACGACAAGCCCCGCCTTTTTCGCCTCTCTAAGCGTTGCAAAATATGCCGCCGCGCCGTAGGGGCCGTACATCTCGTAATACGCCGCCTGCACTTTTACGGCGGGGATAACGTCTTTTAACTTGTCGATGAGGGAGACGTTATAGTCAATAAACGCCTTGCCGACATCGGAAAAATTGCGGCAGAATTTGCGCATATTTTCGGGCAAGTATTCAAACGCGGTGTCGAGCCCGACGCATGTCGGGTTGCTCGTTTTTAAGATTTTTTCGATGAGGATATCTGTCACTATATTTAAATCTCCGCACAATAATCATTTTACTTGTTTACAATCAAATTTTTCTGTCAAAATCTTACTTACCGTTCTCCAAGCGTGTATGTCCCAAATTAAAGCCAGTATGATAAAACCGATTGCCATGCACGAAAGAACGATTCCTGATAAAATACCACTGATAAGACTTTCATTAAACCAGCCTGGAATTAGTGAAAAAAATGATAAAATAGAGAAAAGAAATAACAAAGGACAAACAATAAAGCAGGATTTATCAATTATATTAAACTTTCGGGTGACTTTTATTTTATTGTCCACAATGTCAATTGAAAATTTTTTTCTTGCAAACTTTCTTGCTGAATTATGAGTGGGTAAGACTTGTTCAAATATCAACATCGGCTTACCTTCCTTTGATAATTCATAAAAAAGCGCACCATCATGTACTCGGCGAGACGCCGGGTCGTCACTGTAGATGTTTAGAAACTGCGAAATGTTTCTCAAAACTGCTTCAGGATTCTTATTCGATTGATAAAACCTGCTTTTCATGGATTTCATCCTTCACTACTGAATTATTGCATTACTGCATTATTTCATTCGCAAATCACTATCTCCCCATCAATTACCACATCCGTAATCTCTCCCATCAATTCCCATCCGTCAAATACGCAGTTTTTGCCTTTGGAGACGAATTTTTGCGCGTCCACCGTCCAAACTTTTTTGAGATCGGCGATGGTAATGTCGGCAATGGCGCCTTCGGAAATCACGCCGTCGAATCCTAAAATATCGGCGGGGTTCGCACTCATAAGTTCGGAAAGTTTTGATAGCGTGATGTGCCCGGGTTTAACCAAATAGGTGTAGGAAACCGCAAACGCCGTCTCAAAGCCCGACGTGCCGAACGGCGCATAGTCAAATTCTCGGTTTTTCTCGTCGGCGTGATGCGGCGCGTGGTCGGTGGCGATAACGTCGATGGTTCCGTCTTTTAAACCTTCGATAATCGCTAAGCGGTCGTCCTCCTCTCTGAGCGGCGGGTTGATTTTCGCGTTGGTGTTGTAGGAAAGGATTTCCTTATCGGTCGCGGCAAAGTAGTGCGGACAGGTTTCGCAAGTCACCTTTACGCCGCGTTTTTTGGCTTGCCGGACGAGCTCCACACTGCCTCTTGTCGAAACATGCGCGATATGGATACGCGCTCCCACCGTTTCCGCCAAGATGATATCACGGGCGACCATGCTTTCTTCTGCGGCGCGCGAAATGCCTTTAAGCCCCGCAACGGTGGCATGATAGCCTTCGTTGGCCACCCCGTCGCCGGCAATCGAGCGGTCCTCGCAGTGCGAGATGAGAAGCAACCCCAGCGTATCGGCGTACTCCAGTGCTTTTTTCATTAAGTTTCCGTTCTCAACCGGCATACCGTCGTCGGAAAACGCAACCGCCCCCGCCGCATCCATTAAGCCCATTTCAGCGAGTTCCTCGCCTCTTTGGCCCTTGGTAATCGCGCCGATGGGGAGTACGGTTACGCCGCCACGGTATGTGTATTCAGCATAGATATACTCAATGAGCCCCGCGTTGTCCAACACGGGGTTCGTGTTCGGCATACAGCAAACAATCACAAAGCCGCCCGCCGCCGCCGCCGCCGTACCGCTTCTAATATCCTCTTTATACGTAAAACCCGGGTCGCGCAGGTGGCAATGCATGTCAATAAAACCCGCCAACACGTGCTTGCCCTTGGCGTCGATGATTTGCGTCTCGTCGGATTTCGACGACGCGATTTTCGGCGCGATTTTGACGATTACATCGTCCTCGATTAAAATGTCGGCTTTTTCGGCCTTGTCGGGGAACACGACGGTTCCGTTTTTGATGAGTATGCTCATGGGATATGTGTGATCTCCTTTGCTAATCGCTAATATCATACGTAGATGTCTGAACAGATAAAAGATAACAGATAAAAGATAAAAGAAATCGGATAAGCGCAAAAATTTCCAAAAAGATATTTCTTTTATTCTAAGCGTTCTTTTTGAGCATGAGCATGCCAATTCTTCCGCATTCTGTTATCTTTTATCTGTTATCTGTTTTCTTGGCACATAACTCGCTGTTTCTGAAAAATTACTTCCGTGTCAACAAAAATAACACCGCCATGCGTACCGCCACGCCGTTGGTCACTTGGTCTAAAATAACGCTGTTAGGCGCATCTATGACGGCGCTCGTCATCTCGATGCCCCGGTTGACCGGGCCCGGGTGCATGACCAGTGCGTGCGGGGCGGCTTTTTGCATCACGGCGCTGTCCACCCCGAAAAATTCCGCGTATTCGGCGATCGATGGAAACATGCCGCCCTTTTGGCGCTCGGTTTGGATTCTAAGCCCCATTACCACATCCGCGCCGTCTACCGCGCGCTCAGGGTCGCTTTCGACACGGACGCCCATTTTTTCAATGCCAAGCGGCAACAGCGTTTTGGGCGCGCATACGGTAACAGACGCGCCTAAGCGGGTTAGCCCCCAAATATTGCTTCTTGCGACGCGGGAGAACTTTATGTCGCCGCAAATCGCAACCTTAAGGCCGTCGATTCGCCCAAACCGCTCGCGCATCGTGTACATATCCAGCAAAGCTTGGGTCGGGTGTTCGTTTGCACCGTCGCCCGCGTTGATGACCGCCGCGTGTACATTTTTAGCCAGTAGCTGCGGCGCGCCCGCGACCGGGTGGCGGATGATGATGACGTCCGTCAATAACGCGTCCAAATTTTGTCCCGTGTCGATCAGCGTTTCGCCCTTTTGGACGCTGGATGTCGCGACGGAAATCGAAGAGCAATTCGCGCTCATGAATTTGGCGGCGTTCTCAAACGACACCCGCGTGCGCGTACTGTTTTCGTAAAACAGCGTCACGACGGACTTGCCCAAAAGATGCGGCATTTTTTTGGCGCCTTGGGAAATGATTTTTTTCATCTCGACCGCCGCATCGAGAATTTCTGTTATTTGGTCGGCGGCGAGGCCTTTTAGACCGAGTAAGTCTTTTGTCATGCTTGATGTCCTTCTCATCACAACTCGTTAAGTGCAGTAGTGCAGTAGTGCAGTAGTTATTGATGAATTTCATGTTTTTGGAACAAACATTGATTTTTTTACAAATTGTTATTATCCTTCACTACTTCACTACTGCACTACTGCACTACTGCACTATTGCACTACTGCACTACTGCACTCGCGAAAGTACTATGGCCCGTTAATCTTCGTTCATACTATAGATCTCAACGCTCGA
>WQYM01000081.1 GCA_009781235.1 Bacillota bacterium
AAGTGATATAATAAAACCGACACATTATGGGATTTGTGTATATATTCGCTCATGTCGGTTTTATTATATCACAATAAGCAGTCCGACGCAAGACGTCGGGGAATAAAACCCGGAGAGATTTAAATAAGAGCCAAACTTTTTTGCGGAAATATTTCAAAATCCGTTTCCTTTTTGAGCAAAACGTGGTACAATACCCGAATGGATTTATCCGTAAATTCCACCTTAAATAAACTCATCCTGTTGTTTGTGCTCGACAAGATGGATTTTCCGCTGTTGGAGGACAACATCTTAAACATTTCCAGCCAATCCAACAACTGGATTCCCTGGATGGAATGCAAGGAAACCGTCGCCCAGTTATTAGAGTCGGGCTTTATTTACCAATCGATTCACGAAAACAAAATGTATTTTTCGATTACGCCGGACGGCCGCATGTGTTTATCGCATTTTTTTACGCGAATCCCCACCGCCTTGCGCGCCGAAATCGCCGATTACATCAAAGACAACCGCATGGATTTTAGGCGCAAGCAAGAGTACTTTAGGAACTATTCCAAGAATGCCGACGGCACGTACACCGTCCACCTTAAAATCGTCGACCCCGCGCAAACGGCTTTGGAGCTTAAGCTCAATGTCTCATCCCGCCACACCGCCAAGCTGGTATACAATAAATGGGAAGAGAAAGCCGCGCAGGTGTACTATTTGCTGCACGAGCAATTGATTGATTGACTCGGGGTTCGGGATTCGGGATGGTTACGTTCATTCCTGTAGGGGTCGATGTCCTCGCTGGCCCGCTGCCGTTGTGCGAGAAACTTGCTGTACCGGGGGGAGGTGTCCGGGGGACGGGAACGTCGTCAAACCTAGGGACGAGGCTGGCGGACAAATTTATTTGTCCATCAGCGAGCGACAACGGTTTTCACGAAGTATTTCGGAAAGCAAGTTTCCGAAACCCCTGCGGGGCACGTCGCGCTTTGCGCTCGTGTCGCCGTAAACCCGTCCCTGAACCGTCCGGGCACTTCGTTGACTTTCAACCTTTTCGACGTGACTCCCGGCTTTCTTATCCGTGCGTCGCATCCCCGGGCAGAGCCGTAACCAAGTAATCCCGATTCCCCGTAGGGGTCGCACTCCTGTGCGTCCCGCCGGAACAGACAATCACTTTGCGGTGCGGGACGATGAGGGCATCGTCCCCTACGGTTGCCGTGTTTGTGAGCAAAACGCTTTTATCTCACCCACGCCGGCGTCGCACTCCTGCGCGACGCGCCGGAACTAACTTCCCCAAAATATGTAAAAGCTGTCTTTTAGCGCCCCAAAAAAATTTTTGCCGATGTGTTGACAAATCTTTGTAAATATGATATGCTTGCCGTGTACATAGCATAATTTCATCCAAAATTCATCATTTATCATTTATCATTTATCATTCAAACAAAACGGAGAAACACGCATGGAATCATTCAGAACCAACGGAACCTGCTGCAAGCAAATCATTTTTGACGTCAAGGACAACAAGCTTATTAACTGCAAATTCATCAACGGCTGCTCCGGCCAAAGCCAAGGCCTTGCCCGGCTTACCGTCGGCCAAGACATTGATTACATCATAGACAAGCTGTCCGGGATTCAATGCCGCAGCGGCACCTCGTGCCCAGACCAACTGGCAAAAGCGTTAAGCGACTTTAAGAACCGGCAGGCAAAAATTTAGAATACGGCCCAGTTCACCCAGTAGTCGGTAAGCGCCGAGTCCCGGGCAACGCGGTCTGCCACGTCCTGCGTGCCCTGCCAATACGCACGGTCAATCCATTGAAACGTACAACTGTACGAATAGGCGTCGTTGATGCCGGCCGCCGACATCGCGGCACGGATGCTCGCATCCGACCAAATGCCCGCAAGCGCGGGCATATCTATATACCCCGCGTACCGCGAATCGCTTAAATTCGGGACGCCGGTCACGCTTCCCAAAAAGAAATGGATGCGGAACGTAACAAACGGGGCAAGCTGTGCGGTGGTCGAGTCGGCGGTAAGCCCGAGCGTCGGGACCGCGGCCGCCAAAGCGTTCCGCATCGCGTTATAACACGCGCCGAAAGTACACCCGCCGGTCGTATTAAACACAAGCCCGGGGGACGAGAAAACGAGCTCGGGGAGCGAGGCGAGCAGCGCGGTTTCATACTGCGCAAATTTTACATCCAGTTGGGCCTTTGCGGCGGCGATGTTTGTTTTTAGTCGGCTTGCCGCGGGCAGCGCGTCATATAGGCCGTACGCGTAGTCCAGCGCGGGCCTTGAATCCTTGGTACCCGTTCCAATCGCCGATACCATGCTTAGGAACGCCTGTTCGAGGATGACCGCCTCGACGACGCCCGTCGCCGCAACCGCCGCGTTTGCCGCCTCCAGCGCTTCCTGCGCGCGGGTTAGCTGCACCGGATAGGCGTCGAAAGTGGACGGCAGCAGCGTGATGAACGCAGCCTCGGCATTTTTTACCGTGATGGAAAACTCAATGACCTGCGATTCCGGCGTCAGGGCGGTAATCGTGGGCGTTTTTGTCTCAATTCCGGGGATTACGTTTAAGAGCGCAGTCACCGCAAGGCCTTCCAAGCGGTTGAATTCCGTGCGCAGTTGGCCTAACAGTGTAAGTGTCGCGGGATTTACCAGCGTTTTTTGCAACGGTGAGAGGTTGCTATAATGCGTTTCCGCCGCGATTAATGCGTTCTCCTTGGCTTGGTTGTACGCCATGTTGCCGACCGTGCCGATATAGCTTACCAAATTATCAAAGCCGGTCGTCGCCGCCGAAACGCGCGGGTCGATGTTGCCCACCCACGCCGCGTGCGTGCTGCGCATCCTTTTGGACTCGACGCCGAGGCCCCAATCGTTATACTCAAACGGAACCAAGCGGCAGGAAAGCGAGATGTCGGCCACCTTGCCGCTCACATAAGCGGGCCCGAGTATGCGCTGCAACATGGCTGTTACGGTGACGGAGGTACAATAAATATTGTTGAAGATTTGAGAGGAATAAATCGTGACCGCATCGCCGGCTATGGTAGTCGCCTGCAAGGTTCCGTAACAATCATACGTAGACCCCGGGATCGACCATGGATACGGGCCGGGATAATTGGGGGCTACGCTTTTTTGCAGGCGCGGATACGTCCACTGCCACGTAAAGCGGGACGCAAACAAAAGCTGCTCCTCCCCGTAGGTAAGCGTTTCCTCATCCAACGCCCTGCCGTAGAAGTTGACCAGCAAATAATCCACCTCGTCGTAGGTGCCGAAAAACCTGCCGCTTGCGTCGTTAACCCTGCCCATTTCAATCGTGCCGCTACCGGAATGCACCGTCTCGGCGCGGGCCTTGCCGAATTGCGAATCCGCGTCGTCTTTCGTTCCGAACGGGGGCAGCTTTGCGATGGCGTCCGCCAAGGGAGTGACCCACGCAAACGAATACGCCTCGATATCGTTAAAGGTTGTCAGCGCGTTCACTTGGGCATAGGCGCTCGTAAAATAACCGCTTAGCGTCGCCCAATTAGAGGCGGAATAGTCGGCGCGCAGATACCGGCCCGCCAGCAGCGCCGCGCCCTCGGCAATTTTCATCGAGCGCGCCGCCGACACGAATTGCGCCTTGGTCGCGACGCCGCTGATCGCGGCAAGCAACGCGGGCTTTGCGGACGCGTTGTAGCTTTGCACCTGGGCGAATGTCGTAAACCCGTTGATTGTGTCGATTGCCCCGTTGTAATATCCGCTCAGTTCCTCCCATTGCTCGGAAAAATAGTCGGCCTCGTTGCAGGCGGCAAACAGGGCGTTAATTTCTAAAAGCAAGGTTGCGCGCGCCTCCGAAAACGCCTGTGTCGCCTCTATTTCGTCGATTTTTGCCAGCAACGCTTCCACCGTGTTGTAAGCGTCCAAAACGTCCTCCACTAGCTTTGCGGCAATCGATAACCCTTCCCACAGGGTGCGGGCAGCCTCTACGGCCGGCTTAAAAGCCGTCGTGACCGTTTCAACGGAGGGGAGCGCGATGGCCGCGTTGATAAATACCGACGCTTCCGCCAATATCTGTGCGTCCTCTAACTCCGCGATTTTTGCCAGCAGCGCCGTCGCGGCCGCATGGGCGTCTGCGACGCTTTTAAGCTCTTTTGCGGCGTCCGGTAAGCCGGCGTACAGGGCAAGCGCGGCGTCGACGGCCGCTTTGTCGGGAATCTTAACGCCGATCTGCGAGGGCAGGGCGTCCACCGCGCGGATAAATGCTTCCGCAACCGCCGGAGCGTTCAACTCGACGATTTTTTCGGATAACTCAGTCAGCCTTGCGTATGCCTCTGCAACATCCAAAAAAAGCTTTGCTTTCTGCGACAACCCGGCATACAGAGCCAGCGCGGCGTCGACGCCCTCCCGGTCGTCCAACGTAATTTCGCTAAGTGCGGGGAGCGCGCCTGCAGCGGCAGTAAACAATGCCGCAGCTTCCAGCTCGACAATTTGCGCGGATAACGCGTCGGCCTTAGCCTTTGCCGCCGTCACGCCCTTTACGACCCTTGCCTTGACCGACAATCCGTTATAGATTGTCAAGGCTTCGGCGACGGCCGGTTTTTCGGCCAACGTCAACGATTCTACGGCGGGCAACGCGTCGACGGCATCCAAAAACACCTTCGCCTCCGCCGCAGCGTCCGTAACTGCCGGCTCCGGGGTTTTGTCGGACGGCCCGGACGGAATCCCGCACGCGGCAAACGCGCTCGCCGCAAACGCCGCAATCAAAACCAGGATCACCAACCATTTGGATTTTTTCATAACTGCCTCCTTAGGAGTATCCTACTATTACTCCGGATAATTGTGTACTTGGAAATCGAAACTTTCTATAATAACATTATATACGCCCCCTCGCCGCTTGTCAAGTGTTTTTCCGGGATTTCCCCTATCCCCTAACCCCTATCCTCTATTCCCTATCACCTATTCCCTCCGTCCCTCATATTATAGGGGATAGGAGGATTTTACATATATGCCGACAGGGACTTTAAAATTGCAGGTTACCGCGGGGGACGGGACGATTCCCGAGGGGGGCGTAAGCTTCGCGATTAAGGATAAGCAGGGCTCCGTTTTATACACGGGGCTCACGAACGAAAACGGAGAGAGCGACGTTTTTACGTTGGAAACCGCGCCCGCCGAGCTAACTATGGAGCCAAACCCCGATTTGCACCCCTATGCCAACTACGACGTATGGGTCGCAAAGCCAGGCTTTACCTCGGTGAATTTTATCGACGCGCATGTTTTTGACGGCATCGAAACGATTCTGCCGATTAATTTAGAGCCGGCGCTGCCGGGCGAGGACGAGGAAAAAACGATTGTCGACCCGCCCCCGCTGGCCGCCCTGCCGACCCCGCCGCAGCTGCAGGCGGGGCCTCCGGATATACCGGAGGGGAGTGAGGGGCCAGGGGTCAGGGGTCAGGGGCTAGGGAATAAGGATGTGGGGCGAAGCGCATTCATCCCTCCGCCTCATGAGCTGGAAACCGTAAAAAATGAGGAATTAGGAGTGAGGAGTGAGGAACGTCGGATGTATCATGGCGCGAGTTCCCGATGCGATAAGCACAGAAAAGACGGTTTAACACCAAGCTTCCCCTCCACAATTCCTAATTCCTCACTCCTAATTCCTAATTCTTCTGTAACTCCCCACGTCCTCGCCTCCGTCGTTGCCCCCAATTACATCACCGTCCATCTGGGTACGCCTGGCAACACGGCGGCGCAAAACGTGCGCGTACGGTTTATCGACTACGTCAAAAACACCACCAGTCACGAGATTTACCCGACGTGGCCGGTTAATTCTATCATCGCCAACGTGCACTGCATCGTAACGTTTGCGCTAAACCGCATCTACACCGAATGGTACCGCGCGCGCGGCTTTGCCTACGACATCACCAATTCGACCACCGTCGACCAATATTACAACCACGGCGGGCAGATTTTTCAAAACATCAGCCAGATTGTGGACAGCATTTTTAACATCTACGCAAAGCGCGAGGGCTTTAAAAATCCCTATTTTACCGAATACTGCAACGGCACTACGTCGACCTGCAAGGGGCTTTCGCAGTGGGGTACGGTGACGCTGGCAAACCGCGGGTTTACGCCGCTGCAAATCCTGCACAACTATTACCCAAACGATCTAAAACTCAATAACGCGCCGTCGGCCGACGTAGCGGAGTCTTTTCCCGGCACGGCGCTGGCGTTGGGCAGCTCCGGCGCGTCGGTACGCAGGCTGCAGCTTTGGCTGAACCGCATCCGGGCGAACTTTCCGCTGATTCCCCCGATTAATAACCCCAACGGCTATTTCGGCGCGGACACGCAGGAAGCGGTGCGCGTGTTTCAGCGGTCGTTTAATCTGGTGCAGGACGGGATTGTGGGCAGGAGTACATGGAACAAAATCTCGCAGGTGTTTACGGCGGTGACAAAGCTTGCCGAGCTTGGGGGCGAGGGCGAGCGCATCGGGTTAAGTCCCACCCCGCCGACGTCCACCATCAGCCAGGGCTCGCGCGGCCACGACGTGATCCAGGCGCAGTTTTTGCTGGACTACATCGCGCAGTTTTATCCGGAAATCCCCGCGCCGCTGATGGACAACATATTCGGCGCCAGCACGGCGGACGCTGTACGGGCGTTCCAGCGGCGGTTCGGGCTCACCGTAGACGGCGTGGTGGGCCCCAACACGTGGCGCAGGCTTTACGAGGTGTTCCGCAACGTGGCAGGCCAAGTCCCGCCGGGAACGGGGACTCCTCCTCCGCCGCCGCCTCCGCCCGGCCCCAATCCCCCGTACCCGGGGATCCCCTTGCGCCAAGGCAGCCGGGGCGAGGACGTGCGGACGCTTCAAGCCATGCTGAATAAAGCGCGGGTAAAATACCCCTCGATTCCCCTGCTGGCCGTCGACGGCGCCTTTGGGCCCATGACCGATTCCGCCGTGCGCGCCTTCCAGCGTGCCGCCGGGCTTACGGTAGACGGCATCGTCGGCCCGATTACCTGGAACGCACTGGCCGCGATTGTGTAGATAAAATAACGAGAGTGTTGATGAATGTATAGGTAACTGCTTGCTTCAGCAAGCGTCGCGTATGTTTGAGCGAGTAATCTATGCTTCGATTTCCGTAGGGGCGTCGATTCATCGCGCCCAATTCGAATATTTACATTTTGGGCGCGATGAATCGGCGCCCCTACGGAAAGAAAGAGCCCGGCCTAACCGCTTTGACAAAAGCCGGCTTAGATTCCGGCTCATCTATACATAGGTGAACACTCTCAAATTAACAAATAGGTAACAAATACTGCGTGGCGTTCGCTCTAGCTTTGCCTCGTTCGGCTGAGGGGGACGGGGGCAATTTGTTATTTTTGCAATTCTTTCCAAAATAACAAATTGCCCCCGCGTCCGTCATTTGTGATTTTACGAATAAAAGTATCCTTGTCCTTACGTCCACTTGGCGTACAGCGTTCCGTTCGGCGCGGCGGCTACGGTTGCGTATTTTGTGCCCGTAAATGCCGAGTTCGTATACCACCCGTCAAAGGTATACCCCGCGCGTTGCGGGTTATTTACCGTATTGCCGCCCGGATTTGACGGATTCGTGCCGCTTTTGGTAAACGACGTCACATACCCCGACGTTACGCTACACCCCCACACCACGGGGCGGTTCAAAGGATTCCAATTCGCATCCCAGCCTGCCGGCTTAGAGGATGCTTGGGCATATATCGTCAAATTCGAACAATAATCAAATGCCTTATACCCGATATTTGATACCGTCGAAGGAATCGTGAGGCTGGTTAAGCTGACGCAATTGCGAAATGCGCTTTGCCCGATACTCGTGACGCCGCTTGGAATAACAAACCCCGTCAGGCTATGGCATTCCCAAAACGCATCCTGTCCGATGGCCGTAAGTTGGCTTCCCGGCGCAAAATTCACGGTCGTTAAATTAGGGCAGTGGACAAAGGTGTAATTAAGGCTCGTCACCAACGCCGGAATCGTGATGCCGGTGAGAGCCGCGCATCCTGTAAACGCATACATCCCGATGCTCGTTAAACTGCCCGGCAACGTAACGCCTGTAAGGTTAGCGCACCCATAAAACGCCCCGTACGGAATCTGCGCCGTGTCGGTGATCGTCACCGTCTTTAGCGAGTTCGGAATTTGGTACGTCGCGTAACTGCTTGAATTGTAATACTGGTTGGTCGCCGTGCACCCCGTGTTGGGCGTGGTGCCGAATATGTGCCCAAACAGCCCTGCCGACGTCCCCGCCGACGTCCGGTTCGCCCCCACAAACGGCAGACTGAGCGAGCTTAGGCTGGTGCACCCCCAAAACACGGACGCGCCCATAGCCGTCACGCTGTTGGGCACCGTGACGCCGGTCAACCCAGTGCACCCCCGAAACGCGCTGTAATCGATAACCGTTACTCCGTACGGAATCGTAATGCTTGTAAGAGAGGTGCAATTCCAGAATGCATACATCCCGATGGTTTTAAGCTGGCTGCCGGGCAAAAAACTCACCGAGCCCAAACTGCCGCAAGACTGAAAAGCGTAATCCCCGATACTCGTCAGTGCGGCGGGAATCGAATTGGCGGTAATGAATCTCCCCGAGGCAAGACCTCGGGGTATCCCCCTCAGCTCACTGCGTTCGCAATAAGCAGACCGACGCAAGACGTCGGGGAATAAAACCCGGAGAGATTTAAATTACTACAGCCCTCAAACGCATGCGCCCCGATCGTCTTTAGCGCCGCTGGGAATACGACGTTTGTCAGACTGGTTTTGTCGGCAAAAGCCCAATCCCCTATCCCGACGATGCCGGAAGCAAACGTCAAAACCCCGGCGCTTCCCTTGTACCCGACCGCCCAATTGCCCGCATACACCACGCCGGTGGCAGCATTCCACATCCCGGTGTTGGCAAAAGCATCTGCCTCAACTTTGGTTACGGAAGAAGGGACCATAACACTCGTAAGCTTGGTGCAATTCTCATACGCGTTTGCCGCAATCGCCGTCACCCCGGCGGGAATATTTACAGCCGTTATGTACTGCTTAATGTCCCCCGGCGGTAAAAGCGCGGCATTCCAAGTAATCGCCAAGCTCGAATGGCAGCCCCAAAACGCATAGTTATTGACGAACGTTGCGGACTGCGGCACGGTAATATTCCTTAAGCCGGTGCAAAAACTAAACGCGTCACCGGCGATCGTCTTTACGCTGTTCATCGTGACGCTTGTTAGACTGGGGCAAAAATAGAACGCATTCTCGCCGATATATTGCACGTTATTTAAGTTTGCGGTGGTTAAATTCGGGCAATCCAAAAAAGTATCCGCCGCAATATTCGTCACCCCGCCGGGGATGTTCACTTCCGTTATGTACGGCTTAACCCCCGCCGGCGGCACCAACGCCGTATTCCACGTCATCGCCAAACTCGGGGAACATTGCCAAAACGCAAAAGTGTTGACGGATGTTACGGACGACGGTATCGTGATATACCTGAGGCTGCCACAGTTGCCAAACGCGGCGTCTCCGATTGACTTAACGTTGTTTAAATTAACGCTCATCAAGCTGCCGCAACCATAAAACGTGTTTTGCTCAATGTTATTTACCCCCGGCGGGATAGTTATACTCGTTAGCCCGCTGTTCGCAAACGCATAAGCGTCGATTGCTACCACACTGTTAGGAAGGGTGATGCTTGTTAAACTGCTGCAACCCGAAAATGCACTCCACCCGATACCCGTGATATTGCCGAGAATGTTGACACTCGCCAAACTGTCGCAACCGGAAAAAGCCGAATTCATTAAAACCGTTACGGTTGCCGGAATCGTAATGCCCGTTAAATCGTGCTTATTGCAAAACGCCATATTGATTCCGGTCACCGGCAAGCCGTCAATCGTATCCGGAATCCTTATTTCCCCTTGAGGGCTAAAGCCCAAGGAACTGATTTGTATCCCGCCGTTGTATGTATATTTGGTGCACACCGCACTGAAAACGGCTCTAAAGGCATTGAGACGCTTTACGGCTTGGTTCTCAAAAACTGTCCCCCCGGCTGGATTAGGTATTTGAATTGTCACTGCATCTGCATTCTTTAATATGGCATCCCTAATTTGAACTGCCGTCAAATTTGGGTTAACTGCTTTCAATAACGCCGCTACGCCCGTAACGTGCGGAGCCGCCGCAGATGTCCCGCTACTAATTGCATAGCCTTGCGCCACTTGTTCATAATTTGCAACATTAAAATGATTGCTTGGATCCCAACGATTTTCAGGAAAAGTACTTAAAATTAGCCCTCCCGGCGCATAAACATGCACTGAGTTTGCACCAAAATTAGAGTTATTTCTTCGAGTCCCGTTTTCGTTTAGCGCTCCAACAGAAATAACATTATTAATGTTGGGAAAATTTCTTGCGTCGCCATATCCTGCAGGAAACTGAGGGGTGTCGTCCGTATTTCCAATCGTCGTTGCCCCCTGATTGCCTGCACTTGCAATGAGAATCCCGCCATTGCTACCGAAGTTGCGAATAGCCGTCGCATGTGCCGTAATTGCTGGAGCAGGACTGCCGACTGGCCCGTAATAAAAGCTTGCATTCACAATCCTAATGTTATTATTCAATGCCCACATAAGACTACTTGCAAAGTTGTTACTACTTTGGTCAAGCAGTGCCAATTCGACTTGCGCGACCCCTGCGACTCCAAGGTTATTATGTGTTATCGCTGCCAGAATTCCCCCTACGTAAGTGCCATGATCGGCATTTACGCCTGCTGCAGGAGTAAAATTTCCATTAATCACACGCAAATCGGGGTGATCTGACTGTATGTTATGTTCAAAAATACCTACTTTAATTCGAGGAGTTGCTTCGCCTCTTGTAATATCCCAAGCCCCTTCGGCTTGTATTCCATTGGCTCCCCTTAATCCCCACTGATCGGTGTATCTTGTATCATCTGGAGCCCAATCCTCCGTAACCTCAAAATTATAATCCGGCTCTGCCGCCAATACATGGTCGAGCTGTTCCAATTCCTCGATTGCCCTCAGCACATTTTCTTTACCTCACTCTCGCAATGTGATAGAGAATATTTGCGAGAAAGTCTCCCTGTTGGTTATCTCCGCAGGATTTATTATGTACGTCAAATCCTCTACGGATTCGATGGCGACGCTTCCGGTTGTTCTAAAACTTTGGCTTCTGTTGACGTCGCTGTGTTGGCTCTTTAAAGTTACGATGACTCGGTCATCCGCAAAATCGTCTGCAAGCGTCGGTATATATCTCGCATATCTCGCAAAACCGATTTCATCATTAATAGATGTCGCATCAACGGACAGCTTGTCCGTTGATGCGAATGTGGTTACACCCGCTGTCGTACATATCAATAACGCAATCATGATGAATGCGAAAAGCCTGCTTGTCTTTCTTTTCTTTCTTTTTGTAGTTTCCATGAAAAAAACCTCCGGTATGCTACTATTTTGGTGGTGTCCGTCGCGGCTGCCAGCTGCGATTGATACCGTCTTGTTGCCTAAGCTACAATAAGAGGGGCAATTGGTCTGACGACCTTCCTTGATGGACTCCGCGTCCGGA
>WQYM01000082.1 GCA_009781235.1 Bacillota bacterium
CCTCGATTTTTGACATATCCAAGATGTCGTTGATGACCCCCAAGAGGTGCTTAGAGGCACCCTCTATTTTTCCGAACGCATAATCCTTCTTCTCGAGATCCGGCGCGGACTTGCCGATGGAGGTCATTCCGATGATGGCGTTCATCGGGGTGCGCATCTCGTGGCTCATATGCGCCAAAAACACCGACTTAGCTCCGGACGCCGCCTTCGCCTCCGCCTGCTTTTTGGCAAATACCCTTAAAAACACGCCAAGCCCGCCGATAATCAACAGCAGGAATCCCCCGACTACCAATATTAACGTAAACTCAAGCGGGTTGGTTTCCCAAAAAGCCTGCGTGCGGTTTACAAGGACGGAGCCCTTAGGCAGGCTGACTAACAGATTGTACTTTGCCGCCGTTTTGTAGTCAAATATCCACTGATGCCCTCCTTCCGTTACGCCCGACGGAAAGCCGTTTAATATGTCGGTAGCCTTAGATGCCGCCGCTATGCTTTGCGCCTCTCCGGACAAAAGGTATCCCCCCAACACGCCGTTGTTAAAATAGGGTGAGGTCAAGCAAAAGACGGGCGTATTTACGGCTTCGACCACCCTTTCAGCCACGTCCGCACCCACATAAAAGTTTTCGCCGTCCGACATATAGTTTCCAAGGAGCACCAGCGTATCGGGTCCAAAACCGCTTATTTCCTCCAACAACTTCGTAAAAGGCTTGTTGCCGGAAAACTCTACTTCTACATTCAGGGAACGTACCGCGCTGTTTTCGTCCTGTAGTTGCGCGCGGATTTCATCCCGTAACCGTATTTCCTTTTGGAGTACGCTTCCGTTGACGACATAGATCCGGCGCGTATTCGGGCGCGCCCGTAGCATTTCCGAAACGGTTTCGTAAAAGCAAATCTCGTCGGGAATCCCGGAAACATACTCCTCCACGCCGTACAACGCAGTTTCATCAAAACCCTGAACGCCGTAAAACAACAGCGGCACTTTCGGGAACAGCAGGTTGTAGTTATTCAGCGCAAACTCCAGCGCCTCGTTGCCGGAGGTAATAATTAAGTCCGGGTGCCGATCCGTAAGATTAAGGCGGATCATGTCCGAAACGACGGCACTAAAACCGACCTGGGAGTGCAGCTCGTTTGCGTTTAAATAATAGCTGTAGTATTCCACCTCGACATCCGGGTTCAGCCTTGCACGAACTGCCTCCGCCTGATTGTGCTCCCACGGGTTTTGCGCGTTGAACGAATTGATTTGAAGTATGATTTTTTTGTCGGATTCCCTTATCGGACGGCTCTCCTTGATGGCATCTAAGGTGCCGTCTGTCTTCATGGACTGGTACGCCGCCGTAAGTGTTTCTACCAGATCGTCGGCATAAGGCAGGTTCTTATTGACATACGAATAGCACGGCTGTTTTGCCACAACGCCCGCTTTCTCTGCCCCGAGCGGTAATTTGAACTCAAAATGCGACATGCGCGGCATAATCACCATGTCGGCTTTGTCGTCCAATAAGGCCGTCATGCCGTCTATCGCCACCATCTGCTCCTCTGCTATCAGCCCTTCGGTAACTAACAGCCCCAAGCTGATTACCACCACCGTGTTCTGCGGGCGGTACCCGATGCGTACTTTGTCATCTACGGCTAAATCCGCCCACTTCATCTCCGAAAGCTTGGAAAATCCGTAGGGGTCGCCGTTGCGGGTATACACGGTAAATTCCACGTCGTCAACCGTAACCGGAACCTGCCTGAGGTTCGGGAATGCCGGATTATTTGCAAAGGCGGCCGTCTGAAGCGGCAAAACAGCGGCATCACCGACGTTTACTTCAGCCAACGCGGTATTCATCCCAGAAACCTGTGACACCATCTGGTATCCGGACCGCCTAAGCGCCTCGAATACCATGCGGTTGGTAAAAATCGCCTGGTCGTCGCTTAAAGCCACTCTTACCGTCACCGTCGGCTTCACCGCGCCGTCTTCCGCGCCGCGCGCCGACATAGGCATCGCCGTCAGGGATATGCTAAGCGCCAAAAACGCGGCGCAAGAGAAAACCGCCCAAACGCGGCCGTGCCTTGCGGTGCGCAGCGTGCTTGTCTTTAACGTTTTTCGTAGGTTTCTCATGTCGTTTTACCTCATGTACTTCAAATGCGCGGGGTTGAGTTTATGATTGAGATTACTATTCTCATTAAGCCGAAAAAATTAAGCCGAAAAGCAGCTTCCAGCTTATTTTACCACCTTTGCAAACGTTTTGCAAGGATTTTTTTTCCGATTCTCGAAAAATCTTAGTGCGTTTGTACCATCGGTGTGATTTTTGTAGAAAAAAACAACGGGAGCGGGCGCAATGAAGCGCGCCGCTCCCGTAAGGCTTTTTTGGGGGTGCCGAAAATGGATCTCCCCGCCGCAAGCAGCGAAACATCCGTATGTGAATCAATTGCTATTCGTAGAGGCTGCACGGTGTGCAGCCTACGGGTCGCACACCGTGCGACCCGTACGTTAATCGGATGACGACACAGGTGCCGGAATCCTGCTTATGCTACCGATTGGTGCTAAGCGGTATCACGATGACGTTTTGGGCGCTGCGGCCGGTTTCGTCCACGATGATGGCCAAAATCCGGTTTGCCTCGTCTTCGGTCAGCGCGTCGGCTTTTATGATGACGTTCACATTTTCGGTAGACATCGTAATAAACGCGTCGTCGAAGCCGACCGCCTTTATGAGGCCCTCAAGCGCGAGTTCGACTTCCATATTGCGCGTCAAGGAGAGCTTTTGCTCCTCGGCGGCCGCAATCGCCTCGGAGCTCGAAGCGTCGGAAGCGATAATGGCATCCAGGTACAGCATAGTCTGGTCACGCGTAGCCGCCCGGTCGGTGCGGTACGTCATAAACAGCGACTGGAATTCCTGCTGCTGCCCCCCGCCTTGGGTTTCCTTGACGCGGTTGTTGAGCACGATGTTTAAAACACCCGTGACCACCAAGAGTGCGACCATTCCGGACAGGATGACGATTTTCTTTTTCTTGCTTAACATGTGTGGGGTTCCTCCAATGATTTTGTTTATTAAATTTGATTTTTGAACAACGGAAAATGGAATCAAAATAACAGATAACAGATAACAGATAACAGAAAATGGATTTTTTTAGTTTTCTTGCAAGACGCTTTTATAAAAATATCCGCGTTCTTTTATCTGTTATCTGTTATCTTTTATCTCGTTACGTTCTCGGATGGCTGTTCCCTCAATTCTTTGACTTCGACATAGTTAATACCTGAATCTTATCCGGCTTTATGTCCAGCAGCACCGACACGGCGTTGATAATGTCCAGCTTTACCTTAACAACCGCCCCGCCTTGGGTCATGACGACCACGCCGACGGCTTTTGGGTAAATCTCTTTTAGCACAATCGGGCTTTGCGAGCCCCCGCCGGTGATAACCTGCGGAGACGCCGACGTGCCGTTTTGCGAGGCGTTGGTGATGTAGGCGATAACCGCCTCAACGCCGGACTCCCAATTGATAATGACCCTTGTTTCGCCCGCACCGTCCATTTTTGAGAGCGTTTCGGCGAGTTCCCTTTCCATGCGCGCGCAGTAGTCCTCTTTGGCGGACGCCGCGGCTTGCTGGGTGTTTTTCGCCGGGGACGAGCCGGACACCGATGCGCCTTGGGCGAACGGCTGTGACCCGAAGTAGATGGCAAGCATGACGACGACGGCAATCCCGGCAATGTAGAGCTCGATGTGCTTAACCTTTTTTAAGCGGCCAAGGATTCCGGCGGGCTTTTTCTTTTTTTCCTTTGACGCGTCGGCGGCCGGTTTTTTTTCGGATTCCACACTATGGCTCCTTCGTCGCAGTGATAAGTGATGAGTGATAAGTTAGGGATAATTACGGTTTGAGTATCATAGGAAAGTTCTTTTTTTCCTAAGAAACAAAAGAAATTTGCTCATATTCATACACGCACTTATCCTAAACTTATCACTTGTCGCTTATCACTTATCACTTTTAACACTTATCCTTCCACAATTACCTGACCTTTCTCGATGCCCAAGTACTCCGCAATCTTGCCGCTCACCAACTCATATTTATTTATATGCTGCATTTTTTCATCTATAACCGCATTTTTTAAATTCACGCGGACAAGTTGAATTTTTACCTCGGAAGCCGTAATCTCGCCTTCGACGCAGACCGCTGCGTTTTTGATTCCGTCTTGCCGAAGCTGCTCCTCGACGCCCCGAGCCAGGGAATCGAGCTTGACGCGGTTGGCGTAGGCGAGATAGTTTTCATCCAGCGTGAATTTGTTTTCGATGATAAAATCATTTTCAAAGCTGCACCCGTTTTGAAAAAAACCGGGAATCGGCAGGATAATCACCAGCACGGTGACGGCCGCGAACACGCTCCGCACGTATTTGCCCATCTTGCTCTCGGATAAAAGCAGATCGACCACCGTCCCAAGTATTACGACGGATAATATTCCGGTGAGCCAGGCGGTTATGGCGGACATGGAATCTCCTTAGTGCAATAGTGCAGTAGTGCAATAGTGCAGTAGTGAAAGATGTATTTTAGGATAAGCTTGCTAAAAAAAATCTGCCTTAACTATTGCACTACTGCACTATTGCACTATTGCATTACAACGCGACGTTGCCCGTGCAAATCACCAATATCAAGAACACGAAGTACAAAAACGCGGCGCCGAGCAGGACCGCAAACAGGGTGCCCGTGTTTTTGGCAAGCTCGGATAAAATGTTGCTGATACGTTTATCGCCCAAAGGCTCGGCAATCGCGCCGCTAAGGTGCAAGGTCAGGTTGAATATGGCCACGGACGCGAGGACGGGCACTACCGAGAGGAACAAAACGACGACCGCCGTCATGCCCACCGCGTTTTTGACCAGCACGCTGCCCGCCATCACTAAATTGAAGCCCTCAGAAAGGTAGCCGCCGATGACGGGCACGTATTTTGAGATGGCGAATTTTGCCGTCCGCACCGACACGCCGTCGTAGACGGATGCCGTAATCCCCTGCACCGACAAAAACGCAATAAAGAGGAAAAACGCGGTGCCGAGGAGCCATTTGCACGCGGTCATAAAAAATGCGGACATTTTTTTAAGCCGCACCGTATCGGAGAGGTTGCCGACCACCGTAAAAACGCTTGAGAGGATGAACAGCGGCAGCACGAGCGCGACAAGGATTTCCATGATGCCCGACGCCAAAACGGCGACCGCCGGTTGGTAGACGCCGGCGGAAGCTACGCCGCCCGACGCCGCCATAAGCGTAAGGATAATCGGAAAGACCACATTCATTTGCGCCTTAAGCGATTCTATCAGCCCCCGCGCGGACACCATCAGCATCGTAATCTGCACCGCCAAAATCGCCGCCACCAAGGCGACGCCCGCAAAGTTGACGATGTTGCCGACCGACTCGCTTCCATTCTTGCCTTTCACCGAATGGAGGATGTTGACGGCAATGGCAATCGCTAAGATAGCAAGCATCATCGGAAGGTACCAAAGCACGCTGACCCCCACGACCTCCAAAAGGTAGGAGAAAAAATTGCCGTAGTTTAAGTTTATATCGCCCGAAACAATGGCGCGGATACGGTCGGCAGCCGACCCGCCGCCGAACACCGAACGCTCGGAGCTGTCAAACGAGTGGACAAATTGTTCGATTCCGGAAAGGTCTAGTTCCTCCAAAATGCCGTCTATGCTTTTGGACAAATCCTTTTCGGCGGCGCTTTTTTCGGCAGGCGCGGAACCGTCGTCGGCGGTGACGGCCTTAACGGAGGCGACGGAAGGCATGCAAAAAAACGCCGCGAGAAAGAGCAAGGGCGCGAGGAGGAATAACAGGCGTTTGCGGGTAGATTTTTGTTTTCGGTTCAGCATAGTTACTTTCAGAGATAACAGATAACAGATAACAGATAACAGATAACAGATAACAGATAACAGATAACAGATAGCAGATAGCAGAATATTGATATGAGTTTGAGAACAAGGCTTAATTCCGATTCAAAAATCAGTCCATTTTCTGTTATCTATTATCTGTTATCTGTTATCTCGGTTGCGTACCGTTCCCTACCCAAGCATCGTCGTTACCGTATCAAACAACAGCACCAGTATCGGCAGGCTTAGTACCATGATGACGATTTTTCCGGCCAAAAGGATTTTGTCGGCGAGCGCTTTTTGCCCCGTATCCTCGACAATCCCGGCGGAAAAGTCGGCGATGTATCCGACCCCGACGATTTTAAATACGGTCGCGTACACGGTGCCCGGAATCCCGGAGGAGTCCATTAAATCGGATAAAACGCGGAATACTTGGGCGAAGTAATCGACGACGGACAATAAAATAAGCACGCCGCCGGTGATTGCGACGAGCACGGCCGTTTCCTCGCGCTGCTGGCGCAGTATAAGCACGCACATAGCCGTAATGATTCCGATCGCCGCAATTTTAAAAATGTCCATGGTGATAAACGAAAATGAAAAACAAAAAATGTCGGATGGGTGGATAGTAGAAAACCATGCGATATATGCTTGGAATAAAAGAAAGAATTTCTTGAACCCTCAAACACTTATCCCTCGTTTTTCGTTTTTCGTTTTTCGTTGAATATTAGTACATGCTGAATATCGACTGCAAGGAGCCGAACAGCCTGGCAATCAAATCGATGACCATCATTAAAACAATGATAAGCCCGGTGAGCGTTACCAGCGTGGCGATCTCCTCTTTGTCCGACTTTTTTAAAAGCTGGTTGATGATGGCCGTTATGATGCCGATGGCGGCGATTCTGAAAATGATTCCGATGTCCATGATGCTCCCTGCGGTCGCAATGAAAAGAGCAGTAGTGCAATAGTGCAGTAGTGCAATAGTGCAGTAGTGCAGCAGTGAAGGTTTTTCTAATTCGATGGCAATGCGATTTTGCTTTTGTAAATATTGTTGTGATTTCTATCCATCACTACTGCACTACTGCACTACTGCACTATAATACAACAATCCCCAGCGCCAGCCCCAAAAAAAAACCGAGCTTTACATACATCGCGGCGTATTTTTTGGATTTTTCGGACGCATCCGATGAGAGGGCGGCAAATTTTTCTTTGTAGAGCTGAAGCTCGCAAACCTGCGTATCCGAATCGAGGTATCCTAAGGAGGAGAGAAATTTTTGCACCTCGGCGCTCTCGGTTTTTTTCAGTACGCCGCGGGAGAGCACGGCAGAGATCGGATCGGGGGCATCGGCGTATTCGGACAGGTTTTTTGAAAGCGGCGTTTCGTTATCGGCAAGAAAATCTGCGACAATGATTTTAATCGGGTTTTTACGGAATTTGACCTCGGAAGAGATGTGGTTGATGAACGCGCCCAGCGCGGCGTAATAGCCTGCTCGGGTTTTAAGCCTCCGGGAAAGGTACATGCCGCCAAACGTTCCGGCCGCCGAGGCGATGATGACGAGAAGGAATTTGGTGATGATAGTGGCAGTCCGCCTTTGGAATGTTTTTAAGAAACTGAATAGGCAACCGATTAACAATTTGCAATTCACAATTAACTGATACTTATCCGAAATTTGTAAATTGTAAATTGCAAGTCGTAAATTATACGGAGTATACCGCGTTGAAGTCCGCGTCGAATACCCCGTCGCAGGTGCCGGCGCCTTGCGACATGGAAAGGTCTACAAAGCGCGAAAAAATGCGCTTCTTGATAAGGCTCTCAAAACCCGGCTTTAGAGCGATGTCTAAATGGTCGGAGGCGTGGGCGGAGGCAAAAACCTTGACGCCCGACGCAGCCGCATACTCGACGGCAGCAGCATCCGGGGCGCCGGAAAGCTCGTCGGTAATGATGACATCCGGTGCCAGTGCCCGGATTCCGGCGGAAAAAGCGTATGCCTTAGAGGAGTTGGCAATAATGTCCGTGTGGATACCTACATCAAGCTGCGCCTCGCCCAAATACGATGCCGCCAGCTCGTTGCGTTCGTCCACCAAAAGGACGTTGAGCGCAGGAAAACGGTTGCCGAGCTGACGCGCCAAATCCCGCAAAACGGTCGTCTTGCCGGCCCCGGGGGGCGAAACAATCAGCGTGTTGTGCAAGTCGTTTTGGCAGCAAAACTTATACGGCTTATCCGCCGCGCCCTTGACCTCATGCGGGATACGGATGTTGACGGACGTAAAGTTTTTTACGGTGCACACCGCTTCGCCGTCGCGCACCACCTCGCCCGCGATGCCGACGCGCAAGCCCCCCCGAATCGTCAAAAATCCTGCCTTTAGCTGGTCGTTGACGGCATAAAGCGAATAATCCGTGGCGCGCACCACGACCTCGGCGATGAGCTTTGGCTCCGCAACGATGGCGTTTTCGGATTCACACGACAGCCCGGTTTCGGACAAAAAATAAAACTTTCCGCCGTAGTTTAACGCGACCGGGCGGTTAGAACGAAGTCGAACCTCGTAGATTTTTTCATAGTTAAGCCGCCCGACGATGGGTTTTAATATGTGCTCGGGTAGGACTTTGGACAAACTCTCCGCCATGCTATATGGTATTAGTGCGAGGGCGGACTTATGATACGTTGATATGAATAATTGTTTGCCGTCAAGCTGATTTGGCTTGACTTTTTTAAAAATCGTGCTATACTGCACATATTAGATAAAAGGAAGATGCAATTATGGACAAAAATAAAGCGGACAAGATTAAACGCATATGCCGGATCGTAATCCCTGTTATGATTGCGTTTAGCATTCTTTTTATCATCTTGGGGCTGACGATCGACGGTTTTTATGTCCCTGCAGCTGTCTTTTTTGCGGTTTTCGCCGCAATCGGCTTGGCAGGCGGGGTTGTATTGGTTTGTTTTTCCTTGTCCGACAAAAAAGATAAGACGGAGTAAAAATAACAAATGGGTAACAAATTGGGACGCAACAAATTGCCCCCGTCCCCGTTTGTTACAACAAATTGCCCCCGTCCCCGTTTGTTATTTGCTATTTTATTCGTTTTTCGCTGTCGCTGCACTCCCCGTCGCACCCTGCGCAACCGTAGGGGCACGGGGATTTCTTTTTGAGCATGCGGTAAATCACAATACCGACGGCCAAAAAGACGGCGGCCGCGATTAAAACACCGACGGCCAGCCCCGCGTGCGCCAAGATCAAACGCCCCGTCCAATAAAATGCCAGTGAAAACAGGTAGGCGACGCCGAGGGAAAGCGACAGCGAGGCGAGCATCCACCTGAAGCCGGTTTCTTTTTTGATAGAAGCAAGCGCGGCGACGCAAGGCACATAAAGCAGCGTAAATACCATGAACGAGAGCCCGGCAAGCGCGGCAAATTCACCCGTAAACACCGCTTCCGCCCCGCCGAAGCTTAGCAAAATCGACACCACGACTTCCTTTGCCGCCAAGCCCCCGATAAGCGCGGTGACGGCCTTCCAGTCCCCAAACCCCAGCGGCGCAAAAACGGGCGCGATGAAAGAGGCGAAGGTTTCTAAAATGCTCCGGTATTCCGTGCCCGCCACAAATCCGTGTAAAAGCGAGAAGTTTGCCAGCAACCACACAATCACGTTGAGCGCAAAAACCACCGTGCCGACACGTACGACAAAGGCTTTTAAGTTCTTCCAAATAATTTGCCAGACGCGCTCCCCCGTCGGGACGCGGTACGGCGGCATTTCCATAATAAACGACAGCTTGCCGCTTTTAAACCGCTTGGTTTTTTCTAAAATGAACGCAAGCGTGAGTGAGACCGCCGCGCCCAGCACATACAGCGCAAAAATGATAAGGGGGATGACGAGCGGTGAAAAGCCGGCTGCCGTCGTAAAAAACACCCCGGCTACCGCGGCGTATACCGGGAGTCGCGCGCTGCATGAGAGGAACGGCGTGACCAGCA
This sequence comes from Bacillota bacterium, assembly GCA_009781235.1. Lineage (GTDB taxonomy): Bacteria > Bacillota > Clostridia > Christensenellales > Pumilibacteraceae > WRAP01. The sequence continues at coordinate 9,792 of WQYM01000082.1, forward strand.
CCGTCTTACGGCGCGTTTTTTCGTCCTCTAAGCCCCTTGCGGTGAGTACCGCCGTTGCGCTGCAGCCGAAGCCCATAAGTAGGGTAAACGCCGAGCGGCCGGAAAGCCCAAGTTTTCTGAACAGCCCGTCGGTCATAAACGCGACGCGTGAGAGGTAGCCGCTGTCCTCGAGCATCGCCAAAAAGAAAAACAGCAGCACAACCTGCGGCAAAAATCTCAAAATTCCGCCCACGCCGTTAATAACCCCGTCGGCGAGGAGCGCGGTAATCCACGCGGGGCAGTTAATCGATTCAAGGCTGCTTTTCAGCGGTGAGCGCACGCCGTTTTGAATCCCCCACCACAACCCCTCGCTCGCCCAAAACCCGACGACGCCGAAGGTGAGGAAAAAAATCGCAACCATCACCAGCAGAAAAATCGGAATCGCCAGGTATTTATTCAGCACAACGCGGTCCAGTTTTGAAAAACCGTGCGTGTAGCGCGCGGCGTCGGCGGCATGCTTGTCATGGAGGCGTTTGTGCTTTGCTGAATTAGGAAGTAGAAAATAGGAAGTAGGAAGTTTGGATGGATTCTTTTCTGTTTCCCGACTACCGGCCACCACCCGTCGGCCCTTTTTCATCCGACATTTCTCATCATCACTTCCTACTTCCTCTTTCCTAACTCCTACTTCGATTTCAATCGGTACTCCGTGCTCGGCGTGTTCGTGCATCTCGTGGTGCTCGGACGCGACGTTTTTAGAAATCGCGCCGCACATAAAGCCATCGATGAATTCGTACCTTAGCCGCGCCACTTCGGCTTGGCAATCTCCAAAATGCGCGAGCGCCGCTTTTTGCGTTTTAGATAAATTCAGTCTTTCTAAAACAAGTGCGTCGTTTTCCATGCACTTTATCGCTGCCCAACGCGCCGATATGCCCGCTTTTGCCGCGTTAGAGCCGATGATAGAGGAAAATTCGCGCACCGGCAATGCGTCCAAATACGAAAGCCGCGCGGTATTGCGCTGCCCCTGCTTAATAAAATCCAGCGCGACATCCGTCAAAAGGTGCACGTCGCTGTGGTATTTTGCCGATAGGGGCACGACGGGGATTTTAAGTGCGCGCTCAATATGACGGTAGTTTAAAACGCGCCCCCGTTTTTTGAGCTCGTCCATCATGTTAATCGCTATTAAAACGGGCACGTCCAACTCTAATAGCTGGAGCGCAAAATACAGGTTGCGGGACAGGTTATTGACCTCACAAACGCAAACAACGGCATCAAAAGAATTAGGAATTAGGAATGAGGAATTAGGAATTGCGGATCTATTTTCTTCTGATTCCTGACCGCTAACCCCTGAAAGCTGACTCCTATCCATCCGACGTTCCTCACTCCTCACTCCTAATTCCTCATTTGCAGGCGGATTACCATCCGCCCCTACGCTGACCCCTAACCCCTGACCCCTAATCCCTAAAACGGCGTCTCTTGTTATCTCTTCCTCTTTTGAGTAGACCGTGAGCGAATAAATGCCGGGTAAATCGGTAAGCGAAATCCGGCGGTGGTCATAGAGGAATTCCTTGGTGTTGGCTTTGACCGTCACGCCGTGCCAGTTGCCCACGTGCTCGGCCGAGTGCGTGATGCGGTTAAACAGACTGGTTTTGCCGACGTTGGGGTTGCCGGC